>DAOTUK010000324.1:0-5649 GCA_034437375.1 Chloroflexaceae bacterium | reverse complement strand
GTCAGGGGTCAGGGGGTGTACCGCTTCGCATCCTCGCCCCCTTGCCTCCCATCGGGGCTACGCGCAGAACATAATGAGCGGGAATACGTCCACGACATACCATACCCGCCCGACCGTGCTATAATGGCTTCCAACAGCAACCAACGCTTTCCCTTAGCCCGCCTATCCTCCCATATCGAAAGGAGAACCCAATGGATGACCAGGAACTGGAGCGGCTTCTGGGGGACATGGAATCGGATCGGGTCGAGCGTAAATCATCGCTCTCCGACCGCGACAAGATACGACAAACCATCTGTGCCCTGGCCAATGACCTGCCGAACCATCAGCAACCCGGCGTCATCTTTATCGGAGTGGACGACCATGGTCATTGCACCAACCTGTCCATCACCGACGAGCTGCTGCTCACCCTCTCCGATATGCGAACGGCGGTACAACCCTTTGCCTCCATGGTCGTACAGAAACGCACCCTGAACGGATGCGACGTAGCCGTTATCATCGTGTCGCCGTCTACCACGCCCCCGGTGCGCTACGACGGGCGCGTCTGGGTACGGGTCGGCCCCCGCCGCGCCATCGCCACCCCCGATGAGGAGCGCCGTCTGGCAGAAAAGCGTCGCGCCCTGGACATACCCTTCGATGTCCGCCCCGTTCCCTATGCCACGCTGGACGACCTGGATCTGGACTTGTTTCAACGGGAATACCTCCGCTCGGCCCTCCCGATAGACCTGCTGGAACAAAACCAACGCACGGTTGAACAGCAACTCATCTCTCTGCGCTTTGCCGCTCCTGGGGAACCCATCGTCCCCACCAATCTGGGTATCCTGGTGGTCGGCACCCACACGCGCACGTTCATTCCTGGAGCCTATATCCAGTTCGTGCGGATTGACGGTACCGAACTGACCGACCCTATCAAGGATCAAAAAGAGCTGAGCGGGCCTATCAGTGACACGCTCAGAACCCTGGATACGGTGCTCCAGGCCCATATCTCGGTTTCCGCAGATATAACCACCTCCATTGAAACCCGTTCCTCGGATTATCCCCTGGTGGCGCTGCAACAACTGACCCGCAACGCCGTCCTGCACCGAACCTATGAGAGCACCCATGCACCCGTCCGCATGCACTGGTTCCAGGATCGCATAGAAATACTCAGTCCGGGCGGCCCCTTTGGCCAGGTCAATCGAAGCAACTTTGGGCAACCGGGCATAACCGACTATCGGAACCCCCACCTGGCTGAAGCAATGAAAAACCTGGGATATGTCCAACGCTTTGGGATGGGCATTGCCCTGGCCCGCCGCGAACTGGAAAGAAATGGCAACCCCCCACCAGAGTTTGTTGTCGAAGATATGCATGTCCTGGTTATCGTGAGGAGGAAGCTATGAGCGTTCCCGTGTTGACCTTCTTTAACAATAAGGGGGGCGTGGGCAAAACATCGCTGGTCTATCACCTGGCCTGGATGTATACCACCCTTGGTCTCCGGGTGGTGGCCGCTGACCTCGACCCCCAGGCCAACTTGACCTCGGCCTTCTTGAGCGAAGACCAACTGGAAACGATATTCACCGACGACCAGCGCGACCGGACGATTTCCGATTTTGTTGACCCCTTGCGGCGGGGGGTTGGCGATATTGCAACCCCACAGCTCTGCACCCCGAATGATGCGGAGGATAAACTGGCGTTGCTGGTTGGCGACCTGTCTCTCTCTGGTTTTGAAGATCAACTTTCTGAAGTCTGGCCTAAGTGCCTTGACCGAGATGAGCGGGCCTTTCGCGTCACGTCGGCGTTCTGGCGCACGGTGCAGCAGGCCGCAGCAACGCATGCCGCGCACGTTATTCTGGTTGACCTTGGCCCGAACCTGGGGGCGATCAACCGTGCCGCACTGATAGCAACCGACTACGTGATCGTGCCGCTGGCCCCCGACCTCTTCTCGCTGCAAGGCCTGCGGAATCTAGGCCCCACGCTGCGCCGCTGGCGGACTGAATGGCAAGATCGGCTGGCCCGCAACCCTGTACCCGATCTAGACCTCCCCGCCGGGCATATGCAGGCCGTGGGCTATATCGTGTTGCAACATTCCGTGCGTCTGGATCGCCCGGTCAAAGCCTATGATCGGTGGATTGCTCGCATTCCCCAGGTCTATAGACAGGCCGTGCTGGATGCGGCCAATGAGGAGGGTATCACCGTTAGGAATGACCCGCATGCATTGGCCCTGCTGAAAAACTATGGGGCATTGATGCCCATGGCGCACGAGTCCCACAAACCGATGTTCCATCTCAAATCCGCCGATGGCGCAATTGGCGCACATCTGTCAGCGGTGCAAAAGGTATACCAGGACTTTCAAACGCTGGCGCGGACGATTGCTGACAAGACAGGATTGGGCCTGCCATGAGCCGCTTCATCGGCTATTTGCGTCAGCAATGGGCTATATTACCCCGTCACGCTGGACTCAGTATACCACGCCTCCCCGCGACACGAAGCGCATCCCCACCCCAGACTGCATGCCCCCCCGCTCCCTCGGAGCTACCGTCATGTGGGCCCTATCACCATACGACGTTGCCATCGCCCTGTCCCAGGGCGCCAGGGCGATGGCAACGTCGCCAGGGCGACGACAGCACCAGGTTTTGCTGCATGCGCAGACGGTGATGTGCGCCTTCGGTGCGAAATATAGGGGGGGGTGTGGCGCGGCGAAGCCGCGCCACACCCCCCCCAAAAGGTGGTTTTGCGGGGCCCAGCCCCGCCCGTTCCCCAGGTGTTCTGGTTGACGTAAGACGTTATAAGCGCCCTGGGGCAGGGCGCTAGTGGCTCCACCCTGTTTCCCCACCTATGCTATACTATGGCATGGTTTGACCATGCCATAGCATCAGAAGCAAAGCAGTACCCGATGACGCATTGCAATGATGCATGCCCGGTGGAGATAGCCAAGGCTATCTCCTGGTCTAGTATGCATATACAGACAGCGGACTATGGGACAAGACGAGATGGAACCATGAAACGCGATAGAACAGGCCCCCCCTGGCCTTTCCCCATACGCTTGCTCCTGCCCGTGGTTGCTGCGGGTCTGCTCTGGTTAGCGACCCTGCCTATCTCGCCCCAGACTATCGTTATCCCGCTCGGGGCCGAGGGAAGCATCAACGAGTATGGCGAGGGCCGCCATCTCTATAACTTTCTAGGGTGGGGCCTTCCCGAATATCTTGGCGAACGGTTGGCCCGTCGTGCCGGACAATCAGCAAGTTTTCTTATCCCCCAGGCCTACCGGCTTGGCTCCCCGCTGCGGGTGTCAATACTGGCATGTGGGTGTGGTATTACCAATGCCGTAGACCTGACCATCAACAATGAACGTTTTGCGGTACCAACGACAGACGAATGGCGCAGATATACGCTGTACCTGCCACAGCGTCCCTCAATCTATGGCCAGGATGTCTACCTGCAATGGCTGAGTGCTGGTCATCTGGGGCCGCTTGTGCATCAAGTCGCCGTGTCGTCCCATACGCCAGACGGGGCTATGGAAAGCATCGGATGGATGGCGCTCAGCGTTGCCATAATCGTGCTACTCATGCGCCACGAACCCGCGCTTGTATCAACCATACGTTGGGTGGCTCTGGTTGCGGGTGGCGGGGTGGTGGCGATGCTGCTCTACGAGCCGCAATTGTTGCCCCGTGCGAGTTTGTTTATGATGGGTAGCGTGGCCGCAGTGGTGCTCACGGCGATGCGTCTGAACGAGGCGCGGCGGGTTATGCTCTGGTTGCTGCTATTGTGGGTGCTGGCGACGCCACAGCTTTTTGGTACCTGGTTCCTTGACGATGCGTTTATCTCTTTTCGCTACGCGAGAAATTTGGTACAGGGGGTTGGGCTAACCTTCAATCCCGGCGATGTGGTTGAAGGCTATACCAACTTTCTCTGGACGATACTGGTAGCTGGCTTTATGGCCCTGGGCTTTGAACCCGTTGTGACGGCCCAGGTGCTTTGTACCATAATATCTCTGGCCACGCTCCTGGTAAGCTATCGTCTGGCCGAGGCGTGGTGGGGGGGGCGCTGGTGGTGTGGGTTGCCCCCGCTCCTGCTCGCGGTAAATGCCCCCTTCCTGCTCTATACGGCGCGCGGGAGCGGTATGGAAACAGCGCTGGTGACATTGTTGGCGCTGGTTGCTCTCTGGCGTATCTGGCAGGCCCATACCATCCGTACCGGTGGGTTGGCCGGTCTGGTGTGTGCGCTGGTTATGGCCACGCGCCCGGATGGGGCCCTGGTGGTAGCCGCGGGGGTGGGCGGGCTTGTGCTGGCCGGTTTTACGGGAATGTCCCTCCATCGGTGCCAGAAGCACGGGCGCTCGGCATGCCTTCGCGTCGCTCTTGGGGTGCTTCTGGGCTTCCTGGCGCTCTATGGCCCCTACTTTCTCTGGCGCTATTGGTACTATGGCTATTTGTTGCCCAATACCTTCTATGCCAAAGTAGGCGCAACGTTGCCCCAACTGGTGCGGGGGGGGCAATACACCGGGAATTTTTTCTGGAACGCGGGTCTGGGCCCATTGTTTGTGTTCCTGGGGGTAAGCCTCATACGGGTGCTGCGCGGAAGGTATAGCACACACCCTCCCGCCGGGCCGGCGGCGTTCTTGTGGCTCTATCTGGTGTTGACCATAGGCTATGTGGTAGCGGTTGGCGGTGACCAGTTTCCATTCGGACGCTTCTTTATTCCTGTGCTGCCCGCTCTGGCGTTTTTGCTGACCGATGGGATAGTAGCCCTGTGGGATTTGCTCCCGTCCGTACGTTGGCCCTGGCTACGCCGGGGCAGAATACCGATTGTCGGCGGGGTGGTCCTCCTCCTTATCGCCTATGGACAACAAATTCCCGCGACCGACAGTCGTATTGCCGAACAACCCGTCTGGGTTGAAAAGAAAGTGGCTTTGAAGGGAGCCGAACAAGGGTACTGGTTGTTGCGCAACACGCCCCCGGATGCTGTCGTTGCGACGGGTATCGCCGGGGCATTGCCCTATTATTCCAATCGCTATACCATTGATATGCTTGGGTTGAATGATACCCATATTGCCCATCTATCGGTAGCAACGATGGGGCAGGGGATTGCCGGCACGGAAAAAACGGATGTTGCCTATGTGTTGCGCCGCCAACCCGACTATATTCCGCTGTCCACAACGGGGTTATTGCAAGCGGTACCCCGTTTTCAGCGAGAATATGCCTTGATAGAAGTGCCCGGGCCCAAGGGCGGAACCTTGAGCTTTTACCGTCGCATTGGAACGGAGCACTGATGACCAGACTGTCGCAACAAGGGACGCCTGGTGTATGGACACCCCATGCCATAGCACTACTGCTCTATACCCTGCTCACGGGTATCGTTACCTGGCCCCTCTTGTTACATTTGCCCACACACCTGCCAGCTATTCCAGGCGAGGCCGGCGAAGATGTCTGGCAGAATATCTGGAACATCTGGTGGATATCAAAGGCGCTCCTGGGGGAGATGACAAACCCCTATTACACCCACTGGCTCTTCTATCCAGAGGGAACATCGCTCTATCTCCATTCCCTCAGAGCCTGTTTGGAATTAAAAATACTTCTTTTGGGCTATGACATATGTTCCAAAATGCCAGTTTCCGGCTGTGATGAATTTCTCAATTAACCCGAACGAGTTACCGAATACCAGTGGTTTGCGGGC
>DAOTUK010000323.1:0-15714 GCA_034437375.1 Chloroflexaceae bacterium | reverse complement strand
TCTGCTCGGTGGCAAAGTCAGTGAAGTTTTCAGTAGCGTAGACGGCGGCTTGAACACTGGCAGCCAATAATTCTTTGCTTGCTTGATTGGCGGCGGCCGTACCACGTGTGGTGCGGCCGCTTTGTTTTCCCACGGCCTTGCGTGCTTCCCCGCGGTATTGTGCGTGGGCGTTCGCCTCACCTATCCTTGGCGCACGCTGCACCCGTTACGGCTCTTAGAGCGCATCTTCTTCAAAGAAGTGCAATTCAGCCAGCGCCTCCTGCGCGGCCTCGGCTCTGGCACTATTGGCCCCGCTGGCTACCTTTTGGAGCACCTGGCGGGCCCGATTGCCGCCCACCTGCCCCAGGGCCCAGATAGCCGATTGGGCGACTTCGTTGTCGCTATCCTGTACCAGGGGGAGCAAGCCCGGTAGCAGGGGTTGGCCATCTTCGCCAAGCTCGCCCACCGCGCGAGCGGCCTCGTAGCGCAACGAGGGTAGCGCACTTTCTAACTCGCGCCGCAGATAGGGGAACCAGGCCGGGTTCATCGAACGCCCCATCGCCACCAGGGCGCTTTCTCGCATCCGCTGGTCGGTATGCTGGTAGGCTTGCGCTACCAGCGTTTGTACAACGTCTGAGGCGCTCCAATAGCCCAGGCCTTCAATGGCCCGCCGCACCACTTCCAACGGCTGGTCGGGGTCTTCAGCCACCTGCAAGAGGGCGGTCTGGAGCCTCTGGGCATAGGCTTCGGGCAGGTCGCCAACTTCGGCCAGGTACGCAAAGCGTCCGAGATTGAGCAGCGCCGCCTCGCGCACCTCGCTGGACGGGTCATCGAGCAGGTGGAGCATGCGACCCAGGATGGTCAGGCTCTCCTCTTCCCATAGCCCTTCAACTGCGACGGCCCGTATCGCGGGGGTAGAATCGTCCAGACACCCCTGGAACATCTGGCAAAAATCAAGGTCTACATTCTCCTCGGCCAGCAGCAGTAGCGCTTTGACAATCGTCAGACGGCGCTTATCGGAAATGTGCAACCATTCGTCCCATACGGCGGCTATCTGGGAGTCGGATAGCCCGGACAGGGCCACCAGATGGTGCATTGAGAGCGGCACCGATTCATTACCCAGGTTGCGTACTTCGGCCAAAACATCTATTGCCATACACCTCACCTCTTCCGGGTGGTGCTGGTCGGGCTTTTGCTCATACAAAAGGGCCCGTCTGGCAAACGGGCCCCACCACACCAGCAACCACGCGCTAGTAAGGGTCAATCATCATCATAAGACAGACCCCACCGCCGCATCAATTGCTCTTCTTCATCCTCTTCAAGCTCGACTTCTTCTTGCTCATGCTCTTCTGGTTCGGGGTGGTACGAGTAGATGGCCAGTTCCTCATCGTCGCAGGTGACATCGCTATGTTCTTCGAGCAGCAACCGCAGGTAGGAGCGTGAGGCCGGGCGGAGCACATTGTAGGCCACATAGAGCGCGTCCATATCCATCTGGTAGGCGGGCTCCTCGCGGCTCCCCTGGTTGTCGCCCATTACTTCAAAGACGTGTTCTAGCACGACATCCGCTTTGCGGCGTTCGCTCATGGGTAGCGACTTCAAGTTCTTGGCCCGCCCAAAGTGCTTTTGACTGACAACCGAATCATTGTCTACAGCACAGCTATAGGTTATATCGGCAAAGGCGTGCTTATTCTTCTTCTCATCCAGGGTTAGCAGCCGGTCGGAGACGCCTTGCCCTTCTTCGTAGATAATGGTAAAGACGTTGGGTTCATCGGTGCGGGCCAGCGTAATCATGGCCCCGGCGACCAGGTGTTCGTGGAAGAAGGCGTCGAACCCTTGTACCCACCCGCCACGGTTGCCCGTGGGGAAGCGCATTTCAACCAGGAAGTTGGAATAGTGCTGTGGCGATTCAATGCGCAGTATGGCGCTCCGTTGTTCGGGAAGGGCCGGGCGCGGCAGCAATAGCAGCAGGCTTTTATCGAGCGGCAAGATCCCATATTGCCATTCAAAGAAGGTGAGATGGCGACTGGCTACCCCGGTCTGCTCCGGGCTCCCCTCACCTTGACTATCCAGGCTATCATCCAGGTTTTCTGTGAGGTACGAGGTCATCTGGGCCATTTCGCCGGCCTTCACCCGCTTGGTGCCCACCGTGGCCAACCCCTTTGCCGACCACAGGTTTGACCCTTCTACTCCCACAAATTCAAAATCCTTCTCGCGGCTCAGGCGATAGTTGAGCGAGAAGCGGAATCCTTCATAATCTGCGTTGCGCGGGTTGTGGTAGTAGAGGTCGGCGATAATGGCCGTATCGGCCATTGGTTCACCCTCTTCAACAATATAGTCGCGGATGCGGCGCAAATCATTTTTGCCCAGACTAACCAGGCCCGACTCCGGGTAGCAACGACGCCCAAAATGTACGATGCGGCGCAGCGGGTCTTTCTCCAACTGTTCCAGCAGCGCGGTTTCCAGGGTGTCTATATGCGTCCCAAGGAGTTCCTGGACAGGCATGCCCAGGTTGATTTCGGTACCATCTGGCAATGTGATACCCGCGTCCAGGTGTTCCTCTGCCACCGCTTCTAGCACGGCTGCGGTATCATCTTCCACCCCGTCGGCCGTATCAAGCAGCACCGTTGTTTCCAGTGGTTCGGCTTCATCGCCTGGGATGTCGTCTGGCGTTTCGGGCATCGCGGCTACAGTGTCCGCTTCGGCATGGCTAGTGTCACGCATACCGGGCCGTTCTGTCTCGTCTGGTTCCACTACTGGTGCGGTGGTTACCTCTCGCACAGCGTCGCTTGCGCCATAATTTTGTTCCTGGGAGATGGTATCGGGCGCGATGTCCGGCGGTACCTCCTGGAGCGGTTCAGCGGCAATTGGCGTTGGTGAGCCCTGGTACGCTGCTGGTGGTGGCGTATCGCTCAAGATGGCCGGCGTCTCTGGCATCGTCCCATCGGGTACGGGGGTATCTCTGTCCTGCTCGCCGTGGTCATCGTCATACTGGTCGGATGCGATAGCCGGGGTCGGGGGTGCTGTGCCTGCGCCGCGCTCCGCTGGTCGGGGGGCGGCCGAAGAGTGGGCCGCCTGTTCTTGCCAGTAGTCGGAGATAAAGACTGGCTCAACCGAGGTGAGCACCGGGCGAGAGGTGGAAACGACCACGCTAATGTCCTCGACGGGGAGTGGGTTTTCTGGCTCATAAAACCGCTGCTTAAAGCTATGGCTCATATCTTCTTGATAGGACCGATAGGTTCTCGTACGCGAGGTTATATAAAATACTTCGCCCTCTATCTCTTCGCGGCTTAAGAAGGCTTTATCGTCATCATGGGTTACTTTCAGATTCTCACGCACAGCGGCGTCAATTTCCTGTTCCATAACGGTTCGGTCGCGGTTGTGGCGCGTTGAGAGAAAATCGGCCAGGTTTGTCAACGTCTGCTTGATGGGAGCATCAGCCGGATAGAAGCTCCCCTGCAATCTCATGATCTGGAGAATTTCATCAGCCAGTGCTTGCTGTTCCGGGGTGCCATGAAAAACTGTCGTACTCATTCTTGATCCTCCAGCACGAGCTTTCGTAGAATTTCAAGGTATTGTTGTACCACCACTTCGAGATCCTGGGGTTCGCCCGTTGAGCGCAACCACTGAACCAGCTCGTCAATAGCGGTTTCACCGTAGATGATAGTCTTTGCGTCCATACGCCTCCTGTCGAGAATGACTCAACACAGAATAGCAAGGGAAAGTTGCCCCCTTGCTATAGCATGAATTATAGCATTGGGTCGTGGTATATGCAACCTTGACCATGACGAATAGGTGAACAATGGGTGCAAGCACGATTTGTCAGGCCATTCTGGGAGATAGTCCCCCCGGACAAAAGTTCTCACCACGGAGACACGGAGGCCCAGAGATAGCACGGAGATTTGGAGCAAGAGAGGATAGATAGCCCCGGTCAGGGCAAAACTTGGTGGGTTGCCACAAAACGCTCCGTGTTCCTCCGTGGCTCTGTGTCTCTGTGGTAAAATTATTGTTCGGACAGCGTGCCAGCCAAAATTCTCAGACAAATCATGACTGCACCCGAACAATGAACAATGCCCCCCTTCGCCACCGGCTGCATGTCATGCTACAATAGAGGGTGAGGATATGAGGTGAAACTATGAGCGATCCCTTTGGGCAACCACAAAAGAAGAAAAAGGGTATGAACTGGCTTGGCACTTTGCTGGTTATCCTGGTGCTGGTCGGGCCCCAGATTCTCGGCGCGCTCTCGCAGATACTTTCCCAGATTACGGGTGGGCCGGTGGCGCTTAGCAACAGTTTGTTGCCGCTTATTATCGTTGGTCTGCTGGTGCTTATTGTTATGAGTACGATTGTCCGCGCCATTGGCAACGCGGTGAACCAGAGCGAATCATCCTCTGCAACGCTCGAAAGTATCACGAGCCAGAGGAGCAGTATAGCACAGCCTGCGCCGCGCACATCTACGCAACGCACTATGGACGAACGGTTGTCGGCGGCGAGGAGCAGCACAACGATGCACAGCGCCCCCGATATAGACTGGCAAGATATTGAAGCGATGCTTCAGGAGGGCACACCACGCACGCCCACCGGTGTCAACCCGACTGCGGCCCGTTATCTGAGCAGCGTTAATGACCTGCCGCGTTCTACCCGCTTCGAGCCGCTTATCAGTGGGAAAGT
Organism: Chloroflexaceae bacterium; assembly: GCA_034437375.1. GTDB lineage: Bacteria > Chloroflexota > Chloroflexia > Chloroflexales > Chloroflexaceae > JAAUSY01. Next base: position 11,067 of record DAOTUK010000323.1, on the reverse strand, counting down.
GCTGGCCTATAGCCTGGCCGGTGCGCTGGTGCTTGGGGGTTCGTTGGCGCTTGTCGTCGTGCTGGCCGGTTTTACGCCATGACAAACTACGATGATTTCGCCCGCTACTATGACGCCGACTTCCAGGGCTACACCGATGATGTGCCCCTCTATCGCCAGATGGCGCAGCGCACGGACGGCCCTTTGATCGAATTGATGTGCGGCACGGGGCGCGTCCTGGTGCCCCTGGCCGAAGATGGCTACCATATTACTGGCGTAGACATTTCACCCAGTATGCTAGAGATAGCCCGCGCCAGGCTAGAGCAGCACAACCTTTTGTCGAGCGTCTCGCTGATAACCGGTGACGTTCGCTCTGTCAAGCTACCGGCCCAGACGTTTGCGCTGGCCTTTGTCGCCATTAACTCCTTCATGCATCTGGAACGGGTAAGCGATCAACTGGCCGCCCTGGAAACTATCCGGCAAACTCTCACCCCCGACGGATTGCTGATTATAGACCTTTTCAACCCCAACCCCTCCGAAATCATCAACGAGGACAACCGCCTGATCCTCGAACGACACTACCCCCTCGATGGACGGCATGTCTATAAAACCGTGGCCGTAGATAGCGACATCGCTACCCAGACAAGCCACGTGACCTGCTTCTACGATGAAACCAATCTGACCGGGCCTATGTCGCGGCGGGTCATGCACTTTACCTTGCGCTGGCTCTATCGCTACGAATTGGAGCATCTGTTGGCGCGGGCCGGCTTTATGCTCAAATCGCTCTACGGTTCGTACGATCTGGAACGCTACACCAGCACAAGCGAACGTTTGATAGCCCTGGCCGCGCTACGGTGACCACGTTGGCGTCCAGTCTATCGCCTCGTTCTCGGTCAAGCGCTGCTGCTCGCGGCCATCCGGCTGCATCATGTAGATGTCCCAATTATCGTTGCGGTTTGAGGCAAAGAGGATATAGTGTCCATCTGGCGACCACACCGGGTCGCTATCTTCGGCCGGGTCGTCGGTGAGGCGGATAGGGTTTGATCCGTCTGCGTTCATCATGTAAATATCGCGGTTGCCGTCCAGCGTCGCCTCGTACACAATGCGGGTGCTGTCGGGCGACCAGGCCGGGAAGAGGTATACCCCCGCACCGTGCGTCAGGCGTGTCTGTTCGCTGCCATCCGGCTGCATCGTATAGATGTGGCGGGAGCCATCGCGCTCCGACACAAACGCAATTTTCGATCCATCGGGCGACCAGGCCGGGAAGAGGTCGAAGGCCGGGTTGCGGGTCAGGCGCGTTTGCCGCGAGCCGTTGGCTTGCATCACATAGATGTCTGCATTCCCGCTGCGACCCGACATAAAGGCAATCTGGGTTCCATCGGGTGACCAGGTGGGGTGTTCATCGTGCGCCTTGCTATTGCTCAAGTTTGACTGCTCTGTCCCATCCGATCGCATCACGTAAATTTCCTGGTTGCCGTCGCGGTTGCTCTCAAACGCAATGTAGTGCCCATCGGGCGACCAGGCCGGAAACTTGTCTGAAGCAATCGGGTTGCCCGTGAGATTGATCTGCATATGTCCATGGGGGTTCATTGCATAAATTTCTTCGTCCCCATCGCGTGTTGTGGTAAAGGCAATTTGCTCACCCGGCGGTAGCGCAAGCGGCGCATGGGGGGCGCTATCCTCCTCGGTCCGGGTCATAGTTTGCGATTGTTGTACCTGGGTATTGGTGAGCGGGCCGGTTGCCGCTACCTGCGGCGTATCGGGTGCCATGGTGGGGACGGGCGGTTCTGGCGAGAAAAGGATTTGTTCGGCCAGCGAGTGCTGCTGGTGGTGCCTGGCGACCAGCAGCAGCAACGCCACCGCCACTACCAGTAACGCGCCATTGATGAGCAACAGCATGGGGATGAAGGAGCGTTTCTGGCGATAGGGCCGGCCGGCCGTCGGCATACTGCGGCGGGGAGGCGCGGTTGGACGCGGAGACAACCCTTTGTCCTGTTGCTGCCGCACCAACTGTACCAGCCGGGGGAATTCATTGCTGCGGTAGCAATGGTCAAACAAGAGTTGGATACGCTGGCGCCGGGTCATATGCGGCGTAAACTGTGCGTACACCGAATGAAAATGAACCGAGCAGAAATCGTTTATCTGCTCTTCATTGAATTTTTCTGTCAAGAGCTTACAAAAGTCGCGGAGTTCCTCTTCGTCAAACTTATCATTGATAAGTTTCAGGATTGTATCCGTCGAATACATAGAAAATCCTCTCCTTGCAAGAACAAACACTCTGGACAACCACGAATACATCCCCTTCTTCGTGGTCGGTTGAGCGGACGGATTCTCTCTCCCCTATTGCATGGTAGGTCGGAACAGAAAACCATGCGCTCTCTGCGCCGGCCAGTCCATTGCGGGTTGGTGACAGAAAGGGTCAACCCTACGGTATTTATTTCCTGATCTACTTCCTATTATACGATGTCATAAACGTTGCCGTGGTTGAATTTAGGGAGAGAAACGGGTTTATCAGCAGATCATCAGCCCGGCATCAGGTGACCGCTCCTGGCCATTTGCTCCCGGCCGCCGGGTGGGGTATGTGCTCAAGGCTCCCCCGGCCCCGTAGGGCGATTGCAAAGTCGCTCTGGCGACGACAGACGACGGATTTTCCGTACTCGCAACCGTTGGTTTGCACCTTCAGCGCGAAATATGGGGGTGTGGCGCGGCTTCGCCGCGCCACACCCCCAGGAAAAGGTGGTTTTGAGGGGCACAGCCCCTCAATCTCCCCAGGTGTTCTCGTTGACGTAAGACTTTGCATGTGCCATGCCCGGCCCCGACGCAAGCATAGATCTGGCCATAAAACCCTGGTATACTGCTAAAGGTAGTCGTTATTCTGGCCGGTCATGTCCCCCTGTCAAGCACTCAGGTGCAAGAGACACCGGCCTTGAAGGGTAGACAATACCAGTCCTCATGAGGTTTACTAGGAGAGAGAACAGCAACAGCGAGCAGGTAAGCAACCGCTCATCGTAATAAGGAGTTTAGGGATGATTGAAGCGCATCAAATTTGTAAAACGTTTGGCTCGTTCCAGGCGGTGCGGAATTTAAATCTGTCCATTCAGCCCGGCGAAGTGCTGGCGCTGCTCGGGCCCAATGGCGCTGGTAAGACCACCACGGTACGTATCCTCAGCGCCATTCTCAAGCCCACCAGCGGTTGGGCGCAGGTGGGGGGCAACGATGTGGTTGAAGCGCCGCAACTGGTGCGACGGAACGTCGGCTTGCTCACCGAATATCCCGGCCTCTACAGCCGTATGAACGCGCTCGAATATTTGCATTTTTTTGGTACCCTGCTTGGTCTGGATTCGTCTACGGCGGTGGAGCAATCGGAAACATTGTTAAAACGGTTTGATCTGTGGGATGCTCGCCTTCGGCGATTGGATAGCTATTCGAAGGGGATGAAGCAGAAGATAGCCCTGGTTCGGGCGCTTATCAACGATCCGCCGATTCTCTTCCTGGATGAGCCAACGACGGCGATGGACCCGCAAAGTGCGCGTATGGTCCGCGATGCCATTGCCGAACTGCGCGCCGCCGACCGCACCATCCTGCTCACCACGCACAATCTGCCAGAAGCCGAGTATCTGGCCGATCGCATTGCGATTATTCGGCGTGGCGAAATCATTAACGAAGGCACCATGGAGCAACTGATGGTTCAATTGCTTGGCGAACCGCTGTGGGAGCTGCGCCTGGCCGCCCCCGATCACCGCTTGATACCGCTCTTGAGCGACCTGGTGAAGCCGGAGAAGGTTGGCGCAGACTTTGCCCGCTACCGCGCGACCGAGCCCCACCAGATTAACCCACGCATTATTGCCCGTATGATGGAGCATAACTTGCCTATACTGTCGCTCACCGAGGTATCGCGGAGTCTGGAAGAAGTCTACCTGCATATTGTCGAACAAGAAGCACAGGTAACTGAGCCAGTGTCCCAGACCCAGGAAGACGTTGCAGAACTGCGGAAGGGTGTACCCTCGCTGGTCTAATCTCGAAATCCACCGGTGGGAGGCGTGGAGCATACCCCTTCTTCGCCGCAACACACGCACCCACAACGAACCGTACAGAACAAAATCGCATCTCCATCAGGATATAAAGGGGGACAATATTATGAGTATGGGAGCTATTGCAACGATTACCAGGCGCGAAGTGCGCGATATGATGAGCGATTGGCGCATTGTCGTGCCTGTGTTCTTGCTGACGTTTATTTTGCCGCTGCTGCTGGTCGGAGCGTCGCTCCAGGTCATCCGGTTTGTGGAAGAGGTAGGTCTGGTCGAGCGGCTTGTGCCCTTTGCCGTCCTGCTAGTCGGGTTTGTGCCGGCCAGCTTTTCGCTGATTACGGCGCTTGAATCGTTTGTGGGCGAGCGCGAACGCAACAGCCTGGAGTCGCTGCTGGCCATGCCAATAAATGATAACGAGCTGTATATTGGCAAGCTCTTCTCCTCGCTCATTACGCCGCTACTGTCCAGCTATATTGCCATGCTAGTCTTTTCATTTTTACTTTATGCCATAGATCCCACACTTTACCTGGGGGCGGTAACCTTGCCGCGTCTGGTACTCCTCTTCATTACCGTGGGGCTTATGGCCATTGCCATGGTGTCGGGGGCGGTGGTTATCTCTAGCCACATTGGCAGTATTCGAGCCGCAAACCTGATGTCGAGCTTTATTCTTGTGCCCATGGCTATTGTGGTACAGATAGCAGCGGTGTTGATTATTAACGAGCGTTGGGACGTGATGTGGATTATTGGGGTTGCGTTGCTGGTGCTCACGGTGTTGCTGGTACGCAGCGGCCTGGTGATGTTCAACCGCGAGGAGATACTCTCGCGTGAGCACCAGCAGCTATCCGATATGCGCTTTCTCAAATTTTTCGCGCGCTTTCGGTTGCCCCAAAAAGCGGGCAAACTTCAGACCCGCCCCGCCGGCGTAGTGGCGACGATTGCCAACCGCGAATTTCGGGAAAGTGTGACCGACTGGCGCATGCTGGCCCCTTCGTTTGTGCTGACGTTTGTTATTCCCGTGGCCCTGGTGGCGGGGGGCAACTTTGCTATAGACTTTCTGCAAGACCCCAAGTTGATCGCCCGCATCATTCCCTTTGTGGTGCTGCTGGTCGGCTTTATTCCCGCCAGTTTCTCGCTGATAGTCGCGCTCGATTCGTTTGTGGGCGAGCGCGAGCGCAACAGCCTGGAAGCGTTGCTGGCTCTGCCGGTGCTTGACAGAGACTTGTATGTGAGCAAGCTCTCATCCTCGTTTATGGCCCCGATTATCACCAGTTGGAGCGCCATGCTCTTCTTCTCGCTGGCTACGGCGGTAATTCACCCGACGCTTTACTACTACGCAATGACGCCTCTGCGTCTGGTACAAATGCTGGTCATGATCGCCATTATGACGCTCGTGATGGTGGCGGGGGCCGTCGTTATCTCTAGCCATACGGGCAGCATTCGCGCGGCCAACTTGCTGGCCAGCTTTGTGCTTATCCCTATGGCTGTGGTTATCCAGTTGCAAGCCCTGCTGGTGATTGCAACGCGGTGGGATCTGGTCTGGATTACGATAGCTATACTCGTCGTGGTGGCCATTGCGCTGATCCGCTCTGGGATGGCGGCTTTTAACCGCGAGGAGATACTCTCGCGTGAGCACGAGCAAATGAACCTGTCGTATATTGGCCGTACGTTTACGACCTTCTTCCGCGAATACCAGCCGGCGGGCGTGTTGCCCGACGCCTACGAGGGCAAGGGGCTTTCGCCGCGCCGCTTCTATCGCTACGAGTTGCCGGCTCTGCTGCGCGAAATCCGCTACCCGTTGGCGGTGGCGTTGCTTGCTGTGGTGGGGGGCATTGGTCTGGGCTACTACCTGGCCGTAACCTCCGACCATAACTATATCCGGGGGTTGGAACGGGCCATACGCAACGTGGGGTATGCGCCGCCGCCCTCGCTCCCGCTGGCGCTGATGGTGTTTGTGAATAACATCCGCGTTTCGATTTTGTCCAACGTCTTTTCCATGTTCAGCTTTGGCCTGTTTGCCTTTATGGTTCCGCTGGTGGCCTTTATCCAGGTGAGCTTTATCGCCACGCGGTTTCACACGTTGGGCGGGGAATGGTTGGCGCTTGGCGACGATAGCCCGATGCAATTTTTGCTGGCGTATGTGGTGCCCCACGGTATTGTAGAGTTGCCGGTGTTTACGCTGAGCGCGGCTCTGGGTATCCGTATCGGGGCGTCGCTGATGGCAACCCCGAAGGGCTTTAGCGTGGGCCAGAATATCCTCTGGTCGCTGGCCAACTTTGCGCGGGTGTGGGTCTTGCTGTTTTTGCCGCTGGTGCTGGTGGCGTCGCTCATTGAGGGGTTCATATCGCCACAAATCATCCGAGCGTTGTACGGCGGCTAGGGTCTGGGGTACCCCCTGGGAGCGCGGGCGTCTTGCCCGCATGCGGGCCCGATGCGCCGCGTTTCCAGGCACGTCAGTTTCCGAGCGATGGGAGATTGCGATAGCCTCCTATGGCAGGGTGTGTTACTCGCTCGTAACAGGAGTTTCTACACTATGAGAGGGGTTGCATGTTCGTTCTTGTGCCCTCAGACTGGCTGACGCGCTACGGTCGTGTCGCCATAGCGAGTGAAAGAGAAAGGGTTTCAATAGATGGCAACACTCATCAAAGTAGATAATAAGTTTATCAATCTGGATAATGTGACCGAAATACACAGCTACGAGTTGCATGGTTGGAACGTTATCGTCTACTATGCCAGCTTGATTAGCCAGGGCGAAGAGCCGCCACAACAGGATTTTGAGCATTTTACGGGACACGAGGCCGCGGCCCTGCGCCAGTGGTTGGAGCAGAACGCCACCGACGTGATGGCGTGGCAACGCGCCGAAGATCGCCGGCTTACCATATATGACCGCGAGTTTGCCTAGGCCCGTCGCACTATCTGGCGTAGCGTCGTAGTACCGCGTCTACCTGGTGGCCGTAGCTCTCGCCAAACAGGTTGAGATGGTTAAGCAGGTGGTAGAGATTGTAGAGGTCGCGGCGGTCGCGGTAGCCAGATTCGAGGGCCCAGGTTTCGTTGTACGCATGGTAGAAGGATGCGTCGAAACCGCCAAAGAGTTCGGTGAAGGCTATCTCGGCCTCGCGGTCGCCATAGTAGGTGGCCGGGTCAATGAGCGCTGGTGCCCCGCCGGGCCCGACCATCACATTACCGCCCCACAGGTCGCCATGCAATAATGCGGGTTGGCGATTGATACCTCCCAGGAATGTTTCGAGATGATCCATAACCTTTTCCAACGCTTGCCGCCGGTTGCGCGGCAGGCGTCCGTTGCGTTGCGCCAGTTCCATCTGCGGTTGGAGCCGACGTTCGCGGTAGAAGGCTATCCAGTCTGCGTTCCACCCATTGTACTGGGGAGTACTGCCAATATAGTTGTTGTGGTCGAGTCCGTAACAAGGGGGCTGTTGTGGCGAGGTGCCCTGCTGGTGCATGCGGGCCAGTTGGTGCCCAAGCTCTTGCTGGTCTATGCGGTGGGCGGTGCCGGGGGTAGGGGCCAGCCATTCCATCAGAATATAGGCCGGGTGGGTTGCGGTGGCATTCGACGCGGCCAGAACGGTGGGGACGCGCACGGTCTCGGTGGCCTGCATCAGTTGCAGGCCCTTTGCTTCCACCAGAAACATATCGGGCAGGGGTTGGGCATTCCACTTGAGCATATAGGTGTTCTCGTTGGTACGCAGGCGCAGCGCGTTGTTAATACAGCCGCCTCCTACCGGGCGGGCCTCCTGGATGGCGCCGGTATCGCCTATATCGCGCAGGTGGGCGGTTATCGGTTCGTTCAGAGCTTCCAGGAGCATGGCTAGATACCCTCCTGTTCGCGGATGTGGCGGAGCAAGCCGCGGCATCCGTCGGTGACAAGCTGGTAGACATATTCGAAATTATCGTCGTAGTAGGGGTCGGGCACGTCGGCGGGGGCGTTGCCAGAGGCAAAGTCGAGCAGGCGGGGGATAGCACGGCCGGCGCGGCTCAGCGCGGCAAGGTTTATACTATCCATGGCAACCAGGTAGTCGTAGGTTTCCAGGTCGCTGGTGGTAATGCGTTGGGCGCGTTTGGCGGGGTCAAGGGCGACGTGGTGCTGGCGCAGCACGTTCTGGGTGCCGCGGTGGGGGCGTTCGCCCACGTGCCAGCCGTCGGTACCAGACGAGGCTATCTCGAAGCGGTCTTCCAGCCCGGCCTCTTTGACCAGGTGGCGAAAGATGGCTTCGGCCATGGGGGAGCGGCAGATATTGCCAGTACAAATCATCATCACGCGGATGGGGCGCTGCGGTTGCATAGGTTCTCCTTTCGGTGGTTACCACTGTCTCTGGGGTTGATTGTATCATGTCTGGCGCGAGAGGCAAGCCAGCAAACCAAAAAAAGGGTTGACACCTGGGGAGCTACCCCTGGGAGCGCGGGCATCCGGCCCGCCCCGGAGCGAGACGCTCACGCTCCCAGGATATATCCACTTACTTGTGAACCGTTACCCACACACATCACCTGGCACGGTATGATGGGGTTATAGCAGGCGGAAGTGCAAAATACCCCAACTGAGATAGCCATTCTGGCCGGCGTCAACCCAGTGCCCCAGGCCCTGGATCATACGGTCTACATAGGTTTGCGAGACAGCACCGGTTATCTCCGCATAGCGGCTCTGGAGTTCCTGGCGCACGCGGCTGTAGTGGTTGACCAGTTGTTCGGTCATATCAATAACCTGGACTTCTTCAAAGCCCAGTTCGCCCAATACCTGGCGATAGAAAGCGTATGACCCTAGCGTTTCCAGGCGGATGCGGTCGAGCACGGGTTGCAAGACGCCGGGTGGGCAATCATCGCTCTGCATAGGGTCGGTAAAGATGAGTTGACCACCCGGTTTCAGCACGCGGCGGGTTTCTTCTAGCACGCGGCGGCGGTTGCCACTATGCAATATGGCGTCCTGCGACCAGGCAATATCAAACGAGGCATCCTCGCAGGGGATGTCCTCGAAACTGGCGTCTACCACCTCGATCAAGTGATCCAGGTTTTGATCCTTGTTCATGCGGCGGTTGCGCTGGTTTTGTATCTCGCTCAAGTTCAGGCAGTACACATGACAACCAATTGTTTTGACCAGGTGGCGGGCCGAGCCGCCATAGCCCGCGCCAATGTCTATGACCCGTGAATCGCTGGTCAGGTTATTCAACGCGGCGGTCATGCGTTCTACTGTGCGGTGGCTTGCGTCAAAGATGGATTCGTCGGGCGTATTGTAGAGGCCGATATGAATGTCCTCGCCGCCCCAGATAGTCGCATAGAAGGTGTCGGCATCGTTGCTGTTGTAGTATTCCTGGGCGTCCTTGACCACGCCGGTGTACGTTCCTGCAAGGGGTTGTTTCTGAGTTGCCTGTTCCGTCATTCTACACCATTTTCTGCACTGGTATCGCCAATCTGGTACTCTTTCTCGGCCACATGGATAAAGAAGTCGGGTTCGGCCTCCTGGTAGGTTTCCTTAAAGTCGCCATAGGTCTTGATGCGCTGGAAGCCAACTTCTTTCATGAGCTTATGCACATAGGCTTTGCGGAGCGGGAACATGTTCAGGTTGTAGGCGGTGTTATCGGGAAATTCGTAGCGGAAGCGGGCCAACCCATCATCAATATGTTCTGGATAGGCGCGGACATCTTCGCCGCAGTAGTAGTAGGTGTGCGAGGGTTGTTTTTTCAGGTCGAGCAGGGCATCATAGTTGCGCTGGTCAAGGATGAGAATACCATTATGCTTGAGCGCGGAGTAGAATTCGGCCAGGCAGCGGCGGCGGTCGTGTTCATCGAAGAGGTGGGTAAACGAGTTGCCCAGGCAGACGATGGCGTCGTATTCGCCATGCACGTCGCGCTTGAGCCAGCGCCAGTCGCCGTGGATAGCCCGCAGGATGTAGCCGTGGCGTTTGGCGTTTTCAAAGGCTTTGGCCAGCATGTTGGGGCTCCCATCAAGGCTGCGTACTTCAAAGCCGGCTTTCAGCAATTGGATGGAGTGGAACCCGGTACCGGCGGCGACATCCAGAACGCGCGTTGCGCCGGCCTCACGCAAGATGCGGATAAAGAAATCGCCTTCGCTGGCGGCGCGGGCGTCCCAATCTATGAGCGCATCCCACTTTTCCACAAAGGACTGGACATACTCGTACTTGTAATGGTCGGTTTTACGTACCTGCAAGGGGTCGGCCCCATAATCCTGTTCGCGCTTCTGCAAAAGTTCTCCGGTAGAGGTATTGGTGCTCAACTCTTTGTCTCCTTTCAAAATATTGGGTACTGTGCAGAACAAAAACGCCCGGTATCCGGCGGCACAGAACAACGGAGGATACATCGCGCACGCGGCGATACCTCCGGTGTGGTCTGTCACTGCCGTGATTGACCAGAACCAGGATTTCTGGTCAGCCTTTCTCTCTGCGTCAATTACACCCCCCGATGGGGGCTCCCTTATACGCGAGCGTCCAGGCTCCCCTCTCCCTGGTTGGCTACTCTTGCTTGGTATCAGAGGGTGAGAAAAACCGTTGCCAGTAATCTATCTTCTCAATAATGCGGGGTATATCCGATTGAAGCTCCGGGTTGGTGGCGCGTATGCCGGGTAGCATTCATTCGGCAGGGCCAACGTTGGCATGTAGCCCGGATTATTGACAAATTAGATCAGGTTTATTATAGAGGTTCGTGAACAATTTTGCAAGGAGAGAAAAAAACGTAGCAGGTGTGGCAAATCAACCATGGTTGCGTTCCTGTCCTGGGAGCGCGGGCACCTTGCCCGTTCCGGGGCGAGCGAGACGCGCGCACTCCCAGGAGCGGAAAAATTCCTGTCACACCCGGTACAATCTATTCGTCTGTGGCGTCCCAGGTTTCCTGGGTATAGCCCAATTGCTCGGCGGCGGCTTGCTCGTCTGAGGACAGGTCGGCCCAGTCGGCGTCTTCGGAGGCGGGGATGGTGGTTTCTTCATCCCAACTGGTTGCCTCCCACCCCAGGACGCCCCAGGCTTCCTGTTCGGCGGCGGTCAATTCTTCCCAGGCAAAGCTATTCCAGAATTCTTCGATGTCGCCTTCCGGGGTGCGGA
>DAOTUK010000322.1:0-14600 GCA_034437375.1 Chloroflexaceae bacterium | reverse complement strand
GGGAGCTATCGTCCGGGGGCGGGGTGGGGGTATCGTCCGCGGGGATAGGAGAGGGCGACTCCGCGCCGGCTGCAATGCCTGGTTCGGGTGTGCTGGTGGGGGTGACCGGGGGTGTGGGGGTTGGCGGTAGGGGTGTGGGAGAGACAAAGGTTTGTAACGCCACAAGCCATTCGTCGTCGGTTGGCTCGCTGGTAATGGGGGTGGGGTCGCTACCGTCGGGGTTCATAGTGTAGATATTAAAATCGCCGTCGCGGTTGGAGACAAACGCAATGCGGGAGCCGTCGGGGAGCCAGGCCGGGTCGCGGTTAATCGCCGCGCTATTGGTAAGGTTGGTTTGCTCGCTGCCGTCGGCGTTCATCACATAAATATTCTCGCTCTCTTGCTCGCGCACGACATAGGCGATATGGGTACCGTCGGGCGACCAGGCCGGCGAGCCTTCATTGGCTTCGCTGTTGGTAAGGTTGGTTTGTTCGCTGCCGTCGGCGTTCATCACATAAATGTCGGCCTGTTGGCCATCGCGGAAACTATCAAACGCAATACGGGTGCTATCGGGCGACCAGGCCGGCGAACTATCTTCGCCGGGGTGGTTGGTGCGGTTCTGGATATTGGCGCCATCGGGCTTCATGGTATAAATGTCCAGGTTGCCGTCGCGGTCTGAAACAAAGGCCAGGCGCTTGCCGTTGGGCGACCAGGCCGGCGCGGTATCCATGCGCTCGTCGTCTGTGAGACGGGTAGCGGTAATACCGTCGGTATCCATAAGGTAGATGTTGTCGTTGCCGTCGCGGTCTGAGACAAAGGCCATGCGGGTTCTATCGGGCGACAGGGTGGGCGAGTGGCCGCCCTCGCGGGTGAGGCGCGTGAGCTGTGAGCCGTCGGGATTGATGGTGTAAATGTCAACTTGGCCGTCGCGGTCTGAGGCAAACGCAAGCGTACTACTGAGCGCCTCGGTAGCGCCGCTATCGGCGGAATCTTCCGGCGCAGCGGGGGCCGTCGTGGGGGTGGGGGCGGGGGCCGGTTGTGGTTCGTTGCCAGAGGAAACGAAGGGTAGTTGTATGTCACAGGCGGAGAGGAGGAGCACAACAAAACCGGTGCAGAGAGCCGCGATCCAGGTTTTCCAGTTGGGGTGCATGCATACTCCTTAACAATAGCTCAGAGAGACAACGATACATCAGCAGATGCCGCGGGGGCCTCCCTGATGTATGGTGGTATCGTGAAACCGTCGTGTCGGGTTCTATCGCAGCGCAGGCATTGCTTGTAAAAAAATGCACTGGCATGGTTCTTTCTCTTTACTATTGTAACACACTGGTGATGCTAATGACGAACACTGCTTGCACATCATACTATGTTCAGGTGCGTTCCCATCACCTATCCTCGCTTCACGCATCATCCGTCAGTGGCGTCATGCCCGCTACGCCAGGGCGCTATGCTATAATAGCCGCGTCACCGCATAACGAAAGGAATGGTAACAATGTCGTTGCAACAGATTACCGACCACACCTATTACCTGCCCGGTGCCAGCAATATGGGGGTTCTTGCGCCGGGCGATGGCAGCGCTCTGGCGATTGATAGCGGGCTCAACAAAGATTCGGCGCGCAATCTACGACGGGCCGTCGAAGCAGCCGGGCTATCGTTGCGGGCTATCATCAGCACCCACCACCACGCCGACCACGTGGGCGGAAATGCCTATGTGCTGCGTTCGCTGCCCGACGTGCGCGTGTATGCCCCCCCGCTCGAAGCGGCTTTGATTGAACACCCTATCCTGGAGCCAACCTATTTGCATATGGGGGCCAACCCCATCGCCGGGTTCCGCACGCGCTGGTTGCTGGCGCAGGCGGCGCCCGTCCATGCGGTGGTGGGCGACCTTGAGCGCCTCTATACCCAACCGTCCCAGATGATTACGGTAGAGGGGGTGGCGCTAGAGATGGTATCTTTGCCGGGGCATAGTATAGCCCAGGTGGGCATAGTCTACGATGGGGTCTGCTTTGCGGCCGACGGCTACTTTGCGCCAGAGGTGGCCAGCAAGCATGGGATACTCTACACGCACGATGTCGCCAGACAGATGCACAGCCTTGACACGCTGGCCGGGCGCGACGAGGCCTGGTTTGTGCCGGGGCATGGCGCATTGACGCCGCGGGCCGAGCTTGGCGCCGCGCTGGAAGCAAACCGCGCATCTATCCACCGGGCGCACGATATGGTCTTGCAGGCATTGCCGGGCGATATGCCGACCGTCGCGGCGCGGGTGCGACAGGCGCTAGAGGCGGCGCCGGGCGGTGCCGAATTGCCGGCCCTGGGTGTGCCGCAATACGCCATTTTTGCGGGGGCGGTGGCGGCCTATCTCACCTTCCTTGAGCAGCAAGGGCAGGCTGTGGTGGCGCTGGAAGATAACCGGCTGGTGTGGCGGCGGGCCGAGTGAGCGGCGGGCGGGGAATCCCTCGCGTTACTACCCCGCCTGCGACGAGCTTGGGCTGTGGCCTTCCTCGTCTGGAACGACCAGCATATGGCCCTTGCCGCGTATCGTCACCAGGTAGCCTTCGGGCAGTTTGCGGCGCAGATTGCGCACATGCGGTTTCAACAGCGTACGCGCCTCTAGCAAATCGCTATCTATGCCGTGGGTGTGTCGCACAATGTCGCGCGGGTCGAGCACGCGCCCGATCAGTTGCCCCATATAGAGCAGAAGCGCATATTCGTGGGGGGTCAGGTGTAAGTCGAAGTTGTCCACCGTGACCTGGTGGCGGTAGGTATCAATGCAAACACGCCCGAAGGCCATGTACCGTTCGGGGGCAATCGCATGCTCCTGCGGGCCCGTGGTATGGCCATTCTGGTACTCTGCTGGTTGGTTGGGCGGGGGCTCGTTGCGTGTTGTCCGGTGTTCTTGCAATTGTCTGACGGCCTGAGTAAGCGTGTTCAGGATACTGTCTTGTTGTTGTCTGGCGTTGCGCTCTTCCACGGCCCGATTGACACAAGCCAGTAATTCGGTGTTCTGGCAGGGTTTGCGGAGATAGTCGAAGGCCCCGCTTCGCAAGGCTTCGATGGCCGTTTCGACCGAGGCGTAACCGGTAAGCAGAATAACGGCGGGGGGCGCTGGTTGTTGCATAGCGGTATTCATCACCTGAATACCATCTATTTTGCCCATTTGAATATCGGTCAGTACCACATCAAGCGGCGGAAGGGAGGTATCCGGGTTGGTGATAGCATTGATAGCAGTTTTTCCGTCCGGTGCCTGGGTGACATGGTAACCGGCTTTCGTCAAGACAAACGAGAGCATCTTGCGGGTGGTATCATCATCTTCAACCAGTAGGATATGTGCAATCATAGGATTCTATTTCCAATTTTCACTATGTCCCACATCACGATACGATAGGGCAGCATTCCAGATCGGGTTCATGATGTACGGTATTCTACCACAAGCGCGTATGGGGCCGATACCGTAGCGCCGGCCGCTGCACGGCGATTGCAAAGTCGCCAGGGCAACGAGCATACCTGGGGAGATTGCGGGGCATAGCCCCTCAAAACCACCTTTTTGGGGGTGTTTGGCGCGGCTTCGCCGCGCCAAACACCCCTATATCTCGCGCCGAAGGCGCAAACCAACGGTTGCGAATACGGAAAAGCCGTCGTCTGTCGTCGCCAGAGCGACTTTGCAATCGCCCTGCCGGTCGCTGGCATCTGGCAGGCTCATTGATTGGGGTTGAGGGGGAAGGTGAGCGCAAAACAACTGCCATGCCCCGGTACGCTTTGCGCCGTAATCGTACCGCCATATTGTTCGACAATTTTTCGACTGATGGGCAATCCTAGCCCGGTTCCTTGCTCCTTTGTAGTAAAGAACGTATCAAAGATGCGTTCCTGGTATATTGGCTCGATACCACAGCCGGTATCGCCCACTTCGACAACGAGTATTGCGCGGGTTGGGGGAGTGTCGTATGCTGTCCCGGTGGCGGCAGGGGCGGCGCTGTCGTGGGCTTCGGTGCGGGTATGCAGAGTGAGGGTGCCGCCCTCTGGCATCGCTTCAATCGCGTTGTAGAGCAGGTTCAAGAGCACTTGCAGGATCTGGTCGGAGCGGCTCCACAGCAGCGGTAGCGCGGGGTCAAGCTCACGCTCAACCTGTATATGCTGTTTGGACAGGAGATTGTGGTTTAAGAGTAAGACCCGCTCAATCAGCGCGTTGACATCAATGGGCCCGGAGATGCTGGTGTCGGGTCGGTAGATATTGAGCAATTGCTGCAAGATGGCGCTAATACGCTGGATTTCGTCCTGGGCCAGCGCGACAAATTCGTCGCGCTCATGGTGGGATACCTGGTTCAAGATACCCAGAATAGATTGGATGGATTGCAGCGGGCTATTGACTTCGTGTGCGACGATAGCCGACAGCCGCGCATTGGCCGCAAAGCGTTCCTTTTCAATCAGCGCCTGTTCGGCCATTTTGCGCGCGCTAATATCGTGAATGATGATGGTCATAGCGTTGGGCCCGCCATCGGGGCTAGTGACCAGGGCATAGTTAAGTTCGGCGGGAAACTGGGTGCCGTCTTGCCGTTGCATGGTTTGTTCCTGGTTGCGGGCGTGGGCCAGGGTTAAAATGCATTCCGGGTGCTCTCGTGTGGCGGTGGGGGCAAAGAGGGTACGACTGCGCAGGCCAACCATGGCGTGGGCCGATGGGTAGCCAAAGAGGGTCGCGGCTTGCTGGTTGCAAAATCGGATAGTGCCGTCGGGGTCGGTCAGAAAGATTGCGCCGGGCGACGTTTCAACCAGCGTTCGGTAGCGCTCTTCGCTTTCGGTACGCTCGCGTATTTCGTTCGAGAGGGCCTGGTTCAGGCGGTGGAGTTCGGCTGTGCGCTGCTGGACGCGCATTTCAAGCTGGTTGTGCGCGGCCCGGAGCGCTTCTTCCACCTGGGCCCGCTCGGCAATCTCCTGTTGGAGTTGAATATTTTGTTCCTGGAGGCGTTGCTGCATCTGCTGTAAGGACAGGTGGGTTGCCACCCGCGACAAAACCTCGTCTACTTGAAAGGGTTTGGTGATAAAGTCTACGCCGCCAATGGAAAAGGCCCGTACTTTGTCGAGGACTTCATCAAGCGCACTAATGAAGATAACCGGTATATCGCGCATCCGTTCGTCACGTTTCAAACTCTCGCAGAGAGCATAACCCGTCATACCGGGCATCATAATGTCGAGCAGAAAGAGATCCGGCGGGACTTTCTGGGCCGATGTCATCGCCATGTGGCCATCATCCAGGGCCCGCACAGCATATCCCTGGTTCGAAAGTATCCGAACGAGCAAACGCAAATCGTCGTGGGTATCATCTACGACAAGAATACTGGCGTTGTTGGTTTCAATCGGTTGGGTATCGTACATACCTTGGTTTCGCAAAACTCTGTATTGGACAGTCGCTCCTTGATAGTATACTACGTTTCGGGTCTTTGCGACTATAGCAACCCTGATGGTGTTGTAAACCCTGGGAGCGTGGGCATCTTGCGCACCCCGGAGCGAGCGAGACGCACACGCAATCAGCATTGCGCTATTTGTCATCGGGCCAGTTGTCTGCTACTATTTTGCAATCTTTAGAGGTTGTGACAGCATATTTTTTCGCTATGAAGTGAAGGTAGGAAAGGAGCGTAGATGATGAAGCGTTTTTCTCTCTGGTGGATAGGTTCTCTGGTGGTACTGGTGAGTCTTGTGCTTGGGGCGTGCGCGACACAGCCGGCTGCCGTTCCCACACAGCCGGCCGACGCACCGGCCGAAGACGCCGAATTAGCGGAGGATACAGAGTCTACAGATGACGCGGAGCCGGTCGAGGATGCGGAGCCGGTCGAGGATGCGGAGCCGGCGGACGATGCAGAATCCGCCGAAACCTTTGTCTTTGGTATGGTGCTGGTAGGGCCCTACAACGACGCGGGATGGAGCCAGGCGCACTATGAAGCAGGGTTGTATGTTGAGGAGCACGTGCCCGGCGCAAAATTTGTGTATATAGATAAGGTCAACCCGGCCGACCGCCCAAATTATACGGTTGAGCAGGCTGTGGATGATCTAGTTGCGCAGGATTCCCAGTTAATTATTACCAATTCGGATGAGTTTAAGGACGGCACCCGCCAGGCCGCCACGCTCTACCCGGAGGTGACGTTTTTGCATATTTCGGGCGACGATGTGTTGACGGGGATGGCCCCCGACAATCTGGGCAATATTATGGGGCGGATGGTGCATGGCAAGATGATTGCCGGCTGTGCGGCCGCGCTACAATCGGAGACGGGGGCTATCTCCTATCTGGGCCCGCTTATCAATGAGGAGACGCGGCGGTTGGTGAATGCGTCCTATCTAGGGGCCCGCTATTGTACCGACAATCTGCGCGAGAGCGATTTTCCCGAAGGGTTGGCCTTTGAGGTGGTCTGGATTGGCTACTGGTTCAATATCCCTGGGGTCACGCTTGACCCGACCCAGGTAGCCAACGATTTTATTAACAATGGTAGCGATGTGATTATTTCGGGCCTGGATACGACCGAAGCGCTGGTCGAGGCAAACAAAGCCAGCGAAGCGGGCCAGGAAGTCTCCGCCATTCCTTATGACTACCGCGAGGCGTGCGAACAGGCCCCGGAGGTGTGTCTGGGGGTGCCCTACTTTAACTGGGGCCCCATCTACGTCGAACAGGTACAGGCCGTGCGCGAGGGTACCTGGGAGCAGGAGTGGCTCTGGCTTGAGCCAGATTGGGATGATATAAACAATCTGGATACGTCGGCGATTGGCTTTGTGGAGGGAGCCGGTCTGAGCGAAGCGGCGCAAGAAAAACTGGATACCTTTATCGCAGGGTTAGCCAGTGGCGAGATACAGCTTTTCGAGGGGCCGCTCAATTTTCAAGATGGCACAGTCTTTCTGGGAGCGGGCGAAGTGGCGACCGATGAGCAGATATGGTATACGCCACAGCTTCTTGAGGGGATAGAGGGCCAGAGCGCTATGGAGTAATACCAGTGACGGGTGATGCGTGACGCGAGAACAGGTGCTGCGCATGCATACTATGCTACGGAATACCTGGAGGTAATCAACGGATTTGGTATAAGTCCTGGGGCTCGTCGCCCTGGGGTGTCCTGGCCCGTTTCTTGCAAAGAGCAAGGCAAGTAGTTGTATTGTAACGGGAGAAGAGAAACGGGCTATGGATAGATTGATGTTGGATGGTTCCTGGTTTAAGGACAGGTATGGACGCACGGCGCTGCTGCGGGGGGTCAACCTGAGCGGCAGCAGCAAGATACCGGCCAGACCGGATACAACCACCATGTCGGAAGCGGCGTTCTACAACCACCGCGCGGTGAGTTTTGTGGGGCGCCCCTTTCTGCTTGACGAAGCCGACGAACACTTTGCCCGGCTGCAACGGTGGGGTTTTACCTTTCTGCGCTTCCTGGTTCCCTGGGAGGCGGTAGAGCACGACGGGCCGGGCCAGTATGATGAGGAATACCTGGATTATCTCTACCAGGTGGTAGCGCGGGCCGCCGACTACGACATCCAGGTATTTATAGACCCCCACCAGGATACGTGGAGCCGCTTTTCGGGCGGCGATGGGGCACCCGGCTGGACATTTGATGTAGCCGGGCTTGATATAACGAAATTTCGGGCCACAGGGGCGGCCAGTATCTACCCCTACGATCGGCAACCATTTGTCGTCCACTGGCTCACGAATTATACCCGCCTGGCCTCCGCGACAATGTTCACGCTCTTTTTCGGGGGGCGCGACTTTGCCCCGCATCTCACGGTTGATGGCGAATCGGTACAGGACTATCTCCAACGCCACTACATCAACGCCTACAAACAGGTGGCCCGACGCTTGCAAGGCTTGCCCAACGTGGTGGGCTTTGGTACGATGAACGAGCCTTCGAGCGGCTTTATCGGACGCCACCCCCATGCACAAAATGAAGAGCTTATTATGCGGCGGCTTGGTATCTCGCCCACCCCCTTTCAAGCCATCCTCACCGGGTCGGGCTATCCACAGCGGGTTGAGCGGTGGGGGGTTAGTCCCACCGGGCTCTATGCCTATGGCAAGGCGACGCTCAACCGCAGCGGCCAGCGAGCCTGGCAGGAGGGGCGCGAGTGTATCTGGCGCACGCATGGGGTATGGGACGTAGACGCAAACGGGGAACCGCGCTTGTTGCGTCCGCACCACTTTACCCACGTTGTCCGCGATGGTGTGCTGCAACGGGTAGAATTTGGGCGCGACTACCTGCGGCCCTTTGTCAACACCTTTGCCCACGAAATGCGACAGGTAGCGCCTTCAACCATACTGTTTGTAGAAACGGTACCGCGGTTAGATATGCCGCGCTGGAATGCCGAGGACGCCCCCAATGTGGTCAATGCCTCCCACTGGTACGATACCTTTTCGCTGGTAACGGGGCTGTTTTTCCCCTTTGTAAACCTGGATATTAAAGTCGGGCGCCTGGTGGTTGGGGACAACCGTATCCACCAGCTTTTTGTAGACCAGTTACAGGCGTTGAAGGACAACAGCCGGGAGGAGATGGGCGGGGTGCCGACTCTGCTTGGCGAGTTTGGTATCTCGTTTCATATGCCGCTCAAGCTCAACGTGCTGTTGAAATGGTTTAGTATGCAAGAGTGGGCGATGGATGCCAGCTTTCGGGCCGTAGAGGCAACCCTGCTGAATGCTACGCTCTGGAATTATACCCCCGATAATACCAACCGTCTGGGCGACCGCTGGAACACCGAAGACCTGTCTATCTTTAGCCGCGACCAGCAACACAACCCGGATGACCCCGACTCTGGCGGTCGGGCGCTGCGGGCGGCTGTCCGGCCCTATCCGCGCGCGACAGCGGGCGAGCCCTTGCACCTCTCGTTTGACTGGCGCAAGCGCCGCGCTACCTATACCTTTCGCCATGATCCGGCCGTGTCGGAACCAACAGAACTGTTTGTACCGGCCTTGCAATACCCGGATGGCTACGTTGTGCAAGTTTCCGACGGGTGGTATGAGCAGGATACCGAGCGGCAAATAGTGCGCTATTGGCATGGAGACGAGCAGGAGATCCATGCTATCCAGATTTTTAGTATACATGATGTGGGGGGGGTGCATTCCTGTGCGCCAGAGCACGCAACCTACGAAACATACGATAGAATGGAGGTATCGTAAATATGGCACGCATACTTATCTTATATGCGTCGGGAGGCGAAGGGCACCGCAGTGCCGCGCGGGCGCTGGTTCAGGCGTTTGAGCAGCGCAAGGTGGAGGACGTACAACTTGAGGACGCACTGGATCATGGGTCGCGCTTTTATCGCCAATTGTACACCAGTTTTTACCACGAGCTTTCGGAAAATGCGCCCTCGCTATGGGAGTATGCCTATAAGCTCACCGATAAGACCGACGAGGACGAAACGCAAATTGTGAATGAATTACGCATTTTGCTTGACCGGCTGGCCGTTACAGAATTGGACGAACTGGTCTATAATGTGACGCCAGATGTGATTGTCTGTACCCACTTTTTGCCGATGCACATTCTGGGCCATTACAAACAGAAAGGGCGGCTTACGCCCCCCATCTATGGCGTTGTGACGGACTATACCGCCAATGCAAAATGGGTTTGTCCAGAGATTGACACCTACTTTGTCGCCACGCCCAAAACGCGGGATATGTTGATAGAGCGTGGCGCTACCGATAGCCGTATTCGGGTAACCGGTATCCCTATCCAGCCGGGTATTCGTGTTGCGAAAGACCAGGACAGCCTGCGCCAGTCCTATGCGCTATCGCAGGAGCCGATTGTGACGTTGATAGGGAGTGCCTTAAATGTCAAGCGTGTGCGTCAGATGGTCACCGAGTTTCAGAAAAGCGCTATGCGCGGTACGCTGCTGGTGGTGGCCGGGCGCAACGATGAGTTGCTCGAAGCCATAGCCGATGTGGAAAGTACGCCACAGCTAGAGATACGCAAACTGGGCTTTGTAGACTATCTGGATGATCTAGTGGTGGCCAGCGATCTGGTAATTACTAAGTCGGGCGGGTTGATTGTGAGCGAGATACTGGCCCGCCACACGCCTATGGTGGTGATTGACCCTATCCCCGGCCAGGAGCATTGGAATGCCGATTATCTGGTGAGTGTGGGGGCGGGGGTACAGGTGCGTCTGTCTGAAATGGTGCCAATGGTTGTACACAATTTGTTGGAAGATACCGAGCGGTTAGCTATGCTGCGCCAGAATGCCAAAGCCGTGGCGCGGCCCGATGCAGCATTTACCATTGCTGATGGTATCCTCAGTACCCTGGCGAAGGAACACCCCTCACTGGTGATGTAGGTAGGGGTAGCGCAAGCAAGGGAGCAGGGAGCACGGTATGCACGTCGCTTTGCACGGTCTTACGCGGACGTTTGGGAACGTCCGGGCTAATGATGGGTTGAGCCTGTCGTTTGGTGCGGGGCGCATTCACGCGGTTCTGGGCGAAAATGGCGCTGGTAAAAGCACCATGATGAAGATATTGTCGGGCTTTCTCTCGTGCGATGCGGGCGAGATAGTGCTGGATGGGCAGCGTGTCCAGTTGCACAGTCCGGATGATGCCTTGCGGGCGGGGGTGGGAATGGTCTACCAGGACCCGCTGGATGTGCCGGCCTTTACGGCGCTCGAAAATTTTTCCTGTGGGGCCTCGCGCCAGCGCTTTCCTTCGCAGCGGGCGGCGCGGCAACAGTTGCAAGCGTTCGCCGAAACGCTTGGGTTTGAGGTGCCGCCGGATATTCGGGTCGGGCAATTGACGGTGGGGCAGCGGCAACAGTTAGAGATTGTGCGTTTGCTGGCGTGGGGGGCGCGGGTGCTTATTCTCGATGAGCCAACGACGGGTATTACCGCCTCCCAGAAGCAGGCGTTGTTTGCGGCGCTGCGGCGTATGGCGGCGGAGGGGCACACGGTACTGTTTGTGACCCATAAACTCGAAGAGGTCGCCGAGCTGTGCCATACCGTGAGTGTGTTGCGGGCCGGGCGCGTGGTGGGGGATGGGACGATGGAGATGCCCCAACCCCAGGAGCGCTTACTGTCGTTGATGTTTGGCGAGGGTGATGGCCCGCCGGCCACGTTCTCCAACCATGTCCAGAGCTTTGTCCCCTCGCTGCCCCATCCGGTCTGGCGGCTAGAGCACGTCACTGTGCGGGAGGGGGCGCTGGAATTGCGCGATCTCTCGCTCGATATACGGGCCGGTATGGTGTTGGGTCTGGCCGGTCTGGATGGCAGCGGGCAACAGGTGTTGCTGCGCCTGTTGGCCGGGGTGGTGCGTCCCCAGTCCGGGCAATTGTTTCTGAATGGTAAGAATTTCACCACCGCAGCACTGGCGGAATTTCAGGCAGATGGGGTACAATACCTTCCGGCAGACCGATTGAATGAGGGGGTTATCGGGGACTTTTCGCTGGCTGATCATATCGCGCTCATCCGTCCGCATACGCCGTTGTTGCCGCCGCGCCGGAGTGTGCGAGCAAAGGCCCGAGCGCTCATCGAAGAATATGCTATTCGGGCTACCCCCGATTCGCCAATTGAGTCGTTGTCGGGTGGCAACCAGCAACGGGCTATGCTGGCGCTGTTGCCGCCGCGTTGTACCGGTTTGCTGCTTGAGCAACCCACCCGTGGTCTGGATGTAACCTCGGCTCTGGGTATATGGGGGCGGCTCCAGGCGCGGTGTGCCGATGGGACGGCGCTGGTGTTTACGTCGGCCGATCTTGATGAGGTGCTGGAATATAGCGACGATGTGCTGGTCTTTTTCGGGGGGCGTGTCTCTTCGTTGTTGCCCCGCTCAACATTGAGTACGGCCCGATTGGCAGCATTGATTGGCGGTGTAGGCTTTGACCATCAAGAATAAGCAGAATGAAGGAGGCAGTACATGCGAACGATACGGAAGGTTTCAGTCGGGTCGGCGTTCAAGGTGATGGCCGTGCTTAATATGCTCGTTGTCGGGGTTATCGGGGCCATTGGGTTGGTTTTATTGCTGCTGGTCAGTGTCTTGTTAGCGGGGAGTGGTGCTGAGGGGGCGCTTGAGGCGGCCGGTGTGGGGGTCGTGGGGAGCATTCTGGGCTATGTTGCGGTGGTTGTCTCGGCGGCGATAGGCGGCGGTATTGCCGGGGCTATTTACGCGCTGATCTACAATCTGGTTGCTGGTATTACGGGTGGGTTACAAATTGAGCTTGAGTAGAGCGGGGCGAGGGGTTCTTTCCCTGCGGCTCAGAGCGTTTGTGGCTCGCTGGTGGGGGGGCATCTGGCGCTGGCTTGTTATTGTGCTGGCCGCGCTTGGCTTTACCACGATCATGCTTTTGTTCACCGGGGCGCCTCCGTTGGAGGCGTTCCGTTTGTTGTTTCTGGGGGCCTTCCAGAGTCCCATCAAGCTGTCCGATACGGTGATGCTGGCTACGCCGTTGCTGTTGTGTGCGGCGGGGTTGACGGTGACGTTTGCGGCGGGGTTGTACCATCTGGGTATTGAGGGGCAGATGACGATGGGGGCGGTGTGTGCAATGATTCCGCTGCGCCTGTTTGCGGGGGCGTCTCCGCTGCTGCTGTGGGTGCTGGCCTTTGCGGCCGGTATGGCGGGTGGGGTGCTGTGGGGGGTGTTGATTGCCGCGTTGCGCCAGTATGGGCGGGTGAATGAGATTTTTGCGGGTCTGGGGTTAAATTTTCTGGCCACCGGGGTGGCGCTCTATCTGGTATTTGGCCCCTGGAAGCGGCCGGGCATTGCCTCTATGTCGGGCACCGAGCGTCTGCCAACAGAGGTCTGGTTGCCCACGTTAGAGGGGTTGCGTCTGGCGCCGGTTGCGCCGCTGGTGGCGCTGGTGGGGTGGGTGCTGGTCTGGATGGCGTTGTCGCGTACCCATTGGGGGTTGTCGGTGCGGGCGGCGGGGCAGAACCCGGCTGCGGCGCGGCGTCTGGGGGTGCCGTCGGTGCGGCGGTTGTTCGAGGCGTTGGCGGTGTGTGGGGTGCTGGCCGGCGCGGCGGGGACGTTGCAAGTGCTGGCGGTGTTTCACGCGCTTATTCCCAATATTTCCAGTGGTCTGGGGTTGATGGGGTTGTTGATTGCGCTGCTGGTCCAGGCGCGGCCGGGGTGGGTGTTGCTGGTCGTTGTCGTGTTTGCCTCTTTTTCGGTGGGCAGCGTGGGGTTGCCGCTTCAGTTGAAGATTGACAGTAGTATGAGCGGGGTACTTCAGGGGGCGCTGGTGTTGTTTGCGCTGGCCTGGCGCGGGTGGCAGCAGCGCGGGTGAGGCGGGCGAAGAGGCGAAGAGGCGAAGAGGCGAAGAGGCGAAGAGGCGAAGAGGCGAAGAGGCGAAGAGGCGAAGAGGCGAAGAGGCGAAGGACAGGAGAGGCGTCCTCGCGTCCCCGCGTCCTCGCCTCCTCGCGTCCCCGTGTCCTCGCCGCTTCATTGGTAGGGGGATTGCAGGAGAAAGACGGTGATTTCCGGGGGACAGTTGACGCGCAGGCGGGGGTAGGAGAGGCCCAGGCCGCGGTTGGTGTACTGGTACATCCCATTGATGAGGTAGCATCCCATGGGATATTTCTTGCCGTTGCGAGGGAAGACGGGCGAGCCGAAGATGGGGAAGGAGATTTGCCCGCCGTGCGAGTGGCCGGATATTTGCAGCGCAAAGCGTCCTGTGGCGGCGCTGGTGTCGGCAAAGTCGGGCGCGTGGCAGAGCAGGATGGCTACGCCTTCGGGGGGGAGTTGGTCAAGCACGGTATCCAGTTGTGGGTTGCCGCTGGTGATGTCATCTATCCCCGCAATGTGTAGCATGGCATTGCCGCGCCGTATGGTGTAGACCATGTTTTGCAGGTGTATGATGCCGCTGCGCTCCATGACGGCCGGTATCACCTCCGGGTCGCTCCAGGGGGGGTGGTCGTGGTTGCCCATGACGCCGAAGGATGCTTCGCGGGGGGCCAGGTGGCTGAGCGATGTTACCAGATCATCGGCGTAGCGGTCGGCTCCGGCTGTTACAAAGTCGCCGGTGACGGCCACGACATCCGGTTTCAGGCGGTTTACCAGTTCTACCACGCGGGTCAGGTGGGCTTCGGTCATCTGGCGATCCATATGGATGTCGCTTATCTGTACGATGCGGTAGCCGTGGAAGGCGGATGGGAGGCGCGGCAGGGTGAGACGCACGGGGCGTATTTCTACCGATCCGAGCAGGTCATCTTCGGTATAGGTGCCATTGAGCGCCTGTTGGGTTGAGCCAAAGGTGCGCTCAAATGCTTGCTTGAAGAGCGATTCTCTGGGCATAGATCATCCCTTTTCCACGGGAGAAACCCCGTCTAGCATGAGCAGATGTATTCCCCATCATACCACATCTTGCCATATGCGTGGCGGGGGCGGGTTGACGCTGGCTCATCTGGCCGGGTTCCTGGTGGCGATGGTGGCAAGCCTGCTCACGTTGTATGCCATCCTGCTGGTGTTTGCGGCGCCAGTGTTCTAGAGTCCCGGCCTTCTCTTCTCCTGGGTATTCAATGGGCTGTTCCAGATGGCCCGCTACCCGGTGGAGTTCTACCCGGTCCAGGTGCGGTTATGGTTGACATGGGTTGTGCCGGTAGGGGGTATCACGACTATTCCGGCGCAGGCACTGCGCGGCGGGGTGCCACTGATCATGCTGACCGGCAGTTTGCTGTTTGCGCTGGTACTGGTGGGTGGGGCTTCG
>DAOTUK010000321.1:0-3956 GCA_034437375.1 Chloroflexaceae bacterium | reverse complement strand
GCGGGTATTCGTCAGGGTATTTTGATATGTAGTGCTTTATTATACCAGGGTACATGGAGTTATGCCATAGCGCAGGATATTATCAACAAAGACAATCTGTGCTATAATCTCTCGCATAGGTTGCTGATGCAACTGGTAGATAAGTGCTTACCATCCCAATTTCTAGCATACTATAGAGCAACTATGATTGCGTGGTACCCTCTGGGAGCGCGGGTATCGTGTCCGCATGCGTGTGAGACGCCCGTGCTCCCAGGATACTGATGTGCCGTAGAAGAATCTCTCCTCTGTGGCCGGGGGGGTAGCGCTTCTTGTTGGTACCTGAACAATGTAAAAAGGGCACGGTGCGGCTGAACCGTGTGGTCTAGTCGTGCCTTGTAACGGGTTCAAGGGTAATCGTATCGTCTCGTATCGTGGTGCATACCAAAGAAAGGAAAGGTAAGACTGGTTCCATGAACGTTCAACGAAAACATCAGCTTTTGGCCAGCCTGGGGTCGTTTCTGCTGGTCGCGCTCCTGGTCAGTCTCGTACGGCCAGGGTTGCAGTTTGCCCAGGCCGAATCGTTCGCTGGGCCAGGAAAGGATAACGATCATCTTGCGGCTGATACCTGGCTCATTATGCTCTACTCCAATGCCGATGATGAGACGCTGGAAGAGGACATCTTTATTGATCTGAATGAAGCGGAGTTGGTTGGCTCGACGGATCAGGTACAGATTGTGTCCCAGTTGGATCGCTTCGAGGGTGGGTTTGATGGGGATGGTGACTGGACAACAACCAGACGCTATTATATTACGCAGGATGATGATCTGGAACACCTCAATTCGGAGGAACTGGAAGACCTGGGCGAAGCAAATATGGCCGATGGCGATACCCTGGTTGACTTTGTGACCTGGGCGGCCGAAACCTACCCCGCCGACCACTACGTCCTCATTCTCTCCGACCATGGCATGGGGTGGCCCGGTGGCTGGAACGACCCCGACCCGGACCCGCCCGGTGAGCACCATACCGATTTCGAACAGCATGGCGATATGCTGTTTTTGATGGAGATGGACAAAGCCTTTGCCACGATTCAGGAACAAACCGACATTGATATGTTTGAACTGGTTGGCTTTGACGCCTGTGTGATGGGACACATCGAAGTGTTTGCAATGCTAGAGCCCTATGCCAACTATACGGTTGCTTCGCAAGAACTGGAGCCGGGCGTGGGGTGGGCGTATGCCAGTTTCCTGGGCCAACTGGTGGAGGATCCGTCCATGGATGGAGCCGCGCTCGGAAAGGCTATTGTGGACAGCTATATTGTGGAAGATAGCCGTATTACCACCGATGAAGACCGTACAGAGACGTTTGCAGATATTACCCTGACGGCGTTCAATCTGTCCGCAATGCCTACCGTCAAGACGGCGCTTGATGCCCTGGTCACAGCAATGAATAACGCCGACCAGCAGGATATTGCCGCCGCTCGTACCTATGCCCAGGCCTTTGACAACGTCCTTGATGAGGAGAGTCCCTCACCCTATGTTGATCTGTTGCACTTTGCGCAATTGGCCGCCGGGGAAAGCCAGGACGCCGACGTACGCGCGGCCGCCCGACAACTCGGTACGGCGCTGAAACAGGCCATTGTTGCGGAGAAGCATGGCCCCCAACGCCCCGGTGCCACCGGGGTTTCCATCTACTTTCCGGTTTCCAATACCTATGAGCTATATTGGAAATCCTACCTCGAGATAGCGAACCGCTTTACGGAGGGGTTTCTGTGGGACGAGTTCCTGGACGCGCACTATACCGGGCAACCCATGGACGAAGAGCCGCCCCCCGATACCCGCCGGGTTGTTGCACCGGGAGCGAGTGCGCTCTCGATGGATACGCTCTCGCTATCGGAAGAGACGATTGCCCAGGATGAGATGCTGATCATCAGCACCAACGTGAGCGGCGAGCAGGTGGGCTATATCTATTCCTATACGGGCTACTACGATGCGGAGTCCAATGCTATGCTGGTTGCTGATATGGATTTTATAGCTTCTGAGGAAACCACAGAAGTAGGTGGCGTGGCCTACCCCAACTGGGGCGAAGAACGCCCGATAGCGCTTGAATTTGAATGGGAGCCCGTGTTGTACGAGATAACCAACGGCACCGACACGGCCTTTGCGCTGCTTGAGCCGGCAACCTATGCCGAATCTGATGCGGGGACAACCTATTTTGTCGGGGGTATCTATACCTTTGCCGATACCAATAACCAGCGCTATGCAGAGCTTATCTTCAATGCTACGGGCGCACTGGTGAAAGTGATGGGCTATACCAATATGGATGGCACAGGCGCGCCGCGTGAGATTACCCCCCAGAATGGCGATACCTTCACGGTGTTAGAACAGTGGATACAGCTCAATGACGCGGGCGAAGAAGTCGAAACCGTGACGGAAGAGGGCGATACTCTGACGTTTGGTGCCACGCCGTTTACCTGGGAAGCTGTTATTGCTCCTGCTGGTTCCTATGAAGTTGGGATTATTGCAGAAGACCTGGACGGCAACCAGTATGCCGAGTATGCCGAGGTGAACGTCACCGAGGCTGCGCAGCCGACGCCAGAGCCAGGAACGAACAACAAGGTGTACCTGCCGCTTGTGCGGCGGTAATGGGCCATTGCTGGTAGCGCTTGTCCTCTAGGGGCGCGTACGCTGGTAGAAAAGCGTGGCGGGGGGCGTACCTCCGCCACGCAGGCATATTTCCCCGCTTCCGCTATTGCAGGATGGTGGGAAGGTAAACCCGCTTATTACGCTGTGTGTCGGCCCAGCCGGGCGACTTTTCATTCAGGAACGCAAGCAAAGCTGCATCCAGGTTGGTGGTTTCCAACTGGTTGTACCCCAGGTTAAGGGTGGTCAGGTTGGTGAGGTTGGCCAATGCTGCGGGTGGGATTCCGTTCAAATCATTATATTCAAGCCGTAATTCGGTAAGCGTGGTCAGGTTGCCAAGCGCGGATGGGATGGGGCCGCGCAGTTCGTTTTCGCTGAGCCGGAGTACCTGTACTTGTTCCAGGTTGCCTAGCGTGAAAGGGATCGTTCCTTCCAGGGCGTTGTCGTCCAGTCTGAGCGTCTGGAGGGTGGGGATATTGCCAAGCGCGGATGGGATGTTTCCGCTCAACTGGTTGTTGTATAGTTCCAGCGTGGTGAGTTGCGAGAGTTGCCCTAGTTCCGTTGGGATGCTGCCGGTAATTTCGTTGGTGTACAGCAGCAATTCGGTGAGTTGGGAGAGGTTGCCCAGTTCGGGCGGGAGCGGGCCGCCAAGGGTGTTGTTGACCAGGCTAAGCTCGCGTAGTTGGCGCAGGTTGCCCAGGTTGGATGGTATCGGGCCGCTTAATTTGTTCTGAAAGAGCCGTAGTTCGGTGAGTTGGGAGAGGTTGCCGAGTTCGGGAGGGATGCTGCCGCTCAGGGTGTTGATGGGCAGGCGCAGAATGCGCAATTGGGAGAGGTTGCCGAGTTCGGGGGGGATGCTGCCGCTCAGGGCGTTGGAGTCGAGCCGGAGTTCTTGCAAGTGTGTCAGTTGGCCTATTTCGGGGGCAAGCACTCCTTGCAGGCCGTTGTCTACTAGTTCAAGCAGGGTGACGCGACCGGAGGCACAGGTAATCCCTTCCCAACTGCACGGCGTATTGGTCTGGTTCCAGCCGGTATTGCGCGACCAGCCGGGCCCTCCCGTGCTTTTGTAAAAGGCTACCAGCGCCTCGCACTCTTCGGCGGGTATATCGGTGACGGCGCTACAATCGGTTGCGGCGTGGGCGGTGGTATCGGGCCGCAGCGCCAGGGCCAGCGATACAAACACGATAGCTATTCCAACAATGACGAACCGTTGAACATGTGGACTTGGGGCATTGATCTTCATAGGTACTCTTTCTTTGATTCTGAAACCGCTCTCGTTCGGGCTTTATTGTACCACTTTCTGCTGTTCAGTCGGTTGTGGGGGCGTGGGGAGGCGGG
>DAOTUK010000320.1:0-1940 GCA_034437375.1 Chloroflexaceae bacterium | reverse complement strand
CTAGTTCGCGTTCCAGACGTTCCAGACGTTCCTTGCTGGCTTTGTCCTTCTCCTTGTTCAGCGCTTCGCGCTCAATCTCCAATTGCATGATGCGCCGCTTGAGGTCGTCAAGTTCTTGCGGGTCGCTGGTTATCTGCATGCGCAAGCGGGCCGCCGACTCGTCTACCAGGTCTATGGCTTTGTCGGGCAGAAAACGGTCGGTGATGTACCGATCCGACAGGAGCGCCGCGGCTACGACGGCCCCGTCGGTAATGCGGACGCCGTGGTGTGTCTCGTAGCGCTCTTTGATGCCACGCAAAATGCTGATGGTATCCGCGACGGTGGGTTGGCTTACGATGATCGGCTGGAAGCGCCGTTCAAGCGCGGCGTCCTTCTCAATGTGCTTGCGGTATTCGTCCAGCGTGGTTGCGCCAACCATGTGCAATTCGCCGCGGGCCAGCATCGGCTTGAGCATATTGCCGGCGTCTAGCGAACCTTCGGCGGCGCCCGCGCCTACGACGGTATGCAACTCGTCTACGAACATGATAACGTCGTCGCGCTCCTGTATCTCTTTGAGTACGGCCTTGAGCCGCTCTTCAAATTCGCCGCGATATTTGGCCCCGGCTACCAGTGCGCCCATGTCCAGCGCGTTAATGCGCTTGTTCTTGAGCGCCTCTGGCACGTCGCCGCGGACAATGCGCTGCGCCAATCCTTCTACAATTGCGGTTTTGCCTACGCCCGGCTCACCAATGAGCACCGGGTTATTTTTGGTGCGCCGCGAGAGTATCTGGATAACGCGCCGTATCTCCTCATCGCGCCCGATCACCGGGTCAAGTTTGCCGCGCTGCGCCAGTTCGGTGAGGTCGCGCCCGTATTGATCGAGTGCGGCGTAGGTGCCTTCCGGGTTGGGGGAGGTGACGCGCTGTGTGCCGCGCACCTCGCGCAGGGCCATCAGCAGCGTATCGCGGGTAAGGCCGGCCTGCGCGAGGATGCGCTGTGCGCCGCCGCCGGCGTGTTGCAGCAGCGCGAGCAGCAGATGCTCGGTACTCACGTAGGCATCACCAAACTGGGCCAGTTCATCGTGGGCTTTGACCAGCACGGTGCGCAGGCGCGGCGACATGGTTAGCTGCACGTTGCTGCCGCTGATGCGCGGTAGCCGGTTGACGTCGCCGCGCACCTGCTGTACCAGCGCCCCCACTGGCAGGTTGAGCTTGCCAAGCACCTG
The DNA here is from genome assembly GCA_034437375.1 of Chloroflexaceae bacterium. Classification (GTDB taxonomy): domain Bacteria; phylum Chloroflexota; class Chloroflexia; order Chloroflexales; family Chloroflexaceae; genus JAAUSY01. The sequence continues at coordinate 736 of DAOTUK010000320.1, read as the reverse complement.
GGGTACGACGCCTTCGCCCTGTTCGAGCAGCGCCAGCAGCAGGTGCTCCGGTTCCAGTTGACTATTGCCGTTGCGTTCGGCTATATTTTGGGCCGCAAGCAGAGCCTCTTGCGACTTTTCAGTAAATCTATTGGTATCGAATGCCATTATTATCCCTCCTTCTTCACTATGGTACTGTCTTTAGCATAGCAGGCAATTGTAAATGTGATACTAGCTCTGTGTTGGCGTTATGTTAATGGAGAGGGATGGAAGCGCGGGGGCTATGGCCGCCGGCTTTCCAGCGCGGCCAGGCGGGCCTCCAGCGCGGCCAGGCGGGCCTCTATGGCGGTCATCCGCGCGTGTATCTGGCTTTCGCCCGCCGTGGCTGTGCTGCCGGTGGTGCCACTGGCGGCCGCGCCCGGAGGCGGCGGAGGCGGCGGTGCTGCGCCACTGCCGGGCGGGTGGGGCGGCGGCACCGTTTCGCTCATACTGCGGAAGCTGTCGGCCCACTGTTGCGCCATCTTGAGCGCCTGCTCAATGGCTTCTTCGAATGCGGTATATCGGTCATCAGGGGAATGCATAAAGCCCTCCTTCCCTGGATAGGTACTGTTTACCAGTGACGGGTGATGCGAGCGGCGAGGAGCGGTGAGGCGAACGCATACGATGCTACGGAACAAATAACAATGATCACCCGAATGTGGTATAACTCGTTCGTATATAGCTAATGGTATTGTACCATGGAGATGGGGGAGGCGGG
>DAOTUK010000319.1:0-52092 GCA_034437375.1 Chloroflexaceae bacterium | reverse complement strand
CCCGCCTCCCGCCTCCCGCCTCCCGCCTCCCTGGTATCACACGTCGTTGGTATCATCCTGGTTGTACTTGCCAAGCAAATACTTGTCGCCGACATACTTCAGGATAAGCCGCCCAAGGCGCGGGTCGTTGCGCTCTTCGACCGGGCGCACGACCACCCCTTCGCGGATATGCCCGGCAATCAGCGAGCCTCCCTCAGCCAACTGCCGCACCGTCTCCAGACTATAGGGTACCGTGGCGATATGGGGCACGGTAGCGACGCCATAGGTGTTGCACCACTGTGCAAAATCGTGGTAGGAGAGGTAGCGACCATCCAGGTATAGATCAAAGGCGCGGAAGGCCAACCCGGTCTGGTCATACTGCATCTTCTGGACACCACGGCCATAGATTTCCCCGAAAAGGATAGCCACGTCATGATCGGCGGCCAGCGCTTCGAGGAGCGCTCGCACGGGGGGCAGCGACCAGGGGAACCAGTAAGTATTGTTCTGGTATTCCGCTTCGTCCGGTTCCTTGCGGCGCATCGTTTTGCTCCCGGCCATACGTTGCCCATTGATAATACCGCCGCGCCATGAGGTACCATGTATCTTCTCGGTCACAACCACCTCTTCGCCCGGCTGAAACAGGTCGGGGAAGGAGCGCATATTTTCAACTTCGGTATAGCTCTCAAACAGCGGGTGCTCCTCTTCGGCGTCAACCGCCGACACACGCGGCGGCGGTTGATATTTCGTTGCGCCGTAGTAGTCGGCGACATCGGTACCCACGGCCCAATCCTCGGCCGGTGTGACCACCAACCCAAACGACGGTTCGCCGCGCAGCTTGGCCTGTCGAATACGTCCATTGTGCGTATAGCTGCCCACGTTGAAGGCCTCAATCCATGCATCAGGTAGCACCGTATCGGGCGGGAAGTAGACCACCCGATCTCCAACCGCATATGCTCCCCGCTTGACGACACACTGCCACCCGCCCACGACGGCAATGTCCAGGGCATCGGCGTTGGGATGGGTGCGCAATTCGTCAATGGTCGTGACGCGAACGTGTAAAGCGCTCATAGCAGACCCTCCTTCCTGAGTGCTTGTTTGTTTGTGCGTATGTCTCCGTCAATCCAGAATCCAGCGATTGCTCGCCGGTACCTTACTATAGTAGCAACAGTAGACTGTTACGTCAAGTAGCGCGGGTACGGGTTCACCCGTGGGGTACGTCTGGGAATGTGGGCATCCTGCCCGCCCCGGAGCGAGCGAGACGCTCGCGCTCCCAGGAAACCGCCTTGCGAATGTGACGACGTGCCCGCGGGTGCTGGTCGCTGGTGTGGTACAATGGCGGCGGTACGCCCGGCCGGTCGGTTGGGCTATCGTGATACCCAGAGTATGGTTACTGGAACCCCAATACAGAAAAGGTTGTTGTCCTATGCATAGACGTTTACCGCGCTACGCGCTTCGGTTGCTGCGTAGCGGCAAGCATCTGGCGCTGGTCGCCCATCCCCTGTCGCTGGTTGTGCTGGTCGCGCTGCTGCTGGCTATGCTGCCCCTGGCCCCCGCCGCTACTGCACAGACCAGCCGGCGCTGCTTTGCGGAAACCGGCCTGTGCATTAACGGACGCATCCGCGAGTACTGGGAGCACAACGGCGGCTTGCCCGTGTTTGGCTTGCCCATTACCCCCGTAATATCCCAGGAGATAGGGGGGCAAACCGTGCAGGTGCAATGGTTTGAGCGCCACCGCCTGGAATTGCACCCCGCCAACCCGCGCCCCTACGATGTGCTAACGGGCCGCCTGGGAGCCGACTACCTGAAGCAGCATAGCCCGGAGCACGCCCCCGCCCCGCCGCTTGAAGGGGAGTGTGTGCATTTTGACGAGACGGGCCACCGCGTCTGTGGCGACATCCTGGCCACGTGGCGGGCCAATGGTCTGGAGCTTGATGGGCAACCGGGCGCAAGCTATGCCGAAAGCCTGGCCCTCTTCGGCTTGCCGCTGAGCGAGGCCCGCCTGGAAACGTTGGACGATGGCCAGCAGTACACCGTCCAGTGGTTCGAACGGGCCCGTTTTGAATATCACCCGCAGCAACCCGCGCCCTATCGGGTGCAGTTTGGTCTGCTTGGACGCGAGCTGTATGCGCAGAACGACCAACCGTGGCCCCGCTTCCACCCCGCCAACTGTCCCTTTGGCGTGCCGGGCGATCTCACCATTACGTGTGGCTATCTGCACGTGCCCGAAGACCGCACGCGGCCAGACAGCCGCACCATTCAGCTTGCTGTAGCCATTGTGCATACGCGCAGCGCGACCCCCGCCCCCGACCCGGTGGTGTACCTCTCCGGCGGGCCGGGTTCGCCCGCCCTGGTCAACACGGTTACCTTTGCGCGGGGGTGGTCGCATCTGCTGGCCCACCGCGATTTTGTGGTGCTTGACCAGCGCGGCACCGGCTTTTCGCAGCCGGCCCTGACATGCCCGGAGGCGGCCCGCCTGACGCAAGACTTGCTTGGGCGCGAGATTAGCCGCGCTGAGAAAGTCCGCGCCGAGGTGGATATGGCGTTGCGCTGTCGTGACCGGCTGGTAGACGAGGGCGTCAACGTGGCCGGCTATCGCAGCGTGGAAAGTGCCGCCGACCTGGAAGATTTGCGCGTGGCGCTTGGCTACCCGCGCTGGAACCTGTTGGGCATATCGTATGGCACGCGCCTGGCGCTCACCGCTATGCGCGACCACCCCCAGGGTATCCGCAGCGTCGTGCTGGATTCAGTCTACCCTTTACAGGTCAATCTCTTTACGGCTATGCCCGATAATCTCAATCGCTCGTTGACCACGCTCTTTGCGTGGTGTGCCAGCGACGCGGCCTGCAACGCCACCTACCCCAACCTGCAACAGGTCTTTGCCGAGGTGCTGGTGCAACTGGATGAGAACCCGGTGACGGTCTGGCCGCAGAATCCGCACACGGGCGAGACGGTCAAGGTGCGGGTGGATGGTACCGAACTGGTGAGCCTGATGTTCCGCCTGTTCTACGATACGCGCTCTATCGAACTATTGCCCCGGATGATCTACGACATTCGCAACGGGAATAACGCGCTGTTGACCCAGTTGCAACAACGTCGCCTGGGGCGCGGGGGGGGCGGGTTTAGCCACGGTACCTACTTCTCGGTGGAGTGTAGCGACGAGATACCCTTTGCCAGCGCGGAGGAGATAGACGCTACCCGCGAGGCTTACCCACAGCTACGTACCTTCTTTGCGGGTATCCCCGAAAATACGCCCGCCATTCTGGCGCTGTGCGAGGCGTGGGGCACCTATCCGCCCGACCCCGCCGAAAACGAGGCCGTGGTGAGCGACATCCCCACGCTCATTCTGGCCGGCGAGTATGACCCCATCACCCCGGCGACCTGGGCCCACCTGGCCGCCGAAACGCTCAGCCATAGCGTGGTGCATGAGTTTCCCGCGACGGGCCACGCGGTTATTTCACGCGGGGGCCACCCGCAAACGATTATCCGAGATTTTCTGGATCATCCCACCCCTTGAAGCGGCGCTGCGCCGAACGCCTCACCGCTCTGCGTTTTCTCGTTGCCGCAGGTAGCTGTCGTAGCGCTGCGCGGCAATATCGCCTTGCGCAACCGCCGCGCGGATGGCGCAGCCCGGCTCGTGGGTATGCGAGCAATCGTTAAATTCACATTCGCCCAGAAAGGGGCGAAACTCGCGGAAGCACCAGTCTAGCTCATCGGTGGGGATGCTCCACGCCGCCAGTTCGCGGATACCGGGTGTGTCGGCGACATAGCCGCCCTGGGGCCCCTCTAGCGGGTGGAGCTCGGCGACCACGGTAGTATGCCGCCCTTTGTTCAAGACGTTGCTGACATCGCCGGTGGCGAGACGGAGCCCCGGCTGGATGGCGTTCAGGAGACTGCTTTTGCCCACCCCGGAGGGCCCGGTGAAAATACTTATCTGGCCCTGCAAACATTCGCGCAATGCTGCAAGGCCATAGTCGCTCTCGGCGCTCACATAGCACACGCGATAGCCCAGGCCCGCGTAGTCGCCAAAGAGCGCCTGGGCCGACTCCACTCCCACTAGATCAACTTTGTTGGCCACAACCACGGCCGCTATCTGGTTATATTCGGCAATCACCAGGAAGCGGTCGAGCAGGCGCGGGTTCATGGGGGGGCTGTCGCAGGCAAATACGAGCATAACCTGATCCAGGTTGGCTATCAACACATCCTCTTTCCAGAGGCCGCGGGAGCCCGGCTGCCGCCGCGAAAAGCGCGACTGGCGCTCGATCACTGCTTCAATCGCGCCCTCGCCGGGTGCGACCGCTGTTACCTCTACCTCATCACCAATCACGGCAATATCGGTGCCCTGCCACTCCTTCTTGAGCCGCCCCCGCAAGCGGCATTCCAGCACCCCATCGGCTGTCTGCACCTGGAAAAACCCACTCTGGGCCCGCAGTATCCGTCCTCGCATTGGCATTGCTACGCCTCCCTCGTACCGGCTGTCGTCATAGTATCCACTATATCTCCACTGGCAATCTTCTCAATCTGTACTCCTACCGCCTTCACAGCGCCCCCAACACCCCCTATTATATAATTGAATTGAAGAAATTACGTAATCGGGAGGAACGGACGATGACAAGAATATTGATTGTAGATGATGTGTATACGGTGCGCTTGAAAACTGAGTTGGTGCTGCGCCACGCCGGGCGCTATACGGTACAATCGGCCAGCAATGGGCCAGAGGCTATCCGCCTGGCGCTTGCAGAAGCTCCCGATTTAATCATTATGGATATTGCGATGGCGGGTATGGATGGGTATGCGACGCTGCGCGAGCTTCGCAAGCATGGGGTTCGCTGTCCGGTGATAGCGTTTAGCTGTTGCCGCAAGGCGTCTGCGTCTGAAGATCCAATTCTGCCAACGTTTGATGCCTGGATTGCCAAAACAGATAATATGACCGGGCTTATGACGGCGATACGTGAGATTCTGTTGCAACAGCCGCCAGCACCACACAGCCAGGTGCGGCCGGTATTGTTGCGCACGCCGCAAACTGAGCCGCTCCGCACGCTGGAAGCGGCCCCGTCCGGGTAATACCCGTGCGGCGACCCCGGTTTTCCCACAAACGACAAGAGCGAGAGCAGCGCGGCCCTCGCTCCGGGGATGATGGTACGGTATGGGTACAAGCGTTATTTGTCTGCGACAGGAACCCACCCGTCCTCTTCCACAATCTGCTGCCCCTCTTCGCTTAATACAAAGTCAACAAACTCTCTGGCAATCGGCTGGCTGAGCGGGCCGATCAGCATTTGCAGGGGGCGCTTGAGTTGATAGGTGCCTTCGATAGCCGCTTCGGGGCTTGGGGACGTATCGTCAATGGAGATAACCTTGACATCCTCGCCGCCAATATGGCCAAACCCGACATAGCCGATAGCGCCTTCGGTTTCGGCTACCCGCGTATGCACTTCGCCGGCGGTTATCTGGGCTTCGGCCGCTTCGGTGGGGTCGCCGCCCTCAAGCACAATTTCATCGAACGCGCCGCGCGTGCCAGAGGTGACTTCGCGGACGATGGGGGTAATCTCCATGTCCGGGCCGCCAACGTCGGCCCAGTTGGTAATCTCGCCTTCATAGATACCGCGCAAATCGTCCAGGCTCAGATTTTCGACGCTGTTGGAGGGGTGAACAATGATAGCCAGCACATCAACCGCAATCTGAAAAACCTCCATCCCTTCGGTTTGTTCGCCCTCTTTCAGTTCCCGCGAGGCCATCCCAATATCGGCGGTACCCTGTTGAGCCGCTTCAATACCTACGCTCGATCCACCAGCACCAATTTCAAGCTGGACATTGGGGTGCTGCTGCTTGTAGATTTCGCCCAATTTTTCGGCCAGCGGTTGCACGGTGGTGCTGCCAGCAAACGTTATTCGCTCCGGGGTAATCGCCTCGCTCGCTTCCTGCGTTGGGGTTGGTTCGGGTTGCGCCGCGCCTCCACAGCCGGCCAGAATACAGGCCAGTACCAATGTCCATACTATTCCTCGGATGTGCGTTCGCATAACTCCTCCTCACGCGCTACAAAAAACGATTATGGTTCTCCCGCCTGATAGTTCCCCGCCTGATCCAACAAGCAACAGCACCAGGACTATCCCACCTGGTCGGGCAACTCCACGGTGGTCTGACGGTGGTCTGCTGACTCGTGGCCATCGTGCAGCGCCTCGGTGGTAGGGGCCGGCAACCGTACCCAGAAGCAACTGCCCTGGGTTTCAACACTCCGAAAGCCAATTTGTCCATTGTGCAGATGGGTCAACGAACGGGTAATCGCCAGGCCCAGGCCGCTGCCGCCGGCCTCAACCGTGAGCGGATTTTCTGACCGAAAAAAGCGGGTAAAGATTTTGGCTTGATCCGCGTCTCGAATACCGACGCCGGTATCTTCCACCTCTATCACCACCGAACGCTGCTCTTTCAATTTCCAGGGTTGGTCGCCGGGCGGCGAGGGCAAGGCCGCCGGGTCATCCAGTTGGTAGGCCCGTACCCACACGTTGCCGCCCTCGTAGGCGTATTTGGCGGCGTTGGACATCAGGTTTGTCAAGATGCGCCGTAGATGCAGCGCATCTATCCAGATATGCGGCAGGTCTGGCGCGATGTCTAACGAGAAGTCAAGTTGTCGCTTTTCAATGATGGGTTGCAGGCTATCTCGTACCTCTTTCAGCGCATTGGGCAGCGCCACCCACCGCTGTTCGGCCCGCAAGGAGCCCTGTTCCAGACGGGCCATTTCCAGCAAATCGTTGACCATCTGAACCATATTATCGGTCTGGCGCTTGATGGTGTCGAGAAACATGCGTTGATTATCGTTGAGATTGTCGGTGCCGCCCATCAAGAATATATCAACAAAGCCCTTCATCGCGGCCAGCGGGGTGCGCATTTCGTGCGAGGCGGTGGCGATAAAGGTGCTCTTGGCGCGGTCGGCTTCGACGGCCTGGGTAATGTCTTGAATGACGATGACGGCCCCGGTAAGGACGCCAGCGCTGCCGAGCGTGGGGGCGCCATGCAGCATGACCACACAGTCGCCAAGCGAAAAACGATTTTCGGTAAAGGTGTGGTCGGGGTCGAAGAGTTTGCGCCGCACGTGTTCGACTACAAGCTCCAGGCCATTGACCAGCACCGGGTCATCTACGTGGAGCAAGGAACTGAGCGGCTTGCCTATCAACGCCGATTGTTCCTGGCCAAGCAAGTCTGCGGCCACCGGGTTGACCATCACAATGCACTCGTCGGTATCTACGGCCAGGACGCCATTGGCCATACTCTGGAGGATGGCGTGCAATTCGCCGGCTTTGCGGGCCCGCTGGTCAAGCAGTTCTGCAATGGTAATGGTGGCCTGGTCAAAGGCGCGGCCCAGTTTGCCTATTTCGTCCTCATGGGTGAATTGGGCGCGGACGGAGAGGTTGCCCTCGGCTACTTCCTGGGCCACGTGGGCTAGTTTCACAATGGGGCGGGTAAAGCCTTGCGCCAGATGGTAGCCAAGCGCCAGCAGCAACATCAAGGTAATGGCGCTGCTAATCAGCATCACCTGAAAGCCAGAGCCAACAATAGCGTTGATTTCCTCTTCGCTGCGGAGCAATAAGATATGCAATGGAACACCGCCAAGCTCCACTTGCAGGGGGCGCACACGCTCACCATCAATAGAGCGCATCTGGGGCGCGGGTTGGTTGCGCGAGGAAACAAACCCCATACTGGCGACTGTGCGGTCGCTGGCCAATGCAATATTGGCGGTTATCCCCTGTTCGCGTTGAATGCGATCAAGCGTTTTTTCAATATCTTGCACGGTATAGACCATGCCAATGATAGTACGCTTATTGTCCCTATGCTGTACCGTGATGGGCGCACAGCTTACCAGCAGCGATGTTTGCTCAATGGTGATCAAGTGGGTTTGATGCGTTTCTTCAATGTTGCGGCAGTTCGCAAAGACATCTTGTTTATAGTAGGACAATTGGCTAAGCTCAGAATAGGAGGCGACATTGACGCGGGCCTGCTCATTGTTGTTGACAATCAAGACCTGATCGAGGCGAAACCGATTACGCACACTGATAGCGCGGGCATCCATACGCAACAACGCTTCTTCAAATTGGGCGCTCTCATCGCCGGTTTCCACACGTTTCATAGCCTCGGCCAGTTGCGGATCTCTCGAAAGCCCCCGTGCGCCATTGCCCACGTCGAGCTCGCTCTGGGCCAGCGCCGGCACAACCCGGCTGGCTTCATCGTTGAGCATCCCATCTAACAGACGATTGCGGGTGGTATTGGTGCTCATGATAAAGCCTATCGTGCTACCCACCAGCGACAACGACATCAGTACGATCAAGGGTACCAGAATTTTTGCCCGTATACCGGCCGAAGACCAGCGAAAGAGCAGCCAGCGGGGCGATTTCTTCTGGGAAGATGTGTTGGTTACCAGCAAACCATCAATACTGGACACGTTAAACCTACTTTTGGGGCATTGATATAAGTATCTGTGGCCTGCGTTCGAGGGGCCCTATGGGCAAAACCAGCACGATAGCGGCGCGATAGGAACCCTCGCAATGAGCACACAGCCTGGCGTAGGAACGCAGAACCAGCGCTACCTTTCCGTTTTAATTCAGTACTACCAGGTATCACACGGAAACCAAAAACGCGCAACCTGGTTGGTGCGCGTCCTTGCTGTTTTTGCTCTCTTGGTAATGAAAGGCAAACAATCATAAGTATGTACAAAACATCATTGGGCTAGAACATGTGATAGGATGACATAACAAAAGCAGCTATCACCCGTCCTGGTAACAGCTTCTTTTGGCACGCATCAAACGGGAGTGTACGAGCCACACCTTAAAACCACCCGGCCCCCAGACCATTGCTAGTGTACCTGGCTCATGTTAAGGCCAAATTAAGGAACCGTGGTGGGTGTGTTAAGAAGCGGGACAAGATTGGCGTTGTTCAGGGGCGCTCGCCCACAATTTGCTTGTGCTGGATAAAGCGCAACCCTTCACGGCGGGTAATCGTAGCAACATCTATGGGGCCACCACACCCCTGCATCCCTACGGTCAACCGCTGGCCAATTATCGTTGTGCGGATAAAGAAGATAGCCAGGTCTACGCAATCTTGCAACGGCATAGCAATAAGGGGTATCTGCATCTGGAGCTTGCCTATGGCCTGGCGCAACTCCTGGGACTGGTCGTCGTTTAGATCCAGGGCTTTTGTCACGGTGTCGGGTAGGCGATAGTCATACCCTTGAATCAGGCGGTCTACAAACTCGCGTTGTCCGCCCCAGGTAATACCAAATTCACCGGGGCGGGCGTTTTGCTCCTGAGGGGTGGGTTTGCGCGGTATATCAAACAGAAAGACGCGCCCATAGGGTTCGCCCTGGTTAAACCCGCCGACCACAAAAGTCATATCGAGCCCCTTATAATCAGGGTGCATGACGGCCTGCCACTGGCGCAGAAAGAAATCGCTCAGCCGTTGGGCAAATGCTTGCACACTCAGGCGTTGCTCTGGCAGTTCGGCTTCAAACTCTGGCAAAAAGCTCTGGGCGGTGCGCAAGCCAATGGCGGCCTGCCCATAGGTTACGGTACCAACCGCGTTGTTGGGGGGGCTAAAGGACAACAACTTGGTAGCATTGTCAAAGTTGACATGCGTTCTGGTGCCCTCATTCGAGCGCGACGTAATAGTAACGCGGCTTTCTGTGGCCAAGACCAACCCTTCGGGGCCCTTTATAATGATACCAAGTGACATACCACCTCACCAGGCGTGCGGCCGGCTGGCGACACGCTGCACGATTGAACCAACTTTTGCGACTGCCCCCTCACCCAGAGGTCATTGTGCCCATCCGGGTGAAACCGTACACTACGTAAGGCTACGTTGCTTCGAGCGCATAGGCTACATAGCTATACTGCATCCCATCGTCAAACTGGACAACGTAGCGCCACCACTCCCCGCGCTGCTGCATCAGGCTAGTAGATGGGATGATGTCAATAATGGTGCCGGTGCGACCAGTGGAGAGTACCCGCACCCGTGCCTGGACTTCAAACAAAGGGTCGCCCGACATCGCCATACTGGCGGGGGAAAGGGCAGAACGTTGCTCGGACGTTTTGGGATCATCGTTAATCATCATCGTGCCAAGCGCAACCCAGGTATTTTCCGAACGGTTTTGCATCGGGACAATATCTATGCGCCCACCGAGCTTTTGCATCAGCTCTTCGCGGGCCTGTTTGACGGCTTTTTCTTCGCCGACAATACGTATACTGACAACACTCATTGCTGGTTTCCTTATATCGTTCAACGACTCAAATTTCACGGTCAAACCACGAACGTTTTGCTATGTTACGATAAACAATCGCATTGTACCACACGGAGAAACAACGCTATTGGTTGTCGTACCTATAAGGTATAGTACACTATATCGGTATCTTTTTACAAGTACCGGGCAAGGCGCGGGTGTGGCAGAACGTTTTCCGCTCCTGGGAACACGGGCGGCTCGCACGCATGCGGGCAAGATGTCCGTGTTCGCATTTCCCATCACTTCCAACCATAAGGTATGGTACAATAATGCACGGAAATTTCCGGGGCTGTATTTGAATGAAAGGAATGGGAGAGATGGCAACACGCATAGGCGCGTGGATTCTGCTGGTTGTTCTGGTGAGTGGGGTATCGTTCATACCGGCCTACGCCAGCGTCCCCGATGGCTATAGCCCGGTTGGGCCGGGTAATATATATCTTGCGCTTGGCGATTCGCTTACCACGGGCACAGAGGCAGACGGTAATAACGACAACCAGCCCGGCTATCCGCCCCGTATCCATACCGCGTTTCAAACCAATGCCCCCGGCCTGGCCTTCCATAACCTGGGCCAGGATGGTGAAGATAGCACCAGTATGCTGGAAGAGGGCGGGCAACTGGATCAAGCGCTTGCCTATATTAACGCCCAACAAAGCAGTGGTAAAACGGTTGGCGTGGTAACGCTTGGTATTGGCGGCAACGATATGGTGCAGATATTGCCCCCCCCCGCCGGACGATCCGCCGATGGCGAAGCGACGCTGGCAACCTTCACAACCAACCTGGACACTATCTTGCAGCGATTGACCCAGGCGTTAGAAGTGGATGGCGAACGTCGGGGCGACCTGATCCTGATGGACTATTATAACCCCTACCCGGATCTCCCCATTCCCCCAACCAATGAGAAAATTGCTGATATATGGATGCCGCGCTTTAACGAAGCAATACACGAGGCCGCCGCAACGTATGGGTTACCGGTGGCCGAGGTAGCCGAGCAGTTCGACGGACGATCGGTGGGCGAATTAACCTTTGTCAACCCGGAGATTTACGATAATCCAGCGCTCATAAGCCCCACCAATCCCAACCTGTCCAAAGATCTTGACTATCACCCCCGCGTTGCGGGCCATACAATCATTGCCGACCAGTTTGTCGCGGTAAGCGGCTACCAGGATAGTGGCGACGGTATTACAGCGACCCTCTTCCTACCCCTGGTGCTCAAGGATATGGCAAACGAGTAATGTAAGGGAACGAGAGCCTATGAGACGAGTAGTTGTTACCGGCCTGGGGGCCGTCACACCAGTAGGGCGTGATATTCCTTCAACCTGGGAGGCGCTCCTGGCCGGCACCTCTGGCATTGGCCCCATCACGCGCTTTGATGCCAGCACCTTTCCCATACGTATTGCCGGGGAAACCCCCGATTTTGCGCTTGACCCCCAGATAGACGCACGTGAGGCGCGGCGGATGGCCCGCTACGTCCACTATGCGCTGAATGCCACGCTAGAAGCGGTGCGCATGGCCCGGCTTGATATGGCGCAGGAACAGCCGGAGCAGGTGGGGGTCTATGTTGGCACTGGCGCGGGCGGGCTTGAATTGATTGTTGAGCAGCAGGCCGTGCTGCTTGAAAAGGGCCATCGCCGCGTGGCTCCCTTGTTGATAGCCAATATGATAGATGATTCGGCCAGCGGACATATTGCGGTTCAATTGGGCGCACGGGGGCCCAATATGGCGGTGGTATCGGCGTGCTCTACGGGCGGGCACAACATTGGCGAGGCGTTTGAAACAATCCGCCGTGGCGACGCCGAGGTGATGATAGCCGGCGGAGCCGAAGCGCCTATTCTGCCCTTTGTGCTGGCCAGTTTTACGAATATGAAGGGATTGGCCGACGACAACGAACACCCCGAACAGGCCTGCAAACCCTTTGATGCGCGGCGCGACGGCTTTGTGCTTTCTGAGGGGGCGGGGGCCATGGTGCTGGAAAGCCTGGAACATGCGCAACAGCGCGGGGCTCCTATCCTTGCGGAGATGGTGGGCTATGGCAGCAGCAACGATGCCTTCCATATGGCTGCGCCGGACGAGTCGGGGCGGGGCCCTGCGCTGGCTATCAGTATGGCCCTCCGCAAGGCGGGCCTCTCCCCGGAGCAGGTAGACTATATCAACGCCCACGGCACCGGTACACCGCTGAACGATTCAACCGAGACACAGGCTATCAAGCGCGTGTTTGGCCCACACGCCAACGCCGTCCCCATTAGCTCTACCAAATCTATGCTTGGGCATATGATGGGGGCCGCTGGTGCGGTGGAGGCGGTGGTGTGTACGCTGGTACTTCAACACGGACGCATACCGCCAACCATTAACTACCAGGTGCCCGACCCGGCCTGCGATCTGGATTATGTACCGAATAGTGGGCGCGACGTGCCGGTGCGGGTGGCGATGTCCAACTCCATTGGCCTGGGCGGGCACAATTCCTGTCTGATATTGCAGCGTTGTACCCCATAAGAGCATGGTATCATAACAGGGGGAAGTAATGATACGCACCGATATGGATAAAGGGCTATGCGCCGCTTTCGCATTATTGTGGTACCAGGTCAGAATACGGAGGATCGGGTAAACTGGCAACGGTTTGTGGCCGGGTGTCTGCTTGCTATTACCCTGGTGCTGGTGGTGATGACGCTTGCCAATGGGATCAAAACGCTAACGGACTCCCCACCCACCGACGTTGCCAGCGATCCGTCCCCCGCAGCGAACGAAACCGCAGCGGGGATAGGGGCCGTCCCTACCCCATCGCCTACCACGATAATAACCGCGCCAACGTCCCTCCCCCCCACGCCGACTTTGCCCCAGGTGGCTCCCACAACGCCGGGAAGTGCCCCTTACCCGGCCCCTATCCCCCCCACCACCAGGCCAGCATACCCGGGCCCAGGCAACCAGCAAAGAACGGCCACGGCGGGGCCTGGGGGCTATCCCGCCCCAACCACTGCGCCGGCCACGACCACCGTATCCGCAACGATGACCCTTGATCCTGTAGCCGAAGAGGAAACCGCCATTGCTGAGATAGAAACCGCGAACGCCGAAGAGGAAACTCCAACGGTAGCGGATGGTGCTACGGAAGAGCCAACCGCAACGGAACAAACCACCCCCACCACCGAAGAACCCAACCCCACCGCAACATCTCCCCCCGCCACGCAAGAAACCACCACCAACCCGAACCCGACCAACCCCCCCGCCTCCACAGCGCCCCCCACCAACACCCCCGAACCCACCAACACCTCCGAACCCACCGACACCCCCGAACCAGACGAAACAGACACGCCAACGCCCTCGCCCATCCCATCGCCAGAAGGTATTGAGCTATTTGGCCTTCAGATAGACCCCGGCGCAGTCGAATCTACCGCCAACCGGGCCGACGAGTCGGGCGCAACGTGGGTGCGCTACAACGGCCTGCTCTGGAGCGATGTCGAAGCAACCGAGGGAGAGCGCGACTGGTCACAGGTTGAATCGGTTGAAGATGATTTGCGGCGGTTGAACGACAAAGGGTTCAAGGTTATTCTCGTGCTGCGCGGTACGCCAGCGTGGGCCGAGGAAGATAACAACGCCTCGTGCAATGGGCGCATCAAAGAAGAATATCTGGATGAGTTTGCGAGCTTTGCCCGTGAATCGGTTGATCGCTATCGCAACTCGGCCTATGACATCACCTACTGGGAGATTGGCAACGCGCCCGACCGCGACCCGGATAGAATTTCGGGCACCATGCCGACGGGGTGGTGTTGGGGCAACGACGACGTATCCGACTACGGCGGGGAGTTTTATGCCCGTATGCTCAAGGAGGTCTACCCAGAAATACGCGCAGCCGATGGTGATGCGCGTGTTGTGCTTGGCTCGCTGGCCCTGGAATGCGACCCGTTGGAGGATAGCGGCTGTGATGCGGCCGAATTTTTGAAGGGGGTGCTGGATAATGACGGTGGCTCTTACTTCGATATGGTGGCGTACCAGAGTTTTGTTTACTGGAAACCGGATGATATAGATTGGGACAAGGAGTTTCCCGATTGGGAGGGGCGCGGGGGCGCATTGCTTGGCAAACTGGATTTTGTGCAGGACACGTTAGAGGAATATCACCTTGAAAAGCCTATTCTGGCCAGCAGTATTGGCTTGTTGTGTCCCGCTTCCGATACCAACTGCATTAACGAAGATGACTTTGAGCGTAACCAGGCCAACTATGCCGTCCGGATGTATATTCGTGCTGCGGCCAACGATATACAGGGGACGGCGTGGCATAGTCTCAACTATGACGACGACCAGAAGGCCAGTTTACTGGATGACAAAGAGCAACCACGCCAGGCCTATGACACGCTGCAATTTTTGCATGAACTGCTTCAGGATGCGTCGTTTGATCGTACCCTGTCCAGCGAAACCAATGCGCATGAGGGGTTTGCCTTTCGCAAGGACAATATGGAGTATCACGTACACTGGACAAACGACCAATCCGAGTTTGACCTGGATGTCCCCGACGATACCGAACAGGTGTATGAACAGGACGGCGAGGAGCGCAGCGGCGATTGGGCAAACGAGGACACAGTACGGGTCGGGTTTGAGCCGATTATTTTGGAGATACGGCGGTAAATGACCAACGATCTGGTTATCGGGGTAGATGTGGGTACCCAGGGGGTACGGCTGCTACTGGTAGATGCGGCCGGCGCGGTGGTGGCGCGGGCCCGTAGCGCTATACCGCTGGCCGCGGGAGCAGCCGGGGCCGTGTTTGAGCAGCACCCGCAGCAGTGGTGGCAGGCCGCGGTGGAGGGACTGCGCCAGATTGGGGCCGCAGTAGGAGGCGACCTGTCGCGGGTGCGGGGGGTGTCTGTCACAGCGACATCGGGTACGGTGGCCCTGCTGGACGCGCAGGGGCAACCGGTGCGGCCGGCTATTATGTATAGCGATTGGCGAGCGCAGGAGGAGGCCGCCTGGCTGAACGAGGTCGGAGCCGCGGTGACAGCCCGTCTGGGCTATCGCTTCGACGCCTCCTTCGGGTTACCAAAATTCGTCTGGCTCCAACGCCACGAGCCAGCGCAGTTTGCCCGCACACGCTTTTGCATTCACGCCGGCGATATGATGAGCGGGCGGTTGACGGGGGACTATGGCGTGAGCGATTGGAGCCAGGCCCTCAAGAGCGGCTACGATGTGATAGAACAGCGCTGGCCGCCCTTCATCCACGAGCGCGTTGGCTTGCCCGTAGACTGTTTGCCGCGAATAGTCGCGCCGGGGAGCATTATCGGCGCCGTCACCCCGGAAGCGGCGGCCCATACGGGGCTACCCGCCGGGGTGCCCGTGGTCGCGGGGATGACCGATAGTTGCGCGGCCCAGATAGCCGGCGGGGCCGTCGAGCCGGGGCAATGGCTCAGTGTGCTTGGCACAACGCTGGCGCTAAAGGGGGTTACCCGCGACCTGCTGCCCGACCCCCAGGGACGCATCTACTCCCACCGCCACCCGGACGGTATGTGGCTACCAGGCAGCGCCAGCAACACCGGCGGCGAGGTGCTGGCCCGGCGCTTTGCCGACGCCGACCTGGCCGCGCTTGACCAGCACGCAGCGCAGTTGACGCCCTCCGGGTTGGTATGCTACCCGCTAGAGCGGGTAGGCGAACGCTTCCCCTTTGCGTGTGACCATGCGCGGGGCTTTCTGGTGGGCCATGCCGACACGCCAGAGCGCCACTATACCGCCTGTCTGGAAGGGGTGGGCTATGTGGAGCGGATGGCGTACGAACGGGTGCAGCGCCTGGGCGCGCCGGTAGCGGGGGCAGTGCGCGTAGCGGGGGGCGGGGCCCGTAGCCGGGTATGGCTACAGATACGCGCCTCTATCCTCAACCGGATGCTGGCCGTACCGACAGAGACGGAGGCCGCCTTTGGGGCCGCGGTACTGGCGGCGGGGGCAACGCTCTACCCCGGCGTGGTGGCAGCCACGCGGGCTATGGTACATAGGCAAGCCGAAGTGGAGCCACAGGCGGCGCTAGTGGGCCGCTACACGGAAGGGTACGAACAGTTTGTTGCAGAATGCCGCGCACGGGGATATGGGCCGTGAGGCGGAGCGGGCGGGAGCGGACGACTCCTCGCCTCCCAAATTCCCTTTACGTGCTACACAAAATTGTGCTATGATAGAAAGAGGAGAGACACAGTAACAGCGAGTAGGGTATGGATGAGATAGCCTTTCTAAAAGAATTTGTGGCCATTCCATCGCCTTCAGAGCATGAAGCCGCCGTCGCAGACTATCTGGTAACGCACATGCAAGCGCTTGGTTTTGCCGCCCACAAAGACGACGTTGGCAACGCCATAGGCATCGTGGGCGACAGCGGGCCACAGGTATTCCTGCTGGGCCATATTGACACCGTACCGGGCGATATACCCGTACGGATTGAAGATGGCATCTTATATGGGCGCGGGTCGGTAGACGCCAAAGGCCCTTTTGCAACTTTTGTTTGTGCAACAGCGCGTGCCGCACAACGCGGGACGCTGGCGTGCCGCGTCGTACTGATGGGCGCAGTGGAAGAAGAAACCCCCGATTCGAAGGGCGCCAACTACATCGTCAACCATACCCAACGACCACCGGAGTACTGCATTATTGGCGAACCAAGCAAATGGGATCGGATAACGCTTGGGTATAAGGGACGCCTGCTAGCCCACTACCGCCACGAACAGGAAAACGCCCACAGCGCCAGTGCCCAACGCTCGGCCCCCGAATATGCCGTAGAATTCTGGAACTGGCTGTCGGACTATTGCGCCCAATATAACCAGCGGTACGAACGGTTGTTTGACCAGCTCACCCCGTCGCTCCAGCACATTCGCAGCGGCAACGACGGCATGTATGATTGGGTTGAATCCACCATGGGGTTGCGCCTTCCCGAAGGGCTAGAACCATACATGATGGCCCCGCTTTTGCATGACTGGACTGATCAATATCGTGGTTCCGGGGTTGTCTGTGAAGGCATGTGTCCCGCCTATCGCAGCAAGCGCAGCACACCGCTGGCCAACGCCTTTGTGCGCGGCATTCGCACCTGTGGCGGAACGCCCGGCTATGTGCACAAAACGGGCACATCCGACATGAACGTTGCCGGGCCGGCCTGGCAATGTCCCATGGTCGCCTATGGGCCTGGCGATTCTCAACTAGATCATACCCCCAACGAACATCTTTCGCTGGACGAATACCAGCAAGCCATCGCCGTCTTGACGCTCGTACTAGAGAACCTGGGGCCATAAGACTCGACAGATAGAGAACACTATGTTATGCTAATAGACACTTACATCAGCGAGGAGACTTTCGCAATATGAGCAACGAACTGAAGAGCCTGCTTGGGCATTTCAGAGCACTTGAAAGTGTTGAACTTGCTGCTGTGGTAGCCCATGATGGCCTCTTGATCGAAAGTTCTGCTCTCCCCAACGTCGAGGTAGATGCTATTTGTGCCGTTGCCTCGAACGGGTTGGTGATGTCCGAGTCGCTTGGTCGAGAGATAGACAAGGGCGATTCACTCCAAACACTGCTCGAATATGAATACGGAGTCGTCGTACTTGAACCGCTAAACCATGAAGCGATGTTGCTTCTTGTCACCAGTGCGCGGGAGGAACTAGGGCGACTACGCTTTCTGGTGGCGCTCCATCGTGACGAATTGGTCGAAGCGCTTGAAGCAATATAACCCTAGATGTGTTATAATTGCCTGTAGGTGTACAAAACGGTGTATTCGGCAGGACAGAACATATAAGGCAGGTGACGATGGATCCACAACTCACGAGCTTAATCGTACCAACAGAAGAAATAGCGCAGATTGAGGATTGCCTGAATCACCTGGTTGAAGATACGGGTGGCAACTATGCCCTGCTGCTTGATAAGAGTGGGCAGGTTATCGCTTCGCAAGGCGATGGCAGCCGACAGGACATTACCGCGTTGGGGGCGCTCATTGCGGGTACTTTTGCATCGTCACGCGAAGTTGCAAAGTTGCTACGCGAAAAAGATTTTCGTATGCTCTTTCAACAAGGCGTTCGGGAAAATATTTTCATTGCGTTGATAGAGGAGCAGTGGATTCTTTGTGTGATCTTCAACAAGGGTACCCACATCGGTCTAGTAAAAGTATTGACCAAAAAAGCGACAGATGAGTTGGGATCGGTGTTGGATCGTGTGCGTCAGCAACATAAGGCACGCGATGAAGTACTGGGTTCTTCATTCCGCACATCCATGGAAGATACGATTGACTTACTTTTCCGTGATTGATATTTAGAGGCCCACATAAACGCCGACACGAGCCAGGCCGTGCTTGCGAGGACGGACAGGGTCGCAAAATAGCAATAACAAATTGATGCACGATAGGATTTCATGGTTGTCGGATGTGCTCGTTGCTCGTCGTTTATCCTTACTGGTAGAGGTTTTTTTGACAGGTATGCGAGATAGTATATGGCTCTGATCAACGTTGCAGCACGCGAAATCCATTGCAAGATCGTCTACTATGGGCCGGGCATGTGCGGCAAGACGACGAATTTGCAGTATATTCATATGCAGGTGCCGCGTGATGCAAAGGGTGATTTGCTCTCTATAGCAACGGAAACGGAACGCACGCTCTTTTTTGACTTCCTGCCGCTCGATCTTGGGAAGGTGCGCGGGTTTCAAACTCGTTTTCACCTCTACACCGTGCCTGGGCAGGTGTTATATGAGCGTACCAGAGTGGCGGTCTTGAACGGTTCGGATGGGGTTGTCTTTGTTGCCGACTCTGCGCGTGACAAGCTGGAAGAGAACATTAAAAGCCTGAAAGAATTGGCGGTAAATATTACCCGCCAGAATAAGAAATTTCAGGAATTCCCTATTGTCTTGCAGTACAACAAACGCGACTTACCCAACGCACTCCCGGTGCAGGTGCTGGATAAGTACCTCAACAGTATGAAGTGGACTCGCTATGAGGCGGTTGCAACCACGGGTGTGGGAGTGTTTGATACACTCAAAGCAATCAGCAAAGTGGTTATTAGCAAGCTCTAAGGTATGAAAGCTCTCGCAGGCGATATTAGTGAGTTCCCACTAACTGATATTATTCAGCTTATGGATCTCAGTAAACAAACTGGGGCCATTCATATAGACGGGAAGCGGGGTTCGAAGGATCTCAAGGGCTTGATCTATTTCCGTGACGGAAAGATCATTGGTGCTGAATTGTCCGGCCTGGCCCCGCTCGAAGCAGTTTATGCCTTCTTCGCGGTCACATCGGGGCCGTTCCATTTCCATGATAAAGAAACGATTGACCAGCCAACCATTACGGTGAGCAACGAGGTCATTATCATGGAAGGGATTATGCGCCAGGATTCGTGGCAGGAGGAGGAGGAAGAGCGGGGGCCGTCGTTGACTATGGTGCCGCGCCTGGTGCCCAATCCGACCTCCGGCTCGTCCGATATTAACCTGGAAGCCGAGGAGTGGCGCGTTCTAACGATGGTCAATGGCAAGAATACCGTGGGGCAAATTGCCCAACGAAGTGGTCTGGGTGAGAATCGGGCGTGCGAAATTATTACTGAGTTGCTTTCCAGTGGGTTGATTGAAGAGCGGCCGGATTCTGATTCAGAGGGGTCAGAGTAAACTGTGCGTGCCCTTATCAGTGTGTGGGACAAAGCGGGGATTGTAGATTTTGCCAGCGGCCTGGAAGCGCTTGGGGTTGATCTGATCTCGACGGGCAATACCCAACGAGTGCTGGCCGAGGCGGGACTCACGGTTCGTTCGGTCAGCGACGTCACCGGGTTTGCAGAAATTCTGGATGGACGGGTCAAAACGCTCCACCCGGCGATCCATGGCGGCATCCTGTCCCGCCGCGACCTGACAACCCATAGGCAGGAATTGGCCAGCCACCAGATTGAGGCAATAGATCTGGTTGTAGTCAACCTGTACCCCTTTGTGCAAACAATAGCCCGCCCCGATGTGACGCTACCCGATGCGCTGGAACAGATAGACATTGGCGGCGTTGCGCTAGTGCGTGCGGCGGCCAAGAATTTCCCCTCCGTACTGGTCGTGGTAGACCCGGCCGACTATACCCCGGTGCTAGAAGCGTTGCAGCGCGGTGACGTTGCGGTAGCTGAGCGCCAACGCCTGGCCGCACGAGCCTTTAGCCACACAACAGCGTATGATACGGCTATTGCAGCCTACCTGAACGATACCCCCTTCCCACCAACCCTCTCGTTGACGTGGGATTTTGCCCAATCCCTGCGCTATGGCGAAAATCCCCACCAGCAGGCCGCGTTGTATGGCCGCTTCTTCGAGTATTTCGAACAATTGCACGGCAAAGAGCTCTCCTTTAACAATATTGTTGATATTGCAGCCGCCCAGGAACTGGTAGAAGAGTTCTCGCCGGACGATGGCGTTGCCCTGGCGATTATCAAACACTCGAACCCGTGTGGGGCCGCCGTAGGCGCGACGGGGTTAGAAGCCTGGCAACGGGCATTTGCAACTGATACCCAATCGGCGTTTGGGGGCATTGTAGCCGTGAATGCTTGCTGCGATCTGGCGCTGGCGCAGGAGATAGACACAATCTTTACCGAGGTGCTTATCGCACCCGATTTTGCACCCGATGCATTGGCCTTGCTGCAAAAGAAGAAGAATCGCCGCCTGATGCGGCTGTTGCGTCCTGTAACCGAGCCGGGCGCGTCTACGCTGAAGAGTGTGCCGGGCGGAGTACTGGTACAGGATGCAGACTATGCCGCGCTGGCTGATGAGCCCTTGACGGTAGTAACGGAGCGCACACCGACGGAGGAGGAGATGCAAGCGTTGCGCTTTGCGTGGCGCATTGCCAAACATGTCAAATCCAATGCGATTGTCTATACCGCGCGCGACCGGACGCTTGGGATTGGGGCCGGGCAGATGAGCCGCGTTGATAGTTCGCGTATGGCAGCGTGGAAGGCCCAAAGGGCCGGGTTGTCGTTGGAAGGGTCAGTCGTCGCCAGCGACGCGCTGTTCCCCTTTGCCGACGGCGTAGAGGTAGCCCTTGAAGTAGGCGCAACAGCGATTATTCAGCCGGGCGGTTCGGTGCGTGACGAAGCGGTGATAGCCGCCGCAAACCGGGCTGGCGCAGCGATGGTCTTTACCGGCCACCGCCATTTCTGGCATTGAGTATTGTTCGTTGCGGTTGATGATACACCGGTTTGGCGCGGCGTCCACAGCGCGCCCCTGCGTGTTTCTGAAGCAGTTCTCCCCCTCGTGTATTCGCTCTGTGGTGTATCGTACAGTCTGGCAACGCGCGATTGTTTTTCTCGCACATCGTCAAACATCTTGCCGCCGGGTTGTAAGGATTGGTAAAATCTTGTACAATGCTTACGTTTAACAGTGATGGCCTGATACCCGCTATTGTACAACATGCTCGCAGCGGCGAGGTGTTGATGCTTGGCTATATGAATGAAGAAGCGTTGCAGCAAACGCAAGCCAGCGGGTTGGTAACATTCTGGAGCCGAAGCCGGAAGACATTGTGGCAGAAGGGGGCAACCAGTGGGAATTTTTTGCGACTGGTTGCGCTGCGTCAAGATTGTGATGGCGATGCGTTGCTGGTATTGGCCGAGCCGGAAGGCCCGACGTGCCATACGGGGCGTCCCAGTTGCTTTCATCGCAATCTTGATGGCGAGGTGCTCGCAGAGCGCGTGCCCCCCGCTTCTATCGTGACCCACCTGGTTGATGTTATCCGGTCGCGTGGTCTAGCCCCCTCGGAGGGTTCGTATACAGCGAAATTGTTGCACGGTGGGGTTGACCGCATTGGCAAGAAAATCGGTGAAGAGGCGGCAGAGGTCATTATTGCGGCGAAGAATGACAGCACATCGGAACTAACCTACGAGATGGCTGATCTTCTCTACCATGCCCTGGTTTTGCTTGAAAACCAGGATGTACCACTTGAGGTGGTATGGGAGGAGTTGCGACGTCGTGCGACATCATCATGAGTATGTGGAGGCTTCGTCGGAAGGAAACGGACTGGCAACAAAATATACCCATATTGCGCGGGTGCTGGTGGTGGATGATGACCCCGCTCTGTGTGTGCTTTGCCAGGATACGCTCCAGCACGCCGGCTTTGTCGTGCTTTCGGCGCAGTCCGACGAATACGTGCTTGATATGGTGGAACGCCACCTGTTTGATGTAGTCGTGATCGGGGTATCCAGTGTGGGGCGGGGCGGGTTGCCATTGTTGGAGCGGATGCGCCAGCAGGCATTGGATGTGCCGGTCGTGGCTGTGCCGCATGGGTTCTCTGATGAGCCGGCGGCTGTGTTTGAGTCGGTCGAGGCAGCAGTGCAACTGGGTGTTGAAGGGGTGCTCTTTCCCCCCGTGGATGCCGAACGGTTGCACGATACGCTCCGCGCCGTGTTGGTGCGCCATCAACAGGAACGCCGGCAGCGGTGGGCGATGGTGCAGCATATGGTACAGTCAGAGAAATTGTCTGCGCTTGGGCGGTTGGTCACTTCGATTGCCCACGAAATGAATAATCCGCTTCAGGCGCTGCATAGCTCGTTGACCTTGATGTCCAAAAATGGCCGTTCGTTCAATAACAAGAAGCGCCAGCAGTATCTCGGATTGGCCCAGGGCGAGGTCGAAAATCTTATTACCATTGTACGGCGTATGCTTGAATTTTATCGCCCCTCAATGGATGGGATGCGGCCATTAAATGTGAATATGATGCTGGACAGTGTGCTACAACTCGTTGATGGTGAGCTTGATAAGCAAGATATTCGGGTGCAACGCGACTGGTGCCCAAAATTGCCCGACGTGTTTGCGATTGGCAGTCGCTTGAAGCAAGTATGTCATCAGTTGATTAGCAATGCGATTGAGGCCATGCCGAATGGCGGTTCGTTGACCGTGCGTACCTATACGCTGGATGGCTCAGAGTACCAGTTTAATGCCGGTTTTCAGTTTGGGCCAACAAACGGGCGTGTGGGGCACATGTTGAAAGGGCCGTCGGTCGTGGTCGAAATTAGCGATACGGGGCCCGGCATTGCGGCCGATGATATGCCGAAGATTTTTGAGCCATTTTACTCGACGCGCTTTGAGGCAAAAGGTCTGGGTCTGGCCATTAGTTATAGTATTATCGAGCAACACCGCGGGGAACTTTCGGTCAGCAGTAACGAAGGCGAAGGGACAACAGTACGGGTTCGGTTACCGGTGGCCGGGTAGCATAGCAACAGGGCATGGATTTTTTGAGCGTACGGAACGAGAGAATGAATGAAAGTGCGCTGTAGCGCTGATACCGATGTTGGTCTGAAGCGAGAGATAAACCAGGATGCGTATGGACTGAGCGATCCTTCGGAAAACCAGCGGGGGGGGTATCTGCTGGTTGTGTGCGATGGCATGGGTGGGCACGCTTCGGGGGAGGTAGCCAGTCAAATTGGGGTAGAGACGATACGGGAGCTGTACGCGCGTGCTACCAAAGATGCGGATACGTGCGAGATTTTGGAGCAGACGTTTTTTGAGGCCAACCGGCGTATTTATAACCAGGGCCAGGGGACGATGGGCACAACGGGGGTGGCCGCGCTGTTGATGAATGACCGACTCTATATTGCGAATGTGGGCGACAGTCGGGCCTATCTAGTGCGTGGGCAACGTATTCAGCAGTTGTCGCGCGATCATTCGCTGGTAGCAGAGCAGGTGACGGCGGGGTTGATAACCGCAGAACAGGCCCGCCATTCAAACTATCGAAATATGATTACGCGGGCGCTTGGCTATCGCATCGAAGTGCAAGTAGATGTGTTTAACCCGCTATCTATGCGCCAGGGCGATATTGTAATCTTGTCGTCAGACGGGTTGCATGGCCTGGTGGATGATGAGGATATTGCAGATGTTGTGCGCTCTCTGCCGCCCGATCAGGCGGTGCAAAAGTTGATTGCGATGGCCAATGAGCGCGGCGGTACCGACAATATTACGGCGGCAGTGGCGGTGATAGATGAGGTAGCACAGCCAGTTGACGCAGAAGAAACGGACGATGGAGCCTCGGCGGGCGCAGATGATGAGACGAAGCCGCGGTTAATTGCCTCAAGTACGGCGCGTTTGGATGATGACATGTATCTTACCATAGGGCTTGCCTCTTCGCGTTCGTCATCTGGGGCGACAGCGGGCGAATCTGGCGCTTCCGATAGTCCCCACGATACCTCTACTGTAAGTGTTCCTCCACGCTGGAATCTGGGGACGATTGGCGTAGTGTCCACCTTGCTCGTGGTCGTGGTATTAGGCACAGTTGCGTTCATCAATCCTGATTATATACGCTCATTATTGCCGGCAATGCCGGCCAGCAGTACCGAGCCGCCGTTACCCCAGGGGGGGACTGGGACGGTACCGGCTCAGGTGCTCAAGACGCCAACCGTACAAGCGAGTACGGAGGTGGTGAGCCCGACGGACACCTTGCCGCCGTCGGGGACGGGCACACCACATCCTTTTGATATTCCGACGGCTACCCCCGCGCCTGCTTCCCCGTGATAGTGGCGGCTGGTAGGGGCTTGATGGTTTAGGTTGCAAAGCGGAGGTCTGGATGCCTCCGCTTTATTTGTGTGCGTCGGAGCGCTACCAAGCGGGGGTAGCCTGTGGTATGATACCAGTGACGGGTGATGCGTGACGCAAGAACAGGTGATGCGAACGCACACTAGACCACGGAACACCGATAGGTTATCAACCGAATATGGTATGATACCTGGTAGTAGGCGTAAGCATAGCTCTTCTGGGGGAAGCAAAGGATGGCAGCAGCAAAACGGGTTGTGGTAACAGGAGCGACGGGGCTCATCGGACGGCATCTATGTACGCGCTTGCGGGAGCGGGGGTATGAAGTAATTGTGTTTTCACGCAACCCGGAGACAGCCCGCAAGACAGTACCGGGGGCCGATAGTTATGTCGCCTGGTCGCCGACAGAGCAACATGAGCCGTGGTGTCGGTCTATTCACGGTATTTATGGGTTGATACATCTGGCGGGGGCACCCGTGTTCGGGAAGCGTTGGAGCGCAGCATACAAAATGCGTATTCGTGACAGTCGCATTCTGGGGACGCGCGGTCTGGTAAACGCCATTCTAGAGGCTGATGAAAAACCGGCCGTGTTTCTGAGCGGATCGGCCGTGGGGTACTACGGGTTTTCCGATAGCACGCGCCTGGATGAGACGGCCCCGCCGGGGGACGATTTTCTGGCGCGGGTGTGTGTGGAGTGGGAGCAGGAGGGTTCGAAAGCGGAAGATGCCGGTGTGCGTACCGTATTGCTCCGCACAGGTATTGTGCTGGATACGCGAGATGGAGCGCTCCCCCAGATGCTGCTGCCCTTCCGGCTGTTTGCCGGTGGCCCCATATTGCCGGGGACGCAGTGGTTTTCGTGGGTTCACCTTGAAGATGAGGTAGGGCTTATTATCAAGGCGCTGGAAGATGAGCAGATGACCGGCCCGCTCAATGTAACCGCGCCAGAACCGCAGACCAACCGCGACTTTTGCGCAACGTTGGGCCGCGTTATCAAACGGCCCTCCTGGTTGCCGGTGCCGGGCTTCGGGTTGAAGCTCTTGCTTGGCGAAGTAGGCGATATGTTGACCGAGGGGCAACGAGTTATCCCCCAGAAAGCGCTAGACCATGGATATACGTTTGCCTATCCTACGTCGGAGGAAGCGCTGCGCCAATTGTTGAAGCGATAGCCGCAGGACAAGTACGGCGTGCTACCGCACCACCTATCCTCATCCCACGCCGCACCCATCACTGGTATGACAGGGCGCAAGGGTGGCTTGCGCCCTGTTTTGGTCTGCGCAAAATCTTAGAGCCCAAGCAAGCGGGCTTTAGCAGCTTTAAACTCCTCTTCAGAGATAACGCCCTGGGCTTTAAGCTGGCCAAGCCGCTCCAATTGGGATAAAACATCCTCGCTGGATGCGTTGGGGGGGGGAGCATGCGATTGGGAGGGCATGTCAAAGGGGGTAGGGTTGTTTTGAAACACATCAAGGATGACACCACCAAACGTTTTACCTACTTCACTGCCAACCAGACCACCAAGCATTGCACCGGTGAATGTGCCTATCACGGGCATAACGGCGGTACCAGCAGCGGCGCCGGCCAGAACCCCCGCGCCAAGCCCGGCCATACCACCGAGTTGCTCATTTTGCTCATGCTGTGAATGCTTCTCTGCCATGGGTGTGTTGCTCCTTTCTCTGGAACATGCATTTATCTATTCAGGTAATACCAACGAGATACACGGCGCATTGCTCAAACTACGGGCAACCGCGCTAGTATCATGACGATAGCCCCCGCAATTTTGTTGCAATGGGTGGCGCTTAGCGATCGGGGATAAATATGCGGGGGAGCCAGAGGGTGTAGGGAGGCTCTGCCGGGCGTTGGGCCAACGTGATGGTACGGGTTTTGGGCGGGCCCAGGCGGTCGCCGCTCTGCCCACGCACCGTCAGGCGTATAGTCGTTTCTGTGCTTGCTGTGTGTGCGGCAAGCAGGGTATCCAGCGGTATGGTCGTTTCTGCGTATTCGCGGGCCGTGTCGAATACCCCATCCGTAGCCTGCAACGGGGCAGGGGTTGGGTGCTGGTCGGTAGGAGATTCCAGCAAATACTGGGCCGCGGTCACAGGCTCGTAGCCGCCATCCAAAAAGGCCTGTATTCGCAATACCTCCTGCTCCTGCACAGCTTCGATAGTCTCCACCTGGGGGATAGGGGGGGCCTCGTTGTGGGGCGAAAACCACGTAGCCTGGATGGGGCCCCATACCCCGTCGGCGTTTTTGGCGCGGAGCAGCAGCAGCGTTTGCCCCTGGTGGGGGCTATCGGCAAGCGCAACATCGGAACGCGACAGCACGGCCTGGACATCTTCACGGGGCGAGTCGAAAGTGCCATCCAGGGCCGTAAGGGGGTAGGGGGTGCCGTCGTGCCATGGCGAAGTGGCGATAAAGTATTGCGCTGCGGCGACGTCGCCAGAGACACCAGTAACGCTCGTGACGCGGGCCGTAAGGGTAACCGTCTGGGTATCGCTCAATACTTCGACGGCCGCTATGTGGGGGCCGGCGGGTTGGGTATAGGGGTATCGCGCGACACGGGCGGCATAGCGCAAGGGGCGCAGGTTGCGTTGCCAGAACCCCCCCCCGCCGGCCTCGTCCAGACAAGTGAGATCGGGCATAAAGCCGCCGCAGATTCCGTCATATTGTGGAGCCATACCGATTTCTATGGTATAGGATGGTATGCCAAGCGTAGCGTAGCTCCAATCTTCAACGGTACCAGAGGTGGGGTAAAAGGCGTTGGCTTGCATACCATCGTAGCCATTCAGTTCGGCCAGGCGGTAGCCCAGGCGGGCGACCCCGGTAGCGTTGGGGCTTTCCTGGGCCGTATAGCCCCAGGGCCAGAGCACCGCTTCGCCATAGGAATGCAGCGAGATAAAGAGGCCGCTGGTAGTGGGGCGCGCGGGGGTACCGCTGGCGGGGCGGGGATGGTCGGGGTAGAGCGTTTGCAAGAGTTGCTGTATAGCACTGGTTTCTGGTTCAGAAACCGCGCTCTGGCCGGGAAAAGTCTGGTGACAGGGGCCGATAGCAGGCTTGTCTATGTGTCCCCACTGGTAAGCAAAGTTGCGGTTCAGATCAACGCCATCGTGGCTGTTGGTGACGGGAGGAAAGACGCAGGAACCATTGGCGCTATCATTGACATTTTTACGTTGCATATAGCCCTGTTCAGCCAATTTGTGGCCGTCGGGGTTGACCATAGGGACAACAACGATAGTATGGTCGTCCAGTATCCATGTCACGTCGGGATCTCGGCCATAGTTGAGCAGCAGAAAGCTGATAAAGCGGGTGGCAACTTCGGTGGCCATAAGCTCGCGGGCGTGGATGGTAGCTATCAATGTCAAGACCGGTTTAGGGCCGGGGGTATCTTCGTTGGTAATAAAGAGGGCGCGAAGGGGGTAGCCTTCGCGGCCATCGGTGTGCTGGTAGCGCCACGATTGGCCAATCTCTTCGACGCGGGCCAGGTGCGGATAGCGGGCAGCCATCGTATCAAGCAACTGGTCTACGCTTTCGACAGTGTGGTAGCCCTCCTCGGCCGGGGACGACGCGACAAGCGGAAGGTAAACTGGGGGCGCGGTGGGCAGAGGGGAGGGGGACGTATGGGCCGCAACCGGGAGCGCTCCGACCAGCAGGGCGAAGGTCACCAGAAGCGCCAGAATACGATACACAATGCTCATAGGGATATTGTACCACTGAATGGGGCAGATTGTCCTGATATACGAGCAGGATAACCATGCACTCGTAGGTAGACATTTCCTGGAAGCGCAAGCCTCTTGCCCGCTCCCAGAGATTATGACCACCTGCCGGGACTCATAACCACCTATTGGTGAAGTACCCATACGTGCATACTAATGCGATATACCCCATTCTGCGGCGGTTTACTCTGGGCCAAACCCTGCTGCGAACAACAACAGTCACCCCCTACCCCCTACCCACCCTTGCATCAAGCCGGCCGCTTTGTGCTATAATATCATTGTGTTATCTTTAATACCCGTGTTTATCAGGTGTTTGAACCCAGGCAAGACTACCCCGGCGCCGACCCTGACATAGGCCCGCTATAGACGGTATGTCCACTGCTCAAGTTGAACCTGTACCACAAGACCAGCATAATCTGGAGGTTTACCTGCCATGCGCTATCTCCTCGATCAACAATCATACCAGGAGATGATGTCCATTCCAGAACATCCCCGCGATTGTTATGTGCGAAAGACAGACTACCTACATCACCTCTATGTGGATGGCGTGAAATACGTTGTCGCTCGGGCCCTCTATGAATGTATTAAGCAAGCAACCGAAGCCAAAGACGAGGAAGCCCTGTTGCACTTGATGTTTCACAAAGAAGATCTCGAACGGCTGATTGCCGAGTCCCGCAATGATGGGGTGGATATTCGCTCGGTGCGCAACCTGGGCGACGCGCCCCCCACCGACGAAGAAGCAAGCCCCAGGTCAAGCAACAAGTTTGTTCCACCCTTCCCCAACACGTTGGAAGAAGCCGGCCTGAATGTTACCTTTGTCACCGAACACCTGTTGCGTATTCTCTACAACAAAGGCCGCGCAACGGGGGCCGAACTGGCCGACTCTATCAAAATGGGGTATGGCGTCATTGAGCCCATCATCATTGACATGCGTAATACCGAACTGATTGATATTGCCGGGCAGCGCGGCTATAGCGACATCAACTATGAATACATCCTCACCCCCCGCGGCAATGCCTTTGCCAATGATGCCATGCTCAAGACCTCGTACTATGGAGCCGCCCCGGTGCCGCTCAACGAATGGATCAAATCGGTGAAAGCGCAGACCATCCGCAACATCCACGTCACGCGCCGCAGCATCCGCGAAGCCTTTGCCGATCTGATTATGGATGAATCCATTCTGAACATGGTCGGGCCGGCCGTCAACTCTGGCACCTCCATGATGTTGTTTGGGTACCCTGGCAATGGTAAGACCAGTATTGCCGAACGTATCGCCAACCTGCTTGGTGACCCTATCTTCATTCCTCGTACCATAGAGGCGGATGGGGCCATTATAAAAATGTACGACTCGATTGTGCATGATATACCCAAGGAACCCATGCCCGAAGGGTTGGAATATGACTTGCGCTGGATACGTATTAAGCGGCCGGTGGTGATTGTCGGCGGTGAGTTGACGCTGGAAGCGCTCGACCTCATCTACAACGACAAGTCGAAAATGTACGAAGCGCCCTTCCAGATGAAGGCCAATTGTGGCATCTTCCTGGTAGACGACTTTGGACGCCAGAAAGTCAACCCCTTCTACCTGCTCAATCGCTGGATTATTCCGCTCGAAAAACAGTATGACTTCATTACCACCGTCACCGGCCAAAAAATGCAAATACCCTTTGACCAGTTGACGATGTTTTCGACCAACCTTGACCCCAACCAGATTGGTGACGATGCGCTGTTGCGGCGTATCAAGTACAAGTTTGAGGTGATAGACCCGACCGAAGGGCAATGGCGGGCCATCTGGAAGATTATGTGTAAGATACGCAAGGTGCCCTATGATGATCGGGGGCTAGACTATCTGGTGGCACGATGGTTTAAGCCAGAAAATCGCCCATTTCGGATGTGTCAACCACGCGATATTATTGACCAGATGATCTCGATAGCGGCGTATAATATGGAAACGGTCACGCTCAACCCGGACTTGCTCGATGCTGCCTGTCTAACCTACTTCCCCGACAAGGAGCAGAAGCAGTTTGGTGCCAAGGTAAAGCTGGATATGTAGTATCAGTGAGGCGCGGTACCGGGCGGGGAGAGGCGCGGCGATGGGCGGCAACGCGACGGGAGGCGACGCACCGGGCGGCGGAAAGCGGCGCGACGGGAGGCGCGGCGCAACGCGCAAAGACCGGGGAGCATAGATACGATTATGTGCGCTGATTTAATCGTTGAAGAAAGGACGAGAAAATAATGGGAGGGCTACTTGCGTTCTATGGAACATCCATAGGCAAAAAAGTTGTGATGGCTATCACAGGGCTCATCATGGTTGGCTTTGTGGTTATCCATATGATCGGCAACTTGAAACTGTACTTACCCGATAATGGGGAACACCTGAACCACTACGCCGAATATCTGAAAGAGATTGGCGAGCCGATACTATTGCATACCCAGGCGTTGTGGATGTTTCGCATTGTGCTGCTGCTGGCCGTCGGGTTGCATATCCTGACCGCGGCCCAACTCACCATGATGGCCTGGAAGGGGCGCGATGTGGGCTATAACCAGCGCCGCGGGGGAGCAGCCGTCTACCTGGCCGATATGATGCGTCTGGGCGGGGTCATTATCGGTGGCTTTATCGTCTACCACATCTTGCACTTCACCACCGGGCAAGCGCACGCCAGTTTTGAGCCGGGCGAAGTTTATAGAAATGTCATCCTCGGCTTTCAAAACCCGATAGCCTCGGCAATCTATATTGTGGCCATGGTCGCGCTTGGGGTACATCTCTTCCACGGCGTCTGGAGTATGTTTCAATCCGTTGGCTTGAACAACAAACGCTGGAAGATGACGCTCAAGACACTGGCGGCGGCGGTGGCCGCCGTGGTCATGATCGGCAATATCTCGTTTCCCGTGTCCGTACTTGCGGGTATTGTACAGTTATAGAACTTCAGGAGGAGTACGTCTATGGATCCGGCTGAAATACGAACAGCAGAAACCTACCTTGAATCCAACGCGCCCGACTATCCCATTGAGCAAATATGGGATAGGCACCGCTTTGAGATGAAGCTAGTAAACCCGGCCAATAAACGCAAGTACACCATTATTGTCGTTGGCACTGGTCTGGCGGGGGGAGCCGCGGCCGCGTCGTTGGCCGAACTGGGCTACAACGTGTTGAATTTCTGCTACCAGGATAGCCCCCGCCGCGCTCACAGTATTGCGGCGCAGGGTGGTATTAACGCGGCCAAGAACTATCGCAACGATGGCGATAGCATCTACCGCCTCTTTTACGATACGGTCAAGGGGGGCGACTATCGCGCCCGCGAGTCGAACGTGTATCGCCTGGCCCAGTTGAGCGTCAATATTATTGACCAGTGTGTCGCGCAGGGGGTACCCTTTGCCCGCGAGTATGGCGGCTTGCTGGATAATCGCTCCTTTGGCGGGGCCCAGGTATCGCGTACCTTTTACGCACGCGGGCAAACCGGGCAACAACTGCTGCTAGGGGCCTACCAGGCGCTTGCGCGACAGGTTGGCCTGGGCAAAGTCCAGATGTTCCCGCGTACCGAAATGCTCGATCTGGTGATTATTAACGGGCGGGCACGGGGTATCATCACCCGCAACCTCATCACCGGCCAGGTTGAGTCGCACGTGGGCGACGCGGTGGTGATTGCCACAGGCGGCTATGGCAACGTCTTTTTCCTTTCGACCAACGCAATGGGCAGCAACGCAACCGCCGCCTGGCGGGCCTACAAGCGCGGGGCCTTCTTTGCCAACCCCTGCTATACCCAGATACACCCCACCTGCATTCCTGTGCATGGCGACCAGCAGTCGAAACTCACCTTGATGAGCGAGTCGCTCCGCAACGACGGGCGCATATGGGTGCCCAAGAAAGCCGGCGACAAACGCTCGCCCGAACAAATACCAGAGCAGGAGCGCAACTACTACCTGGAAGAGAAATATCCGAGCTTTGGCAACCTGGTACCGCGCGACGTTGCCTCGCGCAATGCCAAGATTGTCTGCGACGCGGGCTATGGTGTGGGGCCGGGCGGCTACGGCGTCTACCTGGACTTTGGCGACGCCATTCAACGTCTGGGGCGCGAGGCGATTACCCAACGCTACGGCAACCTCTTCGATATGTACAACCGCATCACCGACGAAGACCCCTACAAAGTACCGATGCGTATTTACCCGGCCATCCACTACACCATGGGCGGCTTGTGGGTAGACTACAACTTGATGAGCAACGTGGAAGGGTTGTTTGTGCTTGGCGAGGCCAACTTCTCCGACCACGGCGCCAACCGACTGGGCGCCAGTGCGCTGATGCAAGGGTTAGCCGACGGCTACTTTGTGGCCCCCTACACCCTCGGCAACTACCTGGCCCAGGCCCCCCTGGATAAAGTCGAGGTAAGCCACCCCTTGTTTATGGAGGCGCAGGCACGGATCAATAACCTGACCAAGAAATTGTTGTCGGTACGCGGGCAAACCACCGTAGATACCATTCACAAAGAGCTTGGCCGCTTGATGTGGGAGTATTGCGGTATGTCACGCAACGCAGCGGGCTTGAAAAAGGCCCTGGTGGAGATACCCAAACTGCGCGAGCGCTTCTGGAATGATGTTCGGATACCCGGCGTCAATCAGGAGTTGAACCAGTCGCTGGAGCGGGCCGGGCGCGTCGCCGACTTTCTGGAATTGGCCGAGTTGATGTGTCTGGATGCGTTGGAGCGCAACGAATCGTGCGGGGGACACTTCCGCGAGGAGAGCCAGACCGCCGAAGGGGAGGCCCTGCGCGATGATGAACGCTTCTCGTATGTGGCCGCGTGGGAGTTTACCGGCGACGGCAAGACACCCGGCCTGCACAAGGAGCCGCTGGAATTCCAGTATGTGAAACTGGCGCAGCGCAGCTATAAGTAGCCGATGCTATGAATGTTACCTTGCGGGTATGGCGGCAGAAGAGCCGCGCGACAAAGGGGGAATTTGGCACCTACCAGGTGCGCGACATCAGCCCGGACACCTCATTTCTCGAAATGCTCGACATCTTGAACGAGGAGCTCACGGGCCGGGGTGACGATCCGATTGCCTTTGACCACGACTGCCGCGAAGGGATTTGCGGGGCGTGCGGGTTGGTTATCAACGGCATACCCCACGGGCAGCGCCGCGGGAAGGTAACGACGTGCCAACTGCATATGCGTTCGTTTCGGAACGGCGCTACCATTACCATAGAGCCCTGGCGCGTCACAGCCTTTCCGGTGCTCAAAGACCTGGTGGTTGATCGCAGTGCGTTTGACCGCGTTATCCAGGCAGGCGGCTTTATCTCGGTTTCGGCGGGCGGGGCCCCCGACGCCCACGACATTGTTGTGCAGAAATGGCACGCAGACATGGCGATGACGGCCGCGGCGTGCGTCGGGTGTGGCGCGTGTGCGGCGGTGTGCCCCAATGCGTGCGCTATCCTGTTTGTCGCGGCCAAGGCCGGGCACCTGAGCTATCTGCCCCAGGGACAACCAGAGCGGTTGGATCGGGCTATCAAGCTCACGCGGGCGATGGATAGGGAAGGCTTTGGCGCGTGTACCAATATTGGCGAATGTACGGCGGTGTGTCCCAAGGGCATTGCATGCTCAGATTACGTTTCGCGGCTAAACAAGGATTACATAAAGGCCCGGTTGCTAAAGGGTAGATTATCAACAGAAGAGGCGTGAGCAGGGCATATTGCTCTTCAGGTAAGCATCTGCTGTTGAGTTACGGAGCAAGTACAGATGAAGTTCAAGCTAAAGATATGGCGACAGAAGAACGCGCAGGAGCGTGGGAACTTTACGACCTATGACATTGACAATATTACCCCGGACACCTCGTTTCTTGAGATGCTGGACATGTTGAATGAGGAACTGGTGGCAAAGGACGTGGAGCCAGTAGCGTTTGACCACGATTGCCGCGAGGGTATTTGCGGTATGTGTGGTCTGGTTATCAATGGCAACCCCCACGGGCCGCTGCTGGCCACAACCACCTGCCAGGTTCACATGCGTTCGTTCCACGATGGGCAGACCATCACGATAGAGCCATGGCGGGCCAAAGCCTTTCCAGTGATCAAGGATTTGATTGTTGACCGGACGGCGTTTGATAGCGTTATTGAGCACGGAGGCTATATTACCGCCCCCACCGGTACGCCGCCCGACGCCCACGCTATTCTGGTTTCGAAAGAGGCCGCCGACCTCTCAATGGACGCGGCGGCGTGTGTCGGCTGTGGCGCGTGTGTGGCGGCGTGCCCCAATGCCTCGGCTATGCTCTTTGTGGCGGCCAAGGTATCGCACCTGGGGGTATTGCCCCAGGGCCAACCAGAGCGCTATAGCCGCGTACGGTGGATGGTACAGACCATGGATGCGGAAGGTTTTGGGGGGTGTACCAATATTGGCGAATGCTCGAAAGCGTGCCCCAAAGAAATACACCTGGATTTCATCGCGTTGATGAACCGCGACCGTTTGAAGGCCAGTCTGGTGCGTTGATGGGTGGCGATACGGGCAATGAGGGCAGGCGATACTATGGCTGGTATCGTCCGTTATCCAGACGATTAAACCGAAAGTTGTAGCCGCATGAGTCAGTTTGGCGTTGGTACGGAGTATACGGCGGGTATTCTCTTTTTGCGTGAGCGTGCAGGGCAGGTTCAGGCATGGATGCACCATACATCTATGCCTTTTTTTGTCCGGCATGTCAATACGCGGTGGTCGGTGTTGTGCATTCAGGATGAGAAGTTGGAACAACAGGCTACCGTAGATTTGCTGATTGAGTTTTCCAAGTTTATTTTTCTCATTCATTTTTTGCACGATGAGGACTGGGGGTGGGGCTATCGCGTTTTTGTGAATGGCTTCGAAGTGGCCCATTTTTACGACGACTACCATTTCGACCACCGCATGGCGATACAGTTGGCCCAGGAACGCTACCCAGAGACTGAGGATATTTTGTCGTTTCTCTACTTTGATAAAGAGGGGCGCTCGCTGCTTGATTCGCTGGTTGAGGAGGTCAACAGCGCGCCGCGCTACGTTGAGCAGCAGTTCTCGCAAAAAAATGTCCAGGCGTTTGCGTCGTTTGGTCTGGAACCCGAAACGGTCGCGGCGCTTGATCGGCTTATCTCCTTTGAGGGGTTGCGCGACAAGCGCTTGCACTGGCGGCAAGTCCAGGAGTTCAAGCAATACCTTGGCTTTGCCGAGTTGGGGCGCTTGAATTTTAAGAAGCAGCAGGCCTGAAGATCAGCGCCGGACGTGGTGGGGTATCGGGCCGCGAGGGTGCGGCGGGGATAGTGATATAATGGGGCCCACCAGACACCCGATAACCCCCTGCGTCGTGTGGGCCGGTGTCCTGGTATAGTGCAGTTCCAGAGCAAGAGCCAAGGAGAAGCGTAATGCAAGTTAATCCATCTATATTCAAAGCCTACGATATTCGCGGTATTTATCCCACCGATCTGAATGACGATATAGCCTATCTTATCGGGCGAGCGTTTGCAACCTTTCTCAAGCCCGAAACCGTTATTGTAGGCCACGATATGCGCCTGTCGGGGCCGGCCGTGTTCGACGCCGTAACACGCGGCCTCACCGACCAGGGCGCCGACGTTATCAATATTGGCCTGGTCAGCACCGACCAGTATTATTTCACCTGTTCCAAACTCGGTTTGCCCGGTATGATGGTCACCGCATCGCATAACCCCAAAGCCTATAACGGGTTTAAAATGGTGCGGCGCATGCCCCAACTGCTGAGCGGGGACGCCGGTATTCAAGATTTGCGCAAACTGGTCGAAAGCGAGGATTTCCCCACCCCCGCCCGCAAAGGCACCATCTCCACCGCCGACTATCGCCACGAGTTTGTTGAATCGGTGCTCAAGCTCATAGATGTCGCCAGGATTAAACCGCTCAAGGTGATAGCCGACACGGGCAACGGAACGGTGGGCCCCATTCTGAAAGAGGTATACGCCCACCTGCCGGTTGACCTTATCGGGCTCTATCTCGAACCCGATGGAAATTTGCCCAACCACGGGCTTGACCCCTTGCAACCCGAAAACCGCGCCGAGCTTGAACAGCGCGTGGTGTCGGAGGGGGCGGCCATTGGCTTCGCCTTCGACGGCGACGGCGACCGCTTTTTTGCCATTGATGACCGCGGCCAGTTCATTCCCGGCGATTTCCTCACCGCGCTGATGGGACGCTACCTGCTCAAGAAATACCCCGGCTCCAAGATTATCCACGACGTCCGCTCGTCGTGGGCCGTCGCCGAACTGGTAACCCAGGATGGCGGTACTCCGCTGGTTGAGCGCGTCGGACACGCTTTTATGAAGCAGCGCATGTCGGACGAGGGCGCAATCTTTGCCGGCGAAGTCTCCGGACACTACTATTTCAAAGACTTCAACTGCGCCGACTCTGGTATTATCCCCTCGCTCATCTTGCTAGAAATGCTCTCGGTGCAAGACAAAACTATGTCCCAACTGCTCACCGAGCTTGAGTCCACCTACTTTATTTCAGGCGAAATCAATTCGACGGTTGACGATGCCAAAGCTAAGATAGAGGAACTGGCCCAACGCTATCAGGATGGGAACCAGGATCGCCTGGATGGGCTATCGGTAGGGTACGACACCTGGCACTTTAATGTGCGCCCCTCGAACACCGAGCCACTGCTGCGCCTCAACCTGGAAGCCAAGACGTTGCAGGAGATGGAGCAGCGCCGCGACGAGGTGCTGGCGATTATCCGCGGATAACGGGAACCACGGGGATATGTGCGGGGGGGCGGCGTTGCTGCGGGCAGTTCCGCCCCCACCCCCGCTACCGCTCCACTCGCGGCAGATAAACCTCCGACAACACCACTAAATCCTTCACCAGCACGACTGACCCTTCGGTTGTGGCCGATACCGGTTCCCCAACCACCGGTACCCCGCTGGCCGTGATGGTGCTCTTGATGGGGCCGGGCAAATCGCTCTCTGTCACCGTATAGACCAGCGTCCCCGTGGTACGCTGCGCCGGTACCAGGCTTGTTGTGCCCGGCGCGACGGCCCCAAAGCGGCTATCCCTGATGATAACATTGCTTATGTCAATATCGCCCGTGTTCGTAACGGTATAGGTAAAGGTTATGGCATCGCCCACCAGCGCACTGTCGCGGTTGGCAGTACGCCCTACAGCTATGGCCGGGGTGGTCGCAATCGTCACCGACACCCTATCGCTTGCTGAAACGGTGGCCCCCACTGTCGGTTGGGCTTGCGCGGTGATGGTGCGCTGGAGCGGGCCGGGCAAATCATCCTGCGTCACGGTATATACCAGCGTGCCCACCGCCACCGCTTGCGGCGCAAGGGTAGTCGTATCGAGCGGCACGGCCCCAAGTTGCGCATCGCTGGCCATTAGCTCCGCAAGCATAATCGTGCCCGTGTTGGTAACGCGGATGGTGTAGCTAATGGGGTGCCCCACCCGCACGGTATCAGTTCCCGCCCGCAGGGCTACCTCCATAGCCGCGTTGATCTGTGAGGCGTCGTAGACCACCGCCGTCTGGACGGTGTTGCTAGTATAGCGCTTGCTACCCACCGCAACGCTGGCCTGGTTGACTATGGGCGGCAAGCTGTTTTGTTGTGGCCGCGCCCCCCTGGCGCTGGCCCCCGCCACCAGCGGATCAACCGCTACCCGCAACGTCCGCACCAGCGTACTGCCCCCGCGCACCGAAAGATTATCCCACGTGACGACGCCATCAACCAGCGTGCCGCTATCGCTGGCCGCAACAAACGTTGTGCCCTCTGGCACCGCATCCGTTATCGTCACACCGTTTGCATCCGTCGCACCAGGATTGCGCACCTGAAGCGTATACGTCAACGCCTGCGAAGGCTCTACCATCTCCCGCGATGCCGACTTGCTGATTTCCAGATAGGTGCCCTGAAGCGCGGCCAGCGCCGCATCTAGCTGTATGCGCGGCGTGGTGACATTGTTGTCGTAGTTGGTGATTGGCTCCGTCGTCCGCAACACCGCAAGCAGTTGCGCAACGGTTGCCTCCGGCTGGTACTGGCGCAGCAGGGCCCACGCCCCGGCCACGTGGGGGGCCGATTGCGAGGTGCCCGAAAAGGAGGCATACTCCCCGCCCGGCACAGACGATACCACCTTGACCCCCGGTGCCAGCAGATCAAGCGTTGTGGCGCTATCGGAGAAACTGGCCACCGCGTCGTCGTCGGTCGTCGCCCCCACGCTGATAGCCGCCGAAATACAGGCCGGCACATTCAGGCTATCGCTTGAACCGTTGTTGCCGGCCGCAGCAACAACGGCTATATTGGCTTCGGTCAAATTGTTCACCGCCCGCGTATAGAGCGGGTCTTCATCATCGCATACACTGGCCGAGCTTTCCTCGCCCAGGCTCAGGTTGACGGCCGCTATGGAATAGCGGGTACGCAGTTGGTAGACATATTCCAGCGCAGCAATAATATCGGAGCGCAGCATAAGCAGGCAAGGCGTGTTGTCTGCGCCGCACACCTGCGGGTTATCTACTTTGGAGCCCACCTGCACAGCTATCAGCGACGCGCCCGGCGCAACTCCCGACGCCAGTTCGTTCTGGCCCGCCACAATACCGGCTACGTGGGTGCCGTGGGAGCAAAAATCAAAGCCGGTACAGTTGACGCCCGCCCCGCTGCCAATCTGCCGGCTTGCTCCGTTGGGACAAACTGAATAGTTGTTTAAGACGGGGTTTTCCAACGAGAAGCAGGCTTCGGCAACCACACGGCCTTGCAGCATGGGGTGGGTTTTGTCTACGCCAGTATCCAGCACGGCTACCGCTTGCCCCGCGCCAGTGTAGCCCGCCTCCCATACCGGCGCGGCACCAATTATGGGAATCGTGGTGGTGAGTAGCGGACGCGCATAGCTATCGCGGCGGATATGGGCTACGTCAGGGGAGTCTATGAGCGTTTGCAGGGCGGCCGCATCCACGGTCAAGGCTATACCCGGCAGGGTGGTATAGGCGTGGTGCAGCGTGACGTGGTGCTGCTGGAGCCGCGCCAGCAGACGCTCCTGTACGCGGGCAATGCTGCCCCGCTGGTCGGCGGTTTCCCTGGCAGACAGCGCCGTCTCCGGGCGGGCCGGGCTGTTCAAGCGCACCAGAATAGCCAGCGACCCCTGCTGCCGCGCCTGTTGCAGCAGAGCCGTGTAGGCGGGCGGGGGTGGGGAGACACTTGTAACCGGGCGGGGGGCCGCCAGTACGCTGGCCCCTAGCACAACCAGCAGCAGCACCGCAACCGCCAAACCATAGACGTTTTTCACAATCCGGGGTACCTCTCGCTAACTGTTCACACCTGGGGGGCAACTCTGGGCGCGCGAGACGCTCGCGCGCTCCGGGGCGGGCCGGATGCCCGCGCTCCCAGGGGTTACCCCCAAAGGTGAACAATTACTACGCAAATAAATCGGTCTGGAACATCAGTTCAATATTGCGCTGAATACGCGCAATAGCCCACAACGCCTCCTTCAACTCGCGGCGTTCCAGCGCGCTGAGCCAGGACACCGGTATTTGATTGGTGGGTGTACCACCTTGCTGTATCTGGTGGTATTGGTAGCGCAAGCGCAACAGACTGATGAGCTCGAAGGCGGCGATTAACTCTTCCGCCCCGGAGCGGCTCAGGTCGCTCTGTCCCAGACAGCGTTGCAGGCGCGAGGTGGTGTTGGTGCGCGAGCAGCCGGCTTCCAGCGAGAAGAGCCGGGCGAGGTCTACCACCAGCGTTGTGCCCCGCGATTTCAGATCTATCAAGTTGCGCGACTCGCCGCTGCGCTCCAGCACCAGTTG
Organism: Chloroflexaceae bacterium; assembly: GCA_034437375.1. Classification (GTDB taxonomy): domain Bacteria; phylum Chloroflexota; class Chloroflexia; order Chloroflexales; family Chloroflexaceae; genus JAAUSY01. Next base: position 11,952 of record DAOTUK010000319.1, on the reverse strand, counting down.
GCGAAAGAAGCTGACCGGCGCGTGCTGGCGCAGCGCCACGCGGGCCAGGTGCCCCAGAAAAATCTTATTGTCCCTGGCCCGCTGGATCACCGGACGCAGCGCTTGTTCGACCTCTAACGTACCGTGGATCTGGCGAAAGTCGAAGAAGATACCCACCCGTACCAGAACCTTCTCGTTGGGCGTATCTACCCAATCTTGAAAATATTGTTTCCAGACGGGCAAGGGTTGCCGCCAGCGCTCGTTGGTAGCCATAATATCGCCGGGACAGCGCGGAAAGCCGCACGCTATCAATTGCTCCACCACGCGCTCAGCGAGTGCGGCAAAGTATTGGGCCGCCTCGGGTGGCGCATCATCGGCATAGACCAGCGCATTGTCCTGGTCGGTACGGAGCGTTTGTTCATAGCGCCCCTCGCTGCCCAGAACCAGCCACCCATAGGGACAGGGCGGGGGCCCAAGTGTCTTTTCGGCATCGTGCAGCAAACGCACTATCAGCGCATCGTGGGACATAGCGACAATGCGCCCGATGTCGTTTACCCGCGCTCCCGCGTCCAACAAACTCCCCACCGTTGCGGTTACTTGTTGGGTGTAGGCCTGGAGATCTTCCATCTTGCGCGCGCGTTGGAGTTGGCGCGGCAGGAAGAGGGGGCTCTTGCTCTGGTGGCGCAATATGTCGGTATGCGTCACCATCCCTATTGCGCGGTTGTCCTCTGTAACCAGCATATGGTGAATGCCATGCTCGAGCATGGTAATGAGCGCCTCGAAGACCAGACTATCGAGCGAGAGCGAGAGCACGTTGCGGGTCATAATGCTGGTGACGGGGGTAGTATCGCTCATACCGGTGGCCACCACGCGGTTGCGCAGGTCGCGGTCGGTAATAATGCCGGGTGGCACCGTATCAATAACGACCGATGAGACGTTATGGTCGCGCATCACCTGGGCGGCCTCGCGTACGCTCACGTCAGGCGATACGCTCACGAGATGCCGCTGTACCAGGTCGCGCAGGCGAAAGCGGAACAGCTCTGGCGAGGCGTTCTCGTCATGAGCCTGGAGCCGTTGGGTAATACGCTCGATAGCCGACGTGGCGAAGAAGCGCGTAAAGCTCGGAATATCGCGCCGCAGGTGGTGGAAGAGGTCGGCGGCCATAAGGTAGGCCAGCACCTCCTCGCGCGTGCGGACGGTGACGATAGGGGGCTTGTGGCGTATGAGCGAGGGGTAGCCAAACATATCGCCTTCGCCAAGCGTGTCGAGCACGTGGACACCGCGATCATCTTCGCGCAGCAAATCTACGCTGCCGCGGCGAATAATGTAGAGATATTCGGCAGGGGGGCCATTATGCACCATAACGTCCTCGCCTTCGGCAAAATACTCTATCTGGATTTTCTCGGAAATAGACTGGACGTGTTGTGGGGATAACAGATTGAAGGGGGGAACGTCCTGTAAAAAGCGTGCTATTTCTTCCATACAACGCCCCTTTGCGGAGTATATAAAAAGGCGCAGCGAGGGAGTTTCCTCGCTGCGCCCCAAAGACCCATGCTATCGTTGCTCTATTAAGAGCCTGACCGCTGTGCGTTCCTGATTATCTATACAAATATCAATAAACGACGGCGCACAGACAATATCAATACCATCTTCTCGCAAATAGCTGCGGGCAATAGCCACGGCTTTAATGGCCTGGTTCGTTGCGCCTGCGCCAATAGATTGGACTTCGGCGACACCGTGTTCTCGAATAACACCCGCAATGGCTCCTGCGACGGCACTGGGCCGCGAACGAGTAGAAACCTTTAGTACTTCTGCCGAATCTCCAAACTCGACCTCGGCTCCATTTTCCTCTTCAACACTTGCAGGGACTGAAACTGGCTGGACAACGTTCATGCATTCCTCCTTATTGAATTCTCGGATTGAAACTTTAAGACCTTATGATAACGGTTCGTTGTTGGATTGTCCAGAGTGTGCTATCGTGCATAGCCTACGGCCCGGGTTTCTCGAATAATCGTAATTTTAATTTGTCCGGGATATTGTAGACTTTCCTCAATTTTCTTTGCTATCGTATGCGCCAGATGAATGCTGGCGAGATCGTCTACGTTGTCGGGTTGAACCATCACCCGCACTTCGCGTCCGGCCTGGATAGCAAAGGCCCTTTGCACCCCATTGAAAGACGTAGCAATTGATTCGAGCGCTTCAAGGCGCTTGATGTACAGGTCGAGCGTTTCACGCCGCGCGCCGGGCCTGCCACCTGAGATAGCATCAGCCGCCTGTACCAAAAACGCTTCGACACTTTGCGGTTCCTCATCGTTATGGTGTGCCGCGATAGCATGGACAATTGCGGCAGACCGCCCCAACCGGCGTACAATTTCTGCGCCCACCTGGGCATGGGGGCCCTGTACTTCGTGGTCAACGGCCTTGCCTATATCGTGCAATAGTGCGGCTGTCTTGGCCACATTGACGTTAGCGCCGAGCTCGGCGGCCATATGTGCGGCCAACAGCGAACACTCCAATGAATGTTGCAGCATATTTTGCCCATAGCTGCTCCGATATTTTAACCGACCCAGTAACTTTATCAAGTCCGGATGAAGGCCCTGGACGTTGGCGGCATACGCCACCCGTTCGCCCTCTTCGCGCATAATCTGATCTATCTCATTTTGTGTTTTTAAAACCACCTCTTCAATACGCGATGGGTGAATACGTCCATCCTTCAATAGTCTGATGAGTGCAATACGTGCCACCTCACGGCGGACAGGGTCATGACACGAGAGGGTCACGGCTTCCGGGGTATCATCAACGATAATATCAACGCCGGTAAATTGCTCAAATGCGCGGATATTGCGCCCTTCACGCCCAATAATGCGTCCCTTCAGTTCCTCACTGGGCAAATTGACCGTCGAAACGGTGACTTCGGAAACATAGTCGGATGCACAACGTTGAATGGCCATCCCAATGATCTTGCGGGCAGTTTTATCGGCCTCTTCGTGGGCCGATACTTCTATCTCATGCATCAAGCGGGCCGCATCATCACGCGCTTCACGCTCTACGCGGTCGAGAACAAGCTGGCGGGCCTCCTCCAGAGGCAATTGCGATACTCGATGCAGTTCTGTCTCTTGTTCCTGCGTGAGTCGTTCCGCCTCCTGGTACAACTGGTCGGTCTGACGTTCGCGGTGTTGGATCTGGCGTTCGCGCTTTTCTGAGCTTTCCAATCTTCGATCGAGATTTTCCTCCTTTCGTTGCAGACGTTCTTCCTGCTTTTGCAACGCTTGGCGTGCTTCTTTTACTTCTGCTTCAGCTTCCTGACGAATGCGCAAGGCATCATCTTTCGCCTGTAACAGGATTTCCTTTTGTTGAGATCGCGCTTCTTCTAACAACAGGCGTGCTTCGGTTTCGCGGCCCTTTATCAATGAATGCGAGTTGCTTTTAAACCAGAAGATACCGAGAGAAGCTCCCGTCGCAAGCCCGATGATAAGAAACAGCACGGCCCAGAGTAACTCTGATGGCACGTGTAGCCTCCTGGTTGTTAAGGTTCGATAGAAGAAAGCAAATGTATCATCTGCCGGTGCCGGTATGCACCGCACCCCGGCTCTATGACGTTACATTCCATACCCTATTGGTATGGTAATAATACTTCCCAACGCAAGGACTGTCAAGGTTTCCCAACCGTTTCTATATTTTCTCGTGCGATACGGGAACTTAGCCGGAACGTATCACCCCACCGATTGGTACTATACCAGAAGTTGCCACCAGCAATGCGTGCTGTTGTGGGGAGATTCGGGGAAATATGGTGGTATCTTCTCCACTATTCCCCGACAGACAGAACATTTGCAGTACTGCGCGGCTGTCCTGTCCACATTCGCGGTCGAGATAGGGCGGGGCCCTGGCCTGGGGGCGCGGACACCTGGCCCGCGCGGTGCGAGCGAGACGCTCGCGCTCCCAGGCGCGGACATCTTCTGCGCCATGCTACCCGTACTCCTCTCGTGCTCTTTTATCGGGTATAATGCCGCCTGTAACCGTCTCGTCGTATCCTGTGCTGTGAAGAGGAGGGAATGAGAAAATCTATGCGTGTTGTGATGAAGTTTGGGGGAACGTCGGTTGGCACAGCCGACGCTATCCGCAAGGTGGTTGCGATTATTGGGGAGGTGTCCGCGCAGCATCAAGTGGTGGTGGTGGTGTCGGCAATGAATGCGCCCCATCTGCGAACAACCGATACGTTGCTGCATGCCACCCGGCGGGCCGCGGGGGGCGATAGTGCCGCCGCAGCCTCCGTGTTGCCCAGTTTGCTGGACTTGCATATGCAGGCGGCCAGAGAACTGGCCACGGCTGACGAGTGTGCTACCCTGGAACAGGATTTACAAAGCCTGTTTGACCATATCAACAATCTCTGGTATGGCATTGGTATTCTTGCCGAGTTGACCCCGCGAGCGCTTGACCTGATTAGCGGCCAGGGCGAACGCTGCAATGCGCGGATTGTGGCCGCGGCGCTGCGCAGCGCCGGGTTAGATGCAGAGCACGTAGACGCCACCGAGCTTATCGTGACCGATGAACGCTATGGCAATGCGTCGCCGCTGATAGACCCAACCCGCGACCAGAGCTATACCCGGCTGATGCCCCTGCTTGAGCGGGGAGCGGTGCCCGTCGTCACAGGCTTTATCGGCGCGACCCCGGCAGGGGTAATGACGACGCTTGGGCGCGGCGGTAGCGACTACTCCTGCGCCATTCTGGGGGCCGCGCTCGATGCGGATGAGGTCTGGTTCTGGAAGGAGGTAGATGGGGTGATGAGCGCCAATCCGAAGATTGTACCAGCGGCGATCTCATTGCCGGCGCTCTCCTATAGTGAAATGGCCGAACTCTCCTACTATGGGGCCAACGTGCTCCACCCACGCACCGTCTATCCCGTGGTACAACGCGGTATCCCCATCCGCATCCTCAACACCTTCAACCCCACCTTTCCGGGTACCCGTATCAGTGCCGATGAAACAGCCAATACCATTAAAGCGGTCACAGCTATCAAGGACGTGAGCTTGATACGGGTTGGGGGCCCCGATATGCCCGGCGTGCCGGGTATGGCGGCCCGTATCTTTGGGGCCATTGCGCGGGCCGCGGCCAATGTGCTGATGATTACCCAGGGCAGCAGCGAGCAAAATATCTGTGTGGCGGTGCCCGATCATGAAGCGGAATTGGCAGTACAGGAACTCCGTAGCGAGCTGTCGCGTGATGGGATGGGCCACTGGTATGTGGATGTGCAGGAGGCGGTAGTGATTATCGCCGTCGTCGGGTCGGGGATGCGCGGAACGCCGGGCATTGCGGGCAAGGCGTTTCAAGCGTTGGGCGATGCAAGGGTCAACATTATTGCCATTGCCCAGGGCAGCACCGAGTATAACATCTCGTTTGTGGTAGCCGAGAGCGATGGCGATGCGGCGGTGCGCGTTATCCACGGCGCCTTTGTGCCGGGGGCAGGGTCATAACCCGCGGGGGGCCATTTCCGCCCCACCGTTATCAAAAGGGGTTCACAAGGGAGCGCGGGCATCTTACCCGCCCCGGAGCAGGCGGGACGCCTGCGCTCCCAGGTGCGGAAAACTTTCTGGCATACCCCGTACCCCACATCTTGTTATTTTAGACCAGATGTGCTATAATAGATCTGGTATCATGACGGTAGGTATTGGAACGGTAGGTGTTCGGGATGATGGGCCCAGGCGGTTGGAGAACGACCGGTGCAACCGGGGGGGAAATATGCCACCACACAAGGTTGTCGAACGCACACACGCGGCCCAGACCGCGAGCCGCGACCAGGACGAGCTACGCAACTACCGCCTGTATGAACAGGTGGGACAGGAGGATCTGTCCAGCGTCTACCGCGCGACGCACCTCACGCTGGATCGCCCGGTGCTGGTGCATCTACTGCGCCGTACCGATTGGGTATCGGTAAGCCGCTTCAACCTGGCGGCCCGTCTGGCGGCGCAGCTTAGCCACCCCAACCTGCTGCCAGTGATAGACGCCGGCCACGACGATACCTATGGGTACTATCTGGTCACGCCAATGCTTGAGGCACAGGCCCTCAGCACGCTGGTTGAGGCGGGCCCACTGGAGCCGGTGCTGGTATTGCGGGTAGCCACCCAGATAGCCGCAGTACTGGACTTCTTACACCAGCAGAGCATCGTTCACCGCGATGTCCAGCCGGTAAACATTGTGCTCACCCCAGAGGGCGTCGCCTACCTCACCGGCCTGGGTCTGGCGGCCAGTCCCGGTACCCCCGACTTGAGCAGCGTTGACAGCGGCGACTATCTTACGCTCTACTCTGCGCCAGAACAGCGGCTTGACCAGAGCGAAGCAACCCCCGCGCTCGATGTATATGGCCTGGGGGCCACGCTATACCACCTGTTGAGCGGGAGCCCTCCACCATTAGCCGGTGCCCCCCTGCCCTCGCTAACCACCCACGACCCCCTCTTGCGCGAGGCGGATGCCATCTTGCAACGGATGATGGCCCCCCAACCCTCGGCCCGCTTTGGCAGCGCGAGCGAGGCCGCCGCGGCCCTGCGCCGCGCACTCCATGCCCACGTTGACCGCGCCACCGACGATATGGAGGAGTCACAGTGGGAACCAGCCGCCGAATGGTTGGAAAATCCGCTGGAAACCGTCATGGGCGATATGCTCAACCAGGAATACTATAGCCGCAGTCGCAGCCGCGCCGACACGCTCCACCGCACCGAATCGCTGCGCCGCCTGCTCAATCGCTGGAGCCGCAAAGGCTTCTTTCGCCGCTCGCTGCTTGGACAAGTCATCCAGTTTGACCAGATTGTGAGCTATAACATCTACTTCTACAAATTGCGCACGCTCTACGAAACACGCACCCCCTTTACCCCGCGCCAGCGTTCGGCCCGCCCCGAAGAGCACCAGACCAACCTCCCGCCGCTGCCCTCGGTCTGGGATATTCCCGTACCGGCCCAACAGGACGTTGCGACTGTGCCCATGCAAGAGATGGTCTTGCCCGAACACCGGCGTATCTTGCCCTGCCCAGAGTGTGAAGGGGCCGGCCAGGTACGCTGTACAACGTGCGAGGGCGAAGGCAATATCCAGCGCACCCGCAAGGTACGCCAACCAGACAATAGCGTACAGGTCGAAACACACCAGGAGATGTGCCCCACCTGTCGCGGCTACCGCCTGCAACGCTGCCCAACGTGCGCAGGCACCGGCAATCTGGTAGAAGAGCAGGTCTTTACATGGGGCCGCAACGTCTGCCTATGGGAAAATACCGACGACCTGGAAGAATTACCCCACAAGGCCATCCGCCAGCGTGCCGAAGAGGTCTACCACGCCAGCATCAACCCCTACGAAGGGCGCTGGCATAGCGTTGCGCCGCTCTCAGAACTACTGCGGAGCGCCGTCAACGATGTCAAGAGCGAGGACACGCGCATTAGCAGTGCCGAACTGCATATCCACGGAACGCCAATCACCGAGATAGATTATCAGATTGATGAAAAGCCACATCGCCTATTCTTAATTGGCCACGACAATGAAGTCGTGGGCGAAGGGTGGGTATTGCTCAATATTGACCGCGTTATCTGGGTTTCAGTAGGAGCGGTCTTGCTGGTAATTGTGGCTGTCGCAGTATTGATGGCGGTCATGTAAGATCTGTGAACGTACCTGGTGAACCGATACTGTGCATAGGCTCTCCGGCAATCGGGCCTGGATGCGGTACAATAGGCCCGTTTCGCTGTGGGGAGGAAGGTTCCCCGCAACCAGGGTTCTACAGGAGAGACGTATGAACAAGCATGACCACCATCATAACCCGTTGTTGTCCCTGGATACGGCCCGTCGTCTGGTGCGGGGGGCCATCCCCGGACAGCTTGTTATCCAGATACACAGCAAGTGTAATGCCCACTGTCCACAGTGCGGTATGCGCGTTACATCCAATGCGCCCCGCTCCCAACTGGCGTCTGACGACATCAAGCGCCTGCTGGACGCGGCAGCGGCGCGGGGAGTGGAGGCCGTGTCCTTTACGGGGGGCGAACCATTGCTGTTTGTGGATGAGCTATTGTCCTACATTACCTACGCGCAACAGGCCGGCATTCGCTACATCCGGACAGGCACAAATGGCTATATGTTCCGCAACTCCGACAAACCCGGCTTTGCAAAGCGTGTGCATCGTCTAGCCGAAACGCTGGCGCAGACAACGCTGTATACCTTCTGGATAAGCATAGACTCGGCGGTACCGGCCGTGCATGAGCAGATGCGCGGACTCCCCGGCGTAGTGGCCGGCATCGAACAGGCGTTGCCCATCTTCCACAGCTACGGTATCTACCCGGCCGTCAATCTAGGGGTCAACCGCAACGTGAACGGCGAGGCGTCGGCGCAGCAAGAGTGCCGCAACCCGCAGCAGTTCTACCAGACCTACCGCGAAGCCTTCCGCACCTATTACCAGTTTGCCTACGATCTAGGGTTTACCATGGTCAATGCGTGCTACCCCATGAGCATTGATGAGGAGGAATTGGGGAGCTTGAACGCGGTCTACACGGCAACATCGCCCGACCATATTGTGCGGTTTACGGCGCAGGAGCGGGCGCTGGTGTTCAAGGCGCTGCTGGATACAATACCAGAGTATCGCGCCAGGTTGCGTATCTTTACGCCGCAAAGTTCGTTGTACGCGCTCTTCCGCCAGTATACGGGCAGCGAGACATTTGCGTTTCCCTGTCGCGGGGGGATAGATTTCTTCTTTGTAGATTCGGCAGACGGGCAGACCTACCCGTGCGGCTACCGTGGGGGGGAGAGTCTGGGCCATTTCTGGGAGGAGGGGTTTCAACCCCTTGACCCGACCGCGCCCTGCCGCGCGTGTGACTGGGAATGTTTCCGCGACCCATCGGAGTTGTTGGGGCCGGCTATGTTCGCGCTATCGCGCCCGGCGGAGGTATTGCGCAAGTTTAAGCACGACAAGATTTACGCGCAGATGTGGCTGGATGATGTGCGCTACTACCAGGCGTGCCACTATTTTAACGGGCGGCACGCGCCCGATTATACCCGGTTGGCGCGGTGGGCACGGCAAGGCGCGGCGGGGTAAGGCGGCCCGGTCCCCCGGTGCGGGCATGGGGATGTACCAGACCGTTTTCCGCGCCGGGAGCGTGGGCATCTTGCCCGCGTTCCCAGAAAGCGTCCCCACACGTATGAACAGTCAGGGCGATGGCAACATCTTACGTCAACGAGCATACCTGGGGAGCATATGGGGCTCCGCCCCTCAAAACCACCTTTTTGGGGAGCTCGCCCCGAAGGCACACTTCAACGTCTGCGCATGCAACAAAGCCTGATTCTGTCGTCGGCACGGCGACGTTGCAATCGCCCTATGTGAACAGTTACTTCGGGTTGGGCATACTGTGGTATGATAGATAATGAACGATTGTCTGGACACCAGGATACTACGCTGGCGAACACACGGTTTTTGCAAATTGCCTGGGAGCATACCATAGCCATGGCGCACGAACGTACAGTAACAACTATTCGAAGCGACCTGGACGTAGTGACAGCCCGCACCTCCGCCCGCGACGTCGCCCGTACCATCGGGTTTGTTGGTATGGATCAGGCCCGTATCGCCACCACCGTGAGCGAATTGGCACGAAATATCTTTCTCTACGCCGGTATGGGGCACGTAACCGTGTGCCATATTGAACAGCATGGCCGCAACGGTATTGAACTTATTTTTGAAGACCACGGCCCTGGCATAGAAAACATCGAACAATACCGCAAGCCAGCCAGCACCATACCCACTGGCGCTGGTATGGGATTGCCAGGGGCCCAACGCCTTATGGACGAGTTCGAAATATATTCGAAAAAAGGATTGGGAACAACCATTATTTGTCGCAAGTGGAAAGTTTAGACGCCCCTAAAAAAAGCCATGATGAACGACAATACCTTGACGACAACCCTTGCTACCCTCCAACAACAGATGACCACATACTTGCACAACGTTACGCCAGACGAAACCAAAGAGACGCTCCAAACGCTGGTGGCCGCCATACGCGACCAGGCCAATGCACTGGTTGCGGCCCATGCTACCCTGCGCCAGGAACACCGCGATTACCAGCAACTCTTTGACCACGCGCCCGATGGCTACCTGATCACCGATATGCGCGGCATTATTCAACGGGCCAACCGTACCGCCGCCGACCTCTTCCGTACCTCACAAAGCTATTTGCCCGGCAAACCATTGCGCGTATATATTACCGAGCCCGACCTGCGCCTGTTCCTGAACGTGCTCAAACAATTGCAAAAGGGCCAGAGCCAACGCATGGAAAGCGAACTCTATGTACAACCCCCCCAGGGGCCCCCGCTCCGCGTGGCCGTACGGGTCAGCATCGTTCCCCACACGAGCGAACCCCCAACCGCCTTACACTGGCTCCTGCACGACACAACCAACCATGCGCAGATAGACCTGCTACGCCAGTCGCACGACGACCTCGAATACCGCGTCCAGGAGCGTACCGACAAGCTCTTTCAGATGAACCGCACCCTCCAGGATGAAGTAGCCGAACGTCGCCGCATTGAAGCGGCGCTACGCAAAGCCCACCAGGAGCTTGAAAACCGGGTCGAGGGGCGCACCACCGAACTAAACACCGTAGTGCAAGCCCTGTTCAACGAAGTGAGCGAACACCAGGGCACCGAAGCGGCCCTGCGCGAAAGCCAGACCCTGCTCCAGGCCATTCTCGACAACTCGCCGGCCGCCATCTTTGTGCGCGATCTGCACGGCCGCTTCCTACTCGTCAACCGCCACTTTGCCACGATGCATAACTATACCAGCGACGAAATGGTTGGGCTCAACCTGAGCGATTGCTTTTCGTCGGAAGAAGTGCGCGATTGGAAGGAACAGGACGAGCGCGTCATCACCACCGGCAAACCGCTCGTCTATGAACAAACCAATATTGTCAATGGCCTCTCGCGTACCTACCTGGCGGTAAAATTTGGTATCTACGATGCCCAGGACACCATGCGTAGCCTGGGGGTCATTGCCCAGGATATAACCGACCGCAAAGAGTCGGAAGAGTCTATGCGCCAGGTCAACGAACAATTGCGCCAGGCCAACAAACAATTGCAACGTAACCGCGATGTGCTCTATACGCTCATAGATGGGCTAAAGGATGGTCTGTTGTTGCTCGATAGCGATGGCACCATTCTGGAAACCAACCAGGCCCTGGCCAACTTGCTTGGGTGCGATGTCCAACTCTTGCTCAACCAGCGTTGGGATGTGCTCTGCCGCCAACAACACCCGCCCTTCCCCGGCGAAGAGTCGCTGTTGACGCTGCTTGACCGCGAACCACGCGCCTACCGCGCCTTCTACACAACCCCCACGGGCACAGAGCATATTCTCGATATACGCTCCTTTCCCATTGCCGAAACCCAGGATACCGATACCAGCGACATCCCCGATCTACCCCTCTACAGCATGATTGTGCATATTGCCGATGTGACCGAGCGCTTCCAACTTGAAGCCATGATGATCCAGAATGAACGGTTAGCCTCGACCGGCCGCCTGGCCGCGGCCATTGCCCACGAAATAAATACGCCCTTGCAAACAATTCAGACCAGCCTCTACATGCTCGACAAGGGCAGCGAGGAAGAGCGCCAGCAATACCTGGCCCTATCGCAAGAAGAGATGAGTCGTATCAAGACAACCCTGGGCCAGTTTCTTGAAATACACCGGTCAAATGATCATGCCTATGCACCGGTTGATTTCAATGCGCTGGTCCGGCGCATGATCCTGCTCACCAGTGGCACCGTGGCGCGGCAAAATATCCAGGTGGATAGTACCCTTGAACCGGATTTACCCTTTATACGGGGGAAAGCCAACGAATTGAACCAGGTCATACTCAATTTGATGATGAATGCCATCGAGGCGATGCCAGATGGTGGATACCTGACACTCAAAACCTTTCGCACGTTCGATAGCCCCGGCCCGGAGGACACCTCCCCCCCCCTGCCCCCCCC
>DAOTUK010000318.1:0-13719 GCA_034437375.1 Chloroflexaceae bacterium | reverse complement strand
CCCGCCTCCCGCCTCCTGCCTCCCGCCTCCCGCCTCCCGCCTCCCGCCTCCCGCCTCCTGCCTCCCGCCTTCCCATCCGGTTTCGTTGTTGGATCTGAATTGTAACTCTCTCCGGTATGATTAGATATGTTTCAGATCGCTGAAGCATTGATGTCATTGGTTCATGGTTATTGATGCACTGGCATGGATAACCAACCTGTGAGATAAACGAGGGATTTATGGAGCTGCGCCACTTAAAATATTTTGAAGCGGTTGCTCGTCACTCGCATGTCACTCGTGCTGCGGCCGAGTTACATATTGCACAACCAGCGCTGAGCAAGCAAGTAAGCCAGTTGGAGCAGGAGCTCGGAGTAGCCCTGTTTGACCGTGTGGGACGCAATGTTCGTCTAACGGAGGCGGGCGAGGCGCTTTTGCCGCATGTGCGGGCCGTGCTGGCTCAGATAGAGTCGGCCCGCGCTGAGATGAGCGAGCGGGTCGGGCTACGTCGCGGCCGCGCACGGATAGGGACACCGCCGTCTGTGGGAACGCAGCTTTTGCCCAAGGCATTGGCCGCATTCAACAAGCGGTACCCTGGTATTGAGCTACGCCTGTGCGAAGCGGGTATTCAAACCTTACTGGAATTGTTGGAGTCGGGGATGGCCGACCTGGCGATAGCAACGCTGCCGGTGGAAGATCAAGCCTTGACCGTGGTACCGCTGTTTACCGAAAGTATTGTCGTTGCGGTGAGCAAAGAGCACCGCTTTGCCAACCGCACCACCGTAACCTTGAGCGAATTGAGCGAGGATGCCTGGGTGCTTTCGCCCAATAATTACGAGCTGCGCGATACCACGCTGAATGCCTGTCAAAAAGCCGGCTTCAAGCCGCGGGTGGTGCTGGATGGCGGCGAGATGGATACCTTGCTGCGTCTGGTCGAAGCGGGGGTCGGTATTGCCCTGGTGCCCAGTCTGGTGCTGCAAAATACCTCCCACAGGATTACCGGCTTGCAGGTCAACGATTGTAACCTGGAGCGTTCGCTTGGCCTGGTGTGGCGTGGCGACCGGGTGGCCTCGCCGGCCGCGCGGGCCCTGCGCGAATTTCTCATGGAGCACTTGATGGAGGAGTACACCACGGCCCAGGTGATTCGGCAGAATGGCCACGTCAAGCAAGTAGCGTGAGGCGCGAGGCGCGAGGCGGGAAGCGTGAGGCGCGAGGCGCGAGGCGCGAGGCGCGAGGCGCGAGGCGTGAGGCGCGAGGCGCGAGGCGTCGCATCCTCAGCGCAGCGTATCATTGGGATGAAAGGTTCGTATGCACGAACGATTGGCCGAACTCAACCCGGCCCAGCGGCAGGCCGTTGAAGCCGGCCCGGGTCCGGTGCTGGTACTGGCCGGGCCGGGCAGCGGCAAAACGCGCGTCCTCACCTATCGGATAGCCTATCTGGTTGACGTGATGGGCATACACCCGCGCAACATCCTCGCGGTCACCTTTACCAACAAAGCCGCCCGTGAAATGCGCGAACGGTTGCAAACGCTCGTAGGGCCCGCGCATACCTCTGCGCTTACCGTGGGAACCTTCCATACCACGTGTGCGCGGTTTTTGCGGCGCGACATTGTGCATATGGAGCGGGCCAACGACTTTGCTATTTACGATAGCGAAGACCAGGAACGCCTGATGCGTCAGGTGGTGCGCGAGCTTGGCTATGATGACAAGCTCTACAAGCCGCGTAGCATCCTCAGCGAAGTTTCGCGGGCCAAGAATGAGTTGATTAGCCCGGAACGCTTCCTGGACAACCGCCCCACCGACCGCAGCAACCGCCACAAACACAAGGACGAGGTGGCGGCCCGCTGCTACCAGCGCTACCAGCAACTCCTGCGCGAGTATAACGCGCTCGATTTTGACGACCTGCTGCTAGAAACCGTGCGCCTCTTCCACCAGCACGAGACGGTGCTACACTGGTACCAGCAGCGCTATACCTACCTGCTGGTAGACGAATACCAGGATACCAACCGCGCCCAATACCTGATGGTGCGGGCCCTGGCCGAACACCACCGCAACCTCTTTGTGGTAGGCGACGAAGAGCAAAGCATCTACTCCTGGCGCGGGGCCGACATCCGTAATATTCTGGAATTTGAAAAGGACTATCCCGAAGCACAGGTCATCCTGTTGGAGCAGAACTACCGCAGCACCCAGGCTATTCTCGATGTGTCGCAGGCCATTATCCGCGGCGGGCCCCCGCGCCCCCACCCCAAGCGTCTGTGGACTGAGAACGGCGCTGGCCAGCAGGTGATGCTGCTAGAGGGGTATGACCAGACCGACGAGGCAACGTGTGTTATCGAAGAGATTGTCCGGCTGGTAGATACGGGGCGCTATCGGTGGGGCGATTGTGCGGTGATGTACCGTACCAATGCCCAGAGCCGCGCCATAGAGGAGGCGTTGGCCCTACGTGGCATCCCCTACCAACTGGTGGGCGGCACACGCTTTTACGAACGCAAAGAGGTCAAAGACGTACTGGCCTATCTCCGCCTGGCGTTCAACCCCTTCGACCGCGTGAGCTTCGAACGCATCATCAACGTGCCGCCCCGCGGTATCGGCAAGCGGGCCCTCGAAACGCTGCATAGCTGGTCGGCAGAGATAGGCTTGCCCCTCTACCAGGCCTTGCACGCCCTGGCCGACGAGCAAACACCGTCGCCCTTTAACACCCGCGCCCGCAACGCGCTGCTGGCTTTCTACCGCCTCATCCAGGGCTTGCTAGAGGACAAAGCCCAACACACCCTCCCCACCATGCTGGAAAACGTGCTCGAGCGGTTGCAATTGCACGAAGCGTTGGTCAAAGAGTATGGCGAAGAGGAAGGCAAAGAGCGCTGGTCAAACGTGCAAGAGTTGCACACCATCGCAAACGAATATCTCTTCCTCCCGCGTGAGTCGCAATTGGAAACCTTCCTGGAAGAGGTCACGCTGTTTACCAATACCGACCGCCTGGACGAAGAGCGCAACACGGTAACATGTATTACCCTGCACCAGGCCAAAGGGCTAGAATACCCGGTTGTCTTTTTGATAGGGTTGGAAGAGGGTTTATTGCCGCATGGTCGTTCGCTCGACACGCCCGAAGCGTTGGAGGAGGAGCGCCGCCTGTTTTATGTGGGGGCCACCCGCGCCCAACAACACCTATACCTGGTCTACGCTTTTCGTCGTATGAGCGCGGGTATGAGCGAGATTAGCACCCCCTCGCGCTTTCTCCGCGCCATCCCCGGCCACCACCTTGCGCGCCCGGCCCGCCGTGGACGGAGCGGCCCCACCGCCCAGAAAAGTATGTTCTCGGAGCGCAGCGGCTACGGCTCGGCAGGCGGAACAACCGCCCGTCCGACCCCCCGCCCGGCCCCCGCGCCCGCAACGCGGCCACGCTCCGAACGCGAGCCGCAACGCCCACCCCAGGGCTACCAAACCCGCTTTGCCCCCGGCCAGCGTGTACGCCACCACCTCTACGGCGACGGAACGGTCGTTACGAGCGAGATGCAAGAATGGGATGAGGCGGTGCTGGTGCGCTTCGATGGCGGCGATGAGCGCAACCTGCTGGCCAGTTTTGCGCGGCTCGAAACGATAGAAACGATAGACTGAGCGCGTGCGGTGTTAATTGACCCGGGCCGCCTGGTTCCAGCTATCCCCCGTATCGAGCGTCTGGAAATAGTCTATCGCCTGGCTTGCATTGGGCACAAACCCATCCGCTCCCACCTGCGCCCACAACTGGTCATCACACAGATAGGCCTGCCCCCCAACTACCACATGCACCGGCACCGTGAGCGACGATTGCTTGACCCGCGAAATAACCGAACTGACGTGCCCCAGGTGTGAAGGTATCGTGGTTGAAATGCAGAGATAGCGCGACTGAAGCGTTTCAAGCAAATCAAGCAACGTCTCATCCGGCGTATTTGCGCCGGTGTAGTAGACATCCCATCCATGCATTTCGAGCATATCTGCCAGCATACGGGCCCCTATCTCGTGCAACTCGCCCTGTGATACGGCGATAACCATCGTTCCCCGCTGGCGCGGCAAATCCAAAATCATCGGGTAGTACGCCGACATGACCCGTTGCGTAATAGAGGTCGCCATATGCTCCTGCCCCACGGTAATCTTGCCTTCCGACCAGAGGCGGCCTATCTCATAGAGCGACGGGCAGATTATCTGCTCCCACCACACGGGAATGTCTTGCACTTGCTGGATAAATGACTTCGACACCTGCAAAGCCTTTCTCCCATCAGGCGCAAGCAGCGCGTCGAGATAGTCGTGAAAATGCGCAATCAACGCCTCATCCACCTGTACCTGTTCGGGCGGGCGCTGCGAGAGTACCAGCAAATCGCGGTGGCTCTCGTTAATAGTCTGGTAGAGCGCCTGGATAGGTGACGCATTGGACGGATCGAGAACCTTGCCAACAGCCTGTTTCCAGATAGGTATCTCTATCGTAAAATAGTTTGGCGAAAAACCCTTGTTCATACACAACCGATAGAGCCAGACCAGGTTTTCAACCAGCGTGCGGGCGCTCTTCAAACGCATCTGCGCTACCAGCATCTGGGGATGATACGCCATCGTTTCTTGTATCATATGACCAGTATGTTTACCCGTAAAATCATCAAGATCTTCTCGCTGCTCCAACGCCTTGACAACGTGCCGTATCAAGGCGGGGGTGCTGTGTTCATAGGCATCAACTGCTGCGGCGTCAATGTTGGCAAGCGTAGTAGCAAAGTGCTCAATCAATGTAGAACTCATCTCTCTCTAAACCTCCCAACATAATTTGATAATAGGTAACCTGACATTTCCTCTCGTATTGCCTGCTGTGGTATCATGGTGTCTATACGAACGCTTACATACGCGCTTTTCTGGCGTTTGGGCAACCATTTCTATCGTACCACAGAAAAGTATCTGTATCATACCATACTATCCTTGGAATTTGATAGGGGTAGGCTGAGGATATGCGAGGTGGCGAGGTGACGAGCGAAAGGAGCGGACGAATGGCAACACCAGGCGCAAGCGAAGGGGCCACCCCCGCCATTCCCGCGGCCCGCAACTGGTGGTATAACCAGTTGCTCTACCTCTTCATGGTACGCTGGTCGGTGTGGAATAGCTTTGACCGCGTGTGGGTGCAGATAGCGGGTCGTCTGCCGCGCCCCGACGATGGGCCCCTGCTCTGCTATATGAACCATGTATCGTGGTGGGACGGCTATATGATTGGTATTGTCAACCAGAAAATTCTGGGGCACCGTTTCGCGGCCTATATTATGATGGAAGAGAAGCAACTCAAGCACTATCGCTTTATGACGCGGGCCGGAGCCTTTTCTGTCCACCGCCAGAACAAGCGCGAGGCGGCCCGCTCCGTTGCGTACATTAGCCGTATCCTGGCGGAGCGGGGCGGGCGGGCGCTCTATATGTTCCCCCAGGGGGAGATAGTGCCCAATGACCGCCGCCCGATTGCGGCCTATACGGGCCTGGCGCATGTGGTGCGGCGCGTGCCCAATGTCCTGCTGTATCCGGTGGCGCTGCGCTACGAGTTTCGCGGCGAAGAGCGCCCGGAAATATTTATTCGGCTTGGCCCCGCCCACCGCGCCAGCACGCCGGTAGACATAGCCGCGCTCACGCAGGAGGTGGAGCAACGTCTGGCCGCCAGCGCCGACGCCCTGCGCGAAGCGGTAGTTGCCGATGATATGGGCCAGTTCTGTCCCCTGCTGCGCGGCCGCCCCAGTATCAATCGCCTGTTTGACCGCGTGTTGGGGCACAAGATAGAGGTATAACCACAAAAGGAGCGAACCCGGAACACAAAACCACCATCAGGGAAGGAGTCGCCATGTTTGAGAAACTCCAGAAGGCCATGGCTGCCGTGTTGCATAAAGTCAATCGCCATGATTTGATCCATGTGGCCGAACGCGGCATCGAACGGGCCGTCAATAGCGCAATTGTCCCCCGTTCGTCGCTGCCCACGGCAGAGATTGAATTGCGCGCCCCAGGGCCCAATGCCGCCATTCACGACTACGCCGCCTTTGAAATTATGGTCAGTTTGCGGGCCTATGCCCGCCGCACCCACCGCGGCTATGCCATATCAGACACTATCGGGTTCAAGGTCAATCTGCCGCACCGCCATTCTTTCCAACCGGATGCCGCATTCTACACCGGCAATCTCTCCATGCGTACCCACGAGGCCGCGCCAGTCTTTGCGGCCGACGTGCGCCGCCCGCACGACTATGGCCCGCGCGCAGAGCAACAGCTTGCAGCCCGGCGGGCCGATTATTTTGCCGTAGGAACGCTGGTAGTGTGGGACGTAGATTTGTTGAGCGAGGAGGTGGTGCGGGTCTACCGCTCCACCAACCCCGACGAGCGGACGGTGTATGGGTGTGGCCACAGCGCCGAAGCGGAGCCGGCCTTGCCAGGGTGGTGCTTGCTAGTAGACTACCTCTTCCCTTCCGACGAGCCACCACCCCGCCCGGCCGCAGACGAGTGCTATGCCATGGGTGACTACTCCCAACCCTGAAGGGTTGGGCTTCTAGGGTCGAAACCCAGGCGGCATTGACCACGCTACAACAGATCATCCATGGGGGGCTCGTCGGCCGGCTGTGGCCAGTCGCGGTGAATGTGCAGCTTGTCGCCAAGCAGAGTACAGAAGTGGCGGTAGGCGTCTCGAAATTTCTTCAGGTCGCGCAGGGCGCTCACGGCGTACCCATGCCGACTGAAGGAGATGTCTAGCCGTTCGCGTACGGCGGTGGGCACATCCTCAAACATATCGAAATCGCGCAGCACCCGTTGGGTCACCGGGTCTTTATCGCGCCGCACATCCACCCCAAGCAGGCGCACATCCTGGGTATTTGATGCGCCCTGGGCCCCGATGCGCGTTTCGTCAATTTCAAGAAAGGGCGCCGAACAGCGACGGCGCAGCATCAGCAGCGGGTCTATCTGGGTATTGCGCGATTCGCCGCTGTCATAGTTGACGTTGGCATGGAACCAGTCAATGTAATCTACAATGCGCGGTTGGGCCGCGCCGGCCACCAGCGCCGTGCCGTTCGTACTGGATGCGCCCCCATGCTCGCCAGACGTTTGTTGCCCGTGGGCTACCAGCGCCTCGGTTGTCCAGGCGTGGATACGGCCCCCCACCGCCCCGCGCACCGCTTCCAGGCTCAACGCTTCGCCCTCTTCCTCGCGGTTGACTACCACGCGAAAGAGTCCCTCCTGTATAAAGCGCCGCAAGAGCTGTTCCTCTTCTTGCTCACCAAGCGGGCGTTGTTCCACAATGGTTCGCAGGCGCGACTCCAGAAACGACTGGTATGCTATCGTGCCATTGACCTGCACCGGGCGCGGCTCGTTGCCTACTTCGGTTGCCAGTTCAAAGAGATCTATCCCATCGTGGGGGTGGTGTCCATTAGTATAGCCATAGCCCGCCGCTTCGGGGGCGGTCTGTTGTTGCGAAAGCTCGCGCAATAACCGCACCACCGCGATAACCCGCCGCGCAATTTCGGTATTGATAGCGCTCAACGCGGTATGCAACTGGTCAACCGTTGCGCAGGCCCGCTTGCTACGCTCCAATTTCGTGCGTTCGTTTTGCAGCAGTTGGGCCGCGGCCGCCTGCTTCTTCATCCACTCGTTTTTGCGGCGCTGCGCGGGCGACTGCCCCCCAAAGAGGAAGGCGAGCAATTTATCGAGCGACCCATCTTTCGGGGGGAGCGTTTGCTTTGCCGTCTCGCGGTTCTTTACCTCCTGCTCTATGCGGGTAATCTCGCTATCCAATTCGCTGCGCCGCTGTTCCAGACGTTCGGCGAGCAGGCGCGAACGTTCCAGCACGCCATGCAAGCCGTAGTGCAGAAAATCCTCGTGCAAGTAGCGTTGCACCTCTTGCAGCACCTCGCCCGCTATGTCGGCCACATCCGAGAGATCTATCTGGGGTGTGGAGCCGTTGCCGTTGCTGTTGCCGCCGCCGCCATTCAGCAACCGTTCGCGCACGCTCTGCGGTTGGGCGGGGGCCGCGGCGGCCGTCTTTTTCTCAAAGCGCAACAGGGCATCAAGCGCCTGCAAGCGCGTTTCGACCAGTTGGGCCAGCGCTTTGTGCTGCTCTTCAGAGGACTGGCGGCCCCCAATGCGGCGCTTGATAAAGTCGGTGCTATAGGTGCTCACCAGCGAGGAGGTCATCTTGTCCACCGGCATAATCAGGGAGGCCGTGACAAAGCCGCTCACAAAGAGGGGTTGCTTTTGCCCGCCCGGCCCCGTCTGGCTATGCTCGCTGGCCAGGTCGCGCAGGTTGTCGCGGCGGGCCGCAAACACCTTGCCAATGGGCGTGGCGATGTCCAGGTAGATATATTGCGAGGCCATACGGCGCACACTTTCCAGGCTTTGCAGGTGTTCCTTGCCGTTGCTGCGGTCTACCAGGTACACCCAATCGAAGGGGCGTTCAAGCTCATCAACAATTTTGCGGCCGTCGCCGCCCGCGTAGGCGTGGTCGGGGAAACAGCCGTGGAAGGTGGCCCCGCCCATAAAATGGTTCATCTCGCGCAGGGTGGCGTAGGCGTTGGCTTGAATACGCTGCTGCTGTATCTCGCTCTGTATCTCTGGCAGAAAGCAGGAGGGCATCAGCAGCACGCCGCCAATGTCGGCGTCGTCGCCCAATTCTTGCCGCACCCGGAAGGCGACGTCGAGCAACACGCCCGACCCGGTGCCGCCACACACCGACGAGATGATGTAGACCTGCACCCGCCCGGTATCGCGCTCTACGTTGATACCGCTCCGCTGCACATCCTCTTTCTTTGATATTTCGCGGACAATGCGCGTTTTCGGGATGAGCTTTTGAATAAACGCGCCCCACTTGACATAGAGCGACAGCCGCCCAATGTAGCGTCGCTGGCGTGCGCCCTTATAGATACTGCCCGTCACCAGGTTGGGGTCATCAAACCACCAGTCTTTGATGTGCGGGTAGGCGTCCAGGTTCTTGAGCACCGACGAGGCGTTATAATCGCCAATATAGGCAAACTCGCGCTCGAAGATCGTTTCTTGCCCCGGCAGATTATCGCATGGTTCGGTATCCAGCGCGAGAAACTGCACCACACTGGTTATTGGCACGGGCGACTGGCTCATATTGGCCTTGATCAGTCGCATAATCTCAACCCCTGTTCCACCAACCCCGATAACCAGCGTGGGAGCGACATAGAGCGACGATGGATTGTATGAACGCGCCATAGCGGGAGATACCTCCTTACCATTTAATCAACATATGAAATGTTTCCCAATGTATCGCCAATTCGCAAGGGAACCGGCGCTTCTCCATCTTTGAAATCTATGACGATTTCGCCCGCGTTGATACAGCGGATAACCACTTCGGAGTCGGGCGTGTCGGGTTGCAAGGCAAAGCTGCCATGCTCATCCAGCACCAGTTGCAACGAGTCGTCGGTACGTCCGTTCAAGGGCAACGGCGTGCCCTCCACAATGAGCGTGCCCTCGTAGGCCGGGCTAACGAGCCGCCGCACGTTGCCCACCACCAGGCCCAGTACCAGCAGCACGGCCCCCACCGGCAGCAGACGCCACCAGAAGAGCGCCCCCCACCCGGCCACCTGCATCTGTACGACCGGCTCTTCGGGCGAGCGGATTGGCGCGGCCATCTGCAAGCGTACGTCGTAGGTACCGCCCGGCAATGGCGTGACCCGCTGCATCACCAGCGTGTAGTGATACCGCCCCTCGCTCCCCTCGACGGGCCCATTACTGCGCCACGCAAACTGTATCGCGTCGCTGTCTATCACCTCGTTGCCGCGCTTGATCTGCACAATCGCAGGGGCGGGCAGGTCGGGCGTACCGGCCACGTGCTGCGCCGCCACCTCCACCGGCAGATAGGCCGTGGTGGGGAAGAACCAGGGCAGCACCGCCGACACGAACGGCACCCCCCACACGGGCCGCTCGTAGGTCACCGGGCTATCGGTAAAAAGCACGTCTACCGCTTCACCCGGCTTTTCAAACACCACAATCAGCTCGTCAGGGTGAATGGTGAGGTTGGGGGTGGCGCTCGCAAGCTGCAACCGCGCCTCGTAGTGACCCACCGGCAAGGTTTCGGTGGGCTTGACCACCAACCGATAGCGCATATCTTCGCGGGCGGCCACCGGCTGGAGTTCGACAGCAATGAGGTCGCCGGAAATAGTCTCCTGTACGTCGTTATTCCGCAGGCTCACCACGTCCAGTTGGGTGGGTAGTTGCGGGTCGCCCTGCCAGAGGTAGGGTTGAAAGGACACCTCCGCCGTGGGGTAGGGATTGTTGGGCACGATAGCGCCGGCCTCAAGCCGCGGGGTATCGAGACGCAGGACGGAGGCCGGGCGCTCGAAGCGTATTTCCACCGTGTCGCGCTCAAGTTTTTGTTCCGGGTCGTTCACCTTGAGCCGCACCCGCACCTCGTAGCGGCCGGCGGCCAGGTCGGGTGGGGGCGTAATCGTGAAGGGGCAGCGTACCTGCCCTTGCTCAATCACAGGCGTGGTACAGAGATCAATCAGGTTGGGGTCGGCGTCGGTGCGGTCATCCATACGCTGCGCGGCGACCACCTGGAAGGACACCGGCGTGTCCTGCTGGATGAGCGGGGCATCAAGCCGTATCTCGTGCTCAAACTGTTGGGTCGGCTCGGTCATACTGCCCAGGTCTATGACATCTTCGCCGGGGCTTATCGAGCCAGTGACGCTATAGGTGGTCTGGGCAAGCAAGGTTATCGCGTTGTGCTGTGCGTCGTGGCCCTGCGCCACAAAGCGGATGGCATAGTTACCGGGCGCGTTAAAGCCGCGGGCGATGCCCTGTGGCTTGCTGGCCTCAAGCGGGACAAAAGCGACCTTCTGGTCGGGCGGGGGCGATTCGACAAAGGCGTCTACCTT
This sequence comes from Chloroflexaceae bacterium, assembly GCA_034437375.1. Classification (GTDB taxonomy): domain Bacteria; phylum Chloroflexota; class Chloroflexia; order Chloroflexales; family Chloroflexaceae; genus JAAUSY01. Next base: position 2,878 of record DAOTUK010000318.1, on the reverse strand, counting down.
TGCCCAGGTCATGTCGGGGTTGGACGGCAAAGTGATGTGCAGGGGCAACCCGCCCTCTTCCAGGTTGTCGGCGGGGGTGGGGTTGACAATCTGCACGCCGTCGCCGTCCCCCGCAAGCGCCTGTATCGGAAAGCAGCGCGAGAGGCGCAGCGGCTTATCCAGTTGCTTTAATTCGATGTCAAGCGCCAGCGGCCGCGCGCCCGGCGCAATGCTGATGCTCTCCCAGAAGAGCGTATTATCGGGCGAAAGCCCCACGCGCTTGAGTTGGCGTAGCTCGCCCCCCGTGCGGGCCGTCGGGTCGTTCAAACAGCCGCCCTCGCGCAGACGTGCTTCTACGCTGGCCGTTTCGTCGGTTGCCGAGCCGCTAATAGTCACCCCCACCAGGGCCGGCTGGTTGCTCAGCACCACACGCTGTCCGGTGGCCTGCGAAAGGGCCGGGTAGACCAGACCAAGCCGCACGTCGGAGCGAACAAAGGCAAAGCCGCTGGTACCCTCCTGCGCCACCTGAAAGCCCCATTCGCCATCAATCGGCTGATTGTCCCCGCTCTCGAAGGAGTGTACCGCGTAGGAGTGGGCGGCGCTATCGGTGTCGCGCACGCTGGCATTCTCCGGCTGGCGCACCGTTTGTACGGCAAAGTCGGTCTGGGCGTCGGGCGGCACAAAAACAAAGGTTGCTTGCGATATGGCCTGGTTGGGGTGAGCGTGTGCGGCAAAGACGGTAGTATTGCCGGTGTCGGCTATGCCGTTCAGCGTGTCCAGGTAGAGGTTGGGTTGCAACTGGCTCAGCACAAAGGCAAAGGCGCGGGCGATGTCCTGGGGCGTGTCTATCTGGAGCGCGGGGGCGCCGGTGCGCTGAAACTCCTGCTCGACCACGGGTACCAGTTCGGCAATGGAGCCAAAGCGTTTATTCTTGAGGATGGCCAGGTAGACGGGGATACCGGCTTGCTGGAAGGGCGCGAGCGTTTCGCGCAGCGCGTCGGCGTTGACGGCGGAACCGGGCGCGTCGCGCAGGGCCGCGTCGCTTGGCAAGCCGTCGGTGAGGAAGAGGACGGCGCGGCGGTTGCTGGCGCTATCAAAGAGATCGTGCGCGGTTTGCAGGGCGGGGATGTAACTGGTATCGCCGGGCTCGTCGTTCGTGCGGGCCTGCTCTATCTGCTGCTTGAAGGCGTCGCGCTTCTGCTGGCTATCCATGCGGGTGAGGTGTTCGCTCTGGTAGGTGACGGTTGAGGCAAAGTGGACAAAGCCCACGCGGTCTTGCTCCGATACCAGGTCAACCAGCATTTTAGCGGCCACATAGCGCAAGCCGTCCGGGTCTGCTTCGCCATAGGCCGCGTTGATCATACTGCCCGAATTGTCAATGACGATGACCAGGTCAAGCGGACTATCGGAGGGGGCGGGGGGCGTTTGCGCGGCGGCGGGGGTGGAGCGGGGCCACGCGAACAAGAGTCCACAAACGAGGAAAAGCACCACAAATCGTCGTTTCATAGGTATACCATCACACTCCACTATCGCACACTATCGGTCAATAGAAATAACTATTTCCTTGAACGAGCTATCGGGATGATATACGGGTTTTTGAATATGAACAGAAGGTTACACGATGCGTGTTCCGTTGGGGAAGCGGGGTGCGGTATGGAAAAGAGAAAAAGGAGACAGCGAAGTGTGCGCGTTTAGAGCACGCCAGAGGGGAAAACACCAGCAAACGCACACACTCGCTATCCCAATGTCGCTTCACACACTGGGAACCATACCTATTGTGCAAGAAAATGGCCCGAACGCCAAGGGGTTGAGATGATCAGAAGATTACAACCCGCGCCCGGTTGCCCCCGGCCGCGCGGGGGTGGTATGATAGAGGAGACGGGAGGCGGGAGGCGGGAGGCATGGGATAGGCACGGTAGGGAAAGGGGTCTGGTATGGGAGAATTGCTGTTTGACTCGCTAGAGATACGCAACTTTCGGTTGTTCCGCCACTTGCAGATAGAGCGCCTGGGGCGGGTCAACTTGCTGGTGGGGCGCAACAACACGGGCAAGACGGCCGTGCTGGAGGCGTTGCAGTTGTATGCTAACCGAGATCATCTTTCGGTAATGCGTCGAATTCTAGAGGCGCGAGATGAGATAAATCAAGCTACTTCTCGTTTATCCGCGGAAGATTTTGAACAATCACCCATTAAGTATCTTTTTCATGGACGGAAAGATATTACAGAAATACCTGATCAAATACAAATTAAATCGCTTACTGATCTCGATAACGCTCTTTACATCAGTTTGGATTGGTATATTGCATTTGAAGATGAAGGAAATGCTCTTCGGGAATGGAAATTGCTTTTACCTGAAGAGCACAGCTTGGCTGATAATCCTATCCTGCGATTTACATTTCAGATTGGGAATCAACCGAGGTATTCTCGCCCTATTGACTTAAGTATACGTAGAACATCTCTAAGAACACCGCAGAATATTAACCATGTTTTTATATCAACTCTTGGTATTGACAAATATCACTTAGGACATTTATGGGATAGTATTGCCATAACTGATTTAGAACAAAATATACTCTCCGCTTTACAAATTGTTGCACCAGAGGTTGAACGTTTTACCGTTATTGGTGATCGAGAGATACGCTCCGCGGCAGGTTATCGTTTAGAACGTGTACCAGCCGTAAGGATAGAAGGAAGTGGAGATCGTATTCCTCTCAAGAGTCTGGGCGAGGGCATCAACCGTATGCTTGGCATTGCGCTGGCCCTCGTCAACGCGAAAGACGGCTTGTTGCTGGTAGACGAGATAGAGAGCGGCTTGCACTACTCGGTGCAATACGATATGTGGCGGCTCGTCTTCGAAACGGCCCGCCGCCTGAACGTGCAGGTGTTTGCGACGACGCATAG
>DAOTUK010000317.1:0-17486 GCA_034437375.1 Chloroflexaceae bacterium | reverse complement strand
CGACAGGGGGCGCTCGAACTGCTCAAACAGCACAAAATCGGTAATGGTGATGGCGATGACGGGGAGCAAGCGCGTGTAGCTGTGACCCGCTTCCAGTTGCAGGACGTAGCCTTTGGCGGCGTTGTAGAGAATGCGCTTTTCAAAGCCGGACAGATTGAGCACCTGCATTTCAATGATGACGAAGGTGCCGTCGTGCAGGCGAGCTTTGACATCAAGGTAGGTATCTTTGCCGCCCAGAACGCGGGGAAGTTGGTAGGGGTCAAGGATGTGCAGGTCGGTGATGGTGGGGGCACCATCGTAGAGCAAAGCGTTCAGGAAGCTCAGCAGAATATCCTTGCTCTGCTCGGAGCCAAAGATTTTCTTGAAGCCAAAGTTGGTTTTGGGACTGATGAAATCCATGGTAGCCCTCCTCGCGCTTGCTTTTGCGCTAACCCTTACTTTAACCCAACAGAATGCTTGAAATACCCGTATGCAATGAAGTATAGCGATGCCTTCACAGGCTGTCAAATAGGACATGGTACAATACCCCTGTTACCTCGTTGATGGATTATCAAAACGAGATCGTTGCGATCAATTGAAAGGAAATCGCATGTCTGACCTTCACGGTTTTGAACTTGTACGAGAAACCTATGTGACCGAAATTGAATCGACTGCGCGGCTCCTGCGCCACCGCAAGACGGGTGCCGAATTGCTCTCGCTTGAAAATGGTGATGATCATAAAGCCTTCGGAATAACCTTTCGCACCCCCCCCCCCGACTCAAGCGGCATCGCCCATATCCTGGAACATTCAGTGCTGTGCGGGTCGCGCAAATACCCGTTGAAAGAACCCTTTGTCGAACTGCTGAAAGGCTCACTCAAGACCTTTCTCAACGCGCTTACCTACCCCGACAAAACGAGTTACCCGCTGGCCAGCCAGAACACCCAGGATTTTTACAACCTGATAGATGTATACCTCGATGCAGTCTTCTACCCCCGTATTACGCCTGAAATCTTCCAGCAAGAGGGCTGGCACTACGAAGTCGAATCCCCCGACAAGCCGATTATTTACAAGGGGGTCGTGTTGAATGAGATGAAAGGGGCCTACTCCTCTCCCGAACGCTTGCTTGGGGAATACTCGCGGCGCTCGCTCTTCCCCGACACCGCCTATGGCCTGGCCTCTGGCGGCGACCCGCGCTCCATCCCCGATCTAACCTACGAGCAATTTAAGCAATTTCACCAGACCTACTACCACCCCTCAAATGCCTGTATCTTCTTCTATGGCGACGATAACCCCGAAGAGCGCCTGCGCTTGCTCGACGCCTACCTGAAGGATTTTGAGCGGCTCGATCTGGCGGCCCAGGTTGCGCTCCAACCCGCCTTTGCGCAACCGCGCACCGTCGAACACACCTATGCTGTAGACCCCGGTAGCCCGCCCGGTAGCCGCAAGAGTATGATGACCGTCAACTGGCTCATCGGGGCTATTGAAGATCAGACGCTTGATCTCGCGCTGCACATCCTGGGCTATATCCTGGTAGGAATGCTGGCCTCACCTCTCCGCAAGGCGCTGGTTGAGTCCGGGTTGGGCGAGGATATAGCCGGCGGGGGCATGGCCGGCGGCCTGCGCCAGAGCTACTTTACCACCGGCTTGAAAGGTATTGCCATTGAGAACGCCAGCGCAATAGAAACCCTTATCCTCGATACTCTTCAGCAATTGGCCAACGATGGTATTGAGCCAGAAACGATTGAGGCCGCCATCAATACCTTCGAATTTCACCTGCGCGAAAACAACACCGGCTCCTTTCCGCGCGGATTGTCTATTATGTTCCGTTCGCTCTCAACCTGGCTCTACGGCGGCGACCCGCTAGAACCCATCGCCTTCGAGCAACGGCTGGCCGCGATTAAAAAACATATCGCCAGCGACAAACGCTACTTTGAATCGCTGATAGAAACCTATTTTTTGCAGAATACGCACCGCACCACCCTGACCATCCAACCCGACCCGGAGCTGTCACAGCGCGAATTAGAGGAAGAGCGGCAACAGCTAGAGCAGGTACGCACAGCGATGGGCGAAGAGGAGGTCGCCGCCGCCATTGAGAACACCCGCCGCCTCCAGGAGTTGCAAGAAACCCCCGACCCGCCCGAAGCCATCGCCACCCTGCCCCGCCTCAAACTGGAGGATCTAGACCAGCACAACAAGCTCATTCCCCTGACCGAACTACCACAACACGATACAACGGTGCTTTACCACGACCTGCCCACCAACGGCATTGTGTACGTTGACGTTGGCTTCAACCTGTACAGCCTGCCGCAAGCATTGTTGCCCTATGTCGTCCTCTTCGGGCGAGCCCTGCGCGAGATGGGCACCGCAACCGAAACCTATACCCAACTGTCGCAGCGCATTGGACGCAAGACCGGCGGTATCCGCGCCCAACCCGTCGCCATGCCCACAAACGAGGGCGACATCATGGCGCGGCTGTTTATACGTACCAAGGCCACCAGCGAGCGCGGCAGCGATATGCTGGCTATTCTGCACGATATGCTGCATACCTTGCGGCTCGATAATCGGGAGCGCTTCCGCCAGATTGTGATCGAGGCGCGAGCGCGGGAAGAAGCGGCCATCGTGCCGGGCGGCAGCGGCTTTGTCAACCTGCGCCTGCGGGCCTGTTTCAACGAAGCCGACTGGGCCAACGAGCAGATGGGCGGCATTAGCTATCTCTTCTTCCTGCGTCAGCTTGTTGAGCAGGTCGAAAATGACTGGCCCGCCGTACTCGAAAAGCTAGAACAGGTGCGGTCACTGCTCATCAACCGCAGTACAATGGTCTTTAACGTAACGGTAGACGAGCGCAACTGGCAGCACTTTTCGCCGCATCTGAGCGAATTTATTGCGAGCCTGCCCGCCACGCCCCCCCGCCTGCAAACCTGGACACCCACCTATAGCAACGGCTTTGAGGGGCTTACCGTGCCGGCCCGCATTAACTATGTTGGACAGGCCGTCAATATGTTCGAGCATGGCTACCAATTGCATGGCTCTATCGGCGTGATTACGCGCTACTTGCGTACCACCTGGCTCTGGGAGCAGGTACGTATCAAGGGCGGCGCGTACGGCTGTTTCTGCCGCTTCGGGCGACACTCCGGCATCTTCGCGCTAGTTTCCTACCGCGACCCCAACCTGCTCAATACGCTCGATGTGTACGACAAGATTGGCCACTTTTTGCGGACGACGCCATTGGACGACGCCGAAGTCACCCGCAGCATTATCGGGCGCATAGCCGACCTGGACGCCTACCAGTTCCCCGACACGCGCGGCTATGCCTCGCTGTTGCGCTACCTGACCGGGCACACCGACGAGATACGCCAGCGCAAGCGCGAGGAGATACTTTCCACAACCGCCGGCCACTTCCGCGACTTTGCCGATATGCTCGATACCGTGCGCGGCCAGGGTACCGTAGTAGTGCTTGGCTCAGCAGAGGCGATAGCGGCCGCGAACGAGGAACGCGGCCACTTTCTCACGCCGGTGCATGTGCTGTGATGCGGCATGGTTCGGTATAGTGAGGATGCTTCCCAGGGAGCGCGGGCACCCGCCCCGTGCGCAAGACGCTCGCGCCCCCTGGGTTGTCCTGCTAATACAAAGGTACGTCGGCATCACGCATCCCCCGTCACGGGTATAACCGTGTGGGACTACTCCTCGCGCAGATCCCGCTTCAACACCTTGCCGGTTGCCGTGCGGGGCAAGGCCTCACAAAATGCAACCATACGCGGGATTTTATAGTCGGCCAGACGCTCCTTGCAATACTGAATAAGCTCGTGCTCATCGGCGGTATGCTCTGGCTTGAGCACCACAAACGCCTTGACCTTTTCGCCCTGGACATCGTGGGCCACGCCTACCACCGCCGCTTCAGCTATCGCGGGGTGGCCATACAAAACCTCTTCCACCTCGCGCGGGTAAACATTCAAGCCAGCACGATTGATCATATCCTTTACGCGGTCAACAATAAAGATATAGCCCTCATCATCCATATACGCCAGGTCGCCAGTGTGAAACCACCCCCCGCGCATCACGTCGGCGGTGGCTTCAGGGTCTTTGTAATAGCCGCGCATCACATTATGCCCCTGGATAACCAGTTCGCCAACCTCCCCATTGGGAAGCGGCTCGTCCTGCTCGTTGACCACGCGCAACTGCCCCCCCCATATCGCCGTGCCAATGCTACCAGGTTTGGGCGGGCGGTGCTGGTGGTTGAAGGTGGCGACGGGCGACGTTTCCGAAAGGCCGTACCCTTCAAGGATGGTCAGGGCATATTTCTGGTTGAAGGCATGCATCACTTCCACAGGCATAGAGGCCCCGCCCGATATACAGCAGCGCAACGACAAATCGTAGCGGTCGGCGTGGGGGTAGCGCAGCAGCAAGGCATACATCGCCGGCACCCCACAGAAAAACGTCACCTTGTCACGCTGCAGCACATCGAGCGCGCGCTTCGGTTCAAAGCGAGGTATCATTGTGACCGTACAGCCGGCATAAATGCAGGCGTTCATCAGCGCGGTTAAACCAAAGGCGTGGAAGAGCGGCAGCGTGGCCAACCCCACATCGTCGGGGGTGAGAAGCGCTATCCGTTCGGCACACACCATAGCATTGGAAAACATGTTAAAGTGGGTCAGTTCGGCCCCCCGCGGCCGGCCGGTTGTGCCGCTGGTATAGAGCAGCACGGCGGTATCATCCGCCATAGTCGGCACCGTTTCAAAGAGCGGCGATTGTTCGGCCAGCAGCGGGCGAAACGACAGCGCCCCCTCTGGCAAGGGCCGCGTGCTATCGGGGGCCTGGACAACAACCAGGTGCTTGCACGATTCTGTGCCGCGCATACCGGCCACAGCCTCTTCAACAAAATCTTCCCAGACAATCAACACGACAGAGTCGCTATTTTCCAGGTGGTATTGCACTTCGTTGTGCTTGAGCAACCCGTTCAGCGGGACGACCACAGCCCCCGTTTTGAGGATACCATAGTAGCAGGTGGCAAACGAGGGGATATTGGGCAACATCATCGAAACTTTGCTACCGCGTTGCACACCCAGACCAACCAGAGCATGCGCCAACTTGTTGGCCGCGCCGTTCAACTCCACATAGCGCATACGGTGCTCGTCAAGAATGACCGCCATATTATCGGGATACTGGGCCGCGCTCTGCTCCAGTAAAAAGGCAACATTCAACATTGAACTATTCCTTTCTCTACCCACAGGTTCTGCTGCTGATTATAGCCGCCCCCACGTTGTATCGTCAACTCCATTGCAAGACATACGTGTTCACAAGTAGGTGAACGGTTCCCGCGAGCGCGGGCATCCTGGCCGCCCCGGAGCCGGCGGAACGCCTGCGCTCCCCAGTTTTGCTTCCCAGATTGCCGAATGCATGGCACGATACCTACCCTTGAAAGCGCCCCCCCCCCAGGTGTTTGGTTGATGTAAGACGGCGCAATCGCCCGGTCGTCAACTGCACCGGGACAGATGAATAGTGCTATAATGAACCGGAGATAGGCAAACGAGATCTAGAAATGAAAGAAAGATAGATAGTATATGCAACATAAGCAACCTTTGACCCGCATAGCCGGGGTAGAGGGCAACACACCCGCTATCCGCGAGCGGCGCGACCGCGAGCTATCGGCCATCTTGAAAGAGGGCGAAACGGCCTGGCGGGTGGACGAAACCTACGATGATATAGAGAAAACCTGGAATGTAGATATTATCCGTATGGGCCCCCAGGGACGCTGGATGAAACAGCGCTTCAAGTATGATGTGCTCACCGGCGTATTCTACTTCTTTGGCCAGCGTCCGCTGGATGATGAGGAGTTTGCCGCGCTACGGAAGGGCGGGCACGTCTTGCGACGCGCGCGAACCACCGGCCCCGAAACCAACGAGCCCGCCACACGCTTGTGAGCACCATAAGTAGCCTGACATTATAGAAAAGGATGTGATATGTCTACCGAAGAAATGACCACCCAACCCGAACAGCACACACCCAACCGTCGCCTGCTCCTCTTTGGTGGCGTTGCGGTTGCGCTAGGTTTGCTGATAGTCGTTGTCTTGAGCTTAGACCGCGGGGAACAGGCCGCGTGGGCGGCCCCTGGCGGGGGAAGCGTCGTTGTGCTGGCCATACCGGCCTTTCTCGCCGGGTTGCTCAGCTTTCTCTCGCCCTGTACGCTCCCCATTTTGCCGGCCTACTTTGCGTTTACCTTCCAGGCCAACCGCACGACCATTGTCCAGATGACCATAGCGTTTTTCCTGGGATTGGCCACAACCATGACCCTGCTTGGGGCCACGGCCACCGCCCTCAGTGGCGTACTCTTCCAGAACAAAGAGGCCCTGACCTTCTGGGGCGGCCTCATCATTATCGGCTTTGGCATCCTGAGCCTTCTAGGCAAGGGCTTTGCCGGACCCCAGGTACAGGAACGCCCGGTGTCCAGCGCGTTTGGCTCCTATCTCTACGGCGCAACCTTTGCGCTTGGATGGACAGCCTGCATCGGGCCCATTCTGGGAGCGCTCTATACACTGCTGGCCGCTCAGGGGGTCGCCATTATCCAGGGGGCCATTCTCTCCTTCATCTATGCGCTTGGCCTAGGAATGCCGCTCATCATCCTGGCAACCTTCTTTAGCCGCCTTGGGAGCGGGTCACGCTTCTGGAAGATTGTTCGGGGGCGCGGGTTCGAGGTACCACTGGGTTCAAAGACGCTCTATCTACACACAACCAGCATTGCCAGTGGGGTCTTGCTCATTGCCATGGGAGCGCTCCTGGCCAGTGGACAACTCACCACCCTGACCGCGATAGCCCAGGGCAACCCCCTGACCCAGTGGTGGCTTGGGGTAGAGCATAGCATCAATGCATGGTTCGGGTGGTAGCCGGGGGCTAGACCTCCTGCCGCAGAAGCAGGGCCCCTTCGCGGGTGGGGTAAAAGAACTCGCTCAACCCACAAATACGAAAGCCGCGCCGCAGACAAAAGGCCGCCCCCGGCACATTGCGTAGCGGCACAGAGAGCAGCAAGGCTCGTAAACCTTGCGCACGCGCCCAGGAGCGGGCAGTACGGAGAAGCGCGGTGCCGGCCCCATGGTTGCGTGCGTCCGGGTCTACCAGCAAGCGCGAGAACAGCGCCTGGTGCTGGTCGGGCACGATTTGCAGCAACGCATAGCCACACAGCACCGCCTCATCCTGCACCACCTCATCCTGCACCGCCACCAGGCGCAAGTCATAGTCGTCCCACACATGGGCAAGCGGCGTGAGCGTTGACGGCAGTTGCAGCACGCGCTTGCGCGGCAGACGCACCTGTTGTACCGAAAAGCGGAACAGCGGGCCGGCCGTTGCGGTGCCTTCGCTACTACCTGGGTCGCCCTCCAACGTCACCTGGTAAGCAGCGCTGGTGGTATAGATTTCTTGCAGCGCAGCGCACGCTTCCAAATCGTCATCTTCAGCCTCGCGTACAGCAATCACGGCTACCCCTGTGTCTCGACCGTAGAGGGAACCTGGTCCGCGGCTGTCTCTGGTGTGCTGGTACTGGTCTGCTCATCGGTATGGGGAGGCATCCCCGACGGATTATCGGGCATCGTATCGGTGTCGGTGAGTTTCTGGTAAAGGTACGACAGCACAATACGCAGAACAGCCGCCGTCGGAATGGAGATAAGCAACCCGATGGGCCCGGCGATGGCTCCGCCGGCCAACACGGCAAAGATAACCACGGCCGGATGCAAGCGCACCAGATGGCCCACCACATTGGGAATAATAAAGCTATCCTCAATTTGCCGCAAGATGAAGTAGATAGCCCCGATAAGCCCCGCCAGGCCAATATTGGACAGGCCAAAGGGCACATCTGGTTGAAAGAAGGCGACGATCATAGCGATAGTGGCGGCCATCCAGGGCCCCAGAATGGGGATAAGCTCAAGCACGCCCGACGCTACCGCAATCACCAGCGCATAGGGCACATTCAGGATTGTAAGCGGTATATAGATAAGCACGGACATAATGATGACCAGCAAGAGTTGCCCGCGGATATAGGCCCCAAGCACCTGGTCTATCTGGCGGCCCAGGCCGCAAATTTCGGCGCGGTAGGGCGCGGGGATAAGCCGGACAACCCACGCTTCCAATTGCCGCGATTGCAGCAGCAGGTAAAACGTAACGATAAGGTAGACCAGCGCATAGATAAGCGTTTCGAGCGCGGAAAAGACCAGATGGGGCACACCCTCGCTCAATGTGCGCCCGATGTCGCTAATGGCGTTAATAAGCTGCTCTTGCAGCGGGGTAAGGTCTATCGTCAAGCCAGGCCCAAGCTCTATCGTTTGCTGCGCCTGGAACATCTCGCTAATGCCAAGAATAATATCCGGCAGACGATCTACCAGGTCGGTATACTGGCGCACAATACGCGGCCAGAGCCACGTACCAAGCCAGGAGAGCAGCGAAAAGGCCAGCACATACAGCAGCACAATCCACAACGCGCGGCTGAGGTTGGTACGGCGTTGGAGCCAGGAAACAAGCGGGTTAAAGACATAGGCCGTAATAATAGCGGCAATGAAGGGCGGTAGCACACTACCAATAGAGCTAATCAACAGCGTCGCCAGACCAACCACCAGCGCAACGGCTATCAGCTTACCCTGTGGTGAAAGGCGTATTGATTGAGATTCTGTCCTCGTTGACATAGTACCTACAAAGCGCAACACCCGACCACCGGAACCCGGCCCTGGCCCGTGGAATCGGGAACTGCCCCCACCCACGCACCGGCCCGCCCGCAATGGGTGGGGCATGCTGCGATTATTGCGCGACCCTGGAACGCCGAAGCGGTATCTCAGCTTTCAGATGGTCATTGAGTTCGCCATGTAACAGCGTCACATCAATTTCCCCTGGCTCGGCATTGGGCACATAGCGAGCAATCACGGCCGAAAGCTCATCTTTCAACTGCTCTAACATATCCGGCGTTAGCTTCACCCGATCATGCACCAGCACCGTCAGCAAACGTTGCCGGGCAACACTGGCGCTTTGCTCTCGGTTTCCACGAAAGAGATTATCTAAAAAGCCCACATTCATTCTCCACAACGAGCGATGGCCAGGAAAGGTGCTTTCCTCCCCGTCCCCCTATTGTATCGCAATTCTGCAAAACGTGCCCAACCTGCACCCCTCACCGCACCTCCCACCGCCTCCCATAGCCTCGTTACACCCTCACCGCTTGTTCCCAAACATCCCCAATACGCGATTGAGAAAGGTTGGTTGTTCGTTCAAATCAAGGAAGGGCACATCTTTGCCCATCAACCGCGCGGCAATATTGCGAAAGGCTTGCCCGGCCCGCGATTGCTGATTGGTCGCCACAGGCTCGCCACGGTTGGTTGAGGAAAGAATAAGCTCATCCTCTGGCACAACACCGATAGGCGCGATAGCCAGTATCTCGACCACTTCTTCTACCGAAAGCATATCGCCACGGGTAACAAGTTGCGGCTTGAGACGGTTGACAATCAGGCGCGGGGGCCCCTTCTCCGCCGCCTCAATCAACCCGACCACACGGTCGGCATCGCGCACAGAGGAAACCTCCGGATTGGTCACAATCAACACCTCGTCCGAACCAGCAATCGCGTTGCGAAAGCCACTTTCAATACCGGCCGGACTATCCACCAGCACATAATCAAAATCGTTGTGCATCTGGCTCAACAACGATTGCATATCTTCGGCGCTTACCGCATCTTTGTCGCGGGTCTGGGCCGCGGGCAACAGGTAGAGTTCGGGAAATCGCTTATCCTTAATGAGCGCCTGGCGCAGCCGTGCGCGATTCTCGACCACATCAACCAGGTCGTAGACAATACGATTTTCTAGCCCCATCACCACATCCAGGTTTCGCAACCCGATGTCGGCATCAACGACCGCAACCCGTGCGCCGTGGATAGCCAGCGCCGTCCCTATATTCGCTGTAGCCGTTGTCTTCCCAACGCCACCCTTGCCAGAAGTAATCGTGATAACGCGCACGATAGCGTTCTCCTCGTTCCTACAATCTTAGTTTATACACTTCCCAGGATTCAACGACGATATGATCGTGTTCAATGCGGGCAACCTCTGGAAGATGACTGCTCATATCGTCGGGCGTCCGAGCTATCAAATGGGCAATACGAAGCTGTGTCGGGCGCAGATCGAGCGCACACACCATCGCCGCCTCGTCACCCAACGCCCCGGCATGCACCAACCCGCGCAGCTTGCCCCACACCACCACACAGCCACCGGCAATAATCTGCGCCCCGGCATTCACATCGCCGATTAACGTCACATGGCGATGGTGGCGCAACACCTGGCCGGAGTGGAGCGTACGACACACCAGCGTAGACTCGGTTTCCGCAGGAGTGGCCGCAGGGGTCGGCGTTGGTTGGGGCATAGGACGACTGGTGAGCCCCAGAGCGCGGGCAATACTGCGGCTCTCGCGGGTACTGGCGGCCAGCGTATCGGGACGCAGGCCATGTCGCTGCATAAGCTCCAACACTTCCACAAGCTGCGCCTGGCTCAAGTGGCGCTCCCCAACCTCAATGGTAAGCTGTGCGCCGGCAAAAAAGCTACCGGCCTGGTCAAGGTGGGCGTGCAAAGCGCTCAGAATGATCGTCCAGTCGGCCCGTTCATTAACCAGCATTCGTAACTGATCTTTATTGCCCTTAATGCTAATCACATCTTGCTCGTGCATGCATGCCTCATCCCACCAACACCAGCGCGTTGGCCAACCCCCGTATATTCAGGATACCACCAGCAAGCCCCATTGCTCCCCTCTGGAAGATGACAGTTTCTTTGCAATACGTTGTCCCCCCATCCGCTCCCGCTGGCTCCCGTAGCACAGCAACAACCAGCGGACAGTGCTTTCCCATGATTATAGCAGACAAACGATGGTTTCCGAAGCTGAACCCCCAAAGCCTCTATTCACGTTTGGGGGGACAACCCTGGCAGCGCCGCCCGCCGCACGGGTATCATTGGGGCAGCACCGGGCAATTGCCGGGCCGTTCCTCTGGCGGCGTAACCTGAAAGTAGGCTTGCATAATTTGCGTCACGGCGGGCACGGCCAGCGTAGCCGAGCCGTCGCCCAGGTCGCCCGTACCTTCCAACAGCACCACGGCAATCAATTGCGGGTCGTCGTAGGGCGCAAAGCCCACAAACCAGGAATGGCTCTGGCGGGCAAAGGTATCATCTTCCCTGGGAATGAGCGGGCCAAACTCGGCGGTACCCGTTTTACCCGCAATGCTCAAGCCGGAGCACTCATCCCGCGCGGCCACATTGCTGCCCTCGGTCACAGAACGGCGCATACCATCACGGACAACCGCAAGGTAGGCCGGATCAACCGGCACCTTTTGCAAGACCTCCGGTTGCTGCTCGTCAACAACATTACCGCTACTATCAGTAATCGCCTTGACCAGTTGGGGCCGGTAGATCGTTCCATTATTTGCCACCGCAACAGCAGAATTGACCAACTGAAGCGGCGTCACATCCAGATAGCCCTGGCCAATGGCCGTATTGTAGGTATCCCCGGTTGTCCACGGTTCGCGTAGCTCGTGCGATTTCCACACCGGGTCGGGGACGCGCCCGGCAGCTTCGCCCGGCAAGCGTATCCTGGTTGGACTGCCCAGACCAAACCACTCCAACCCTTCAGAGAGGCCATCAATGCCAAGCCCAAGAATGCGTGTATCCTGGGGCCCCAGATTGATAGCCGCATCGTTGCCGCCGGCTATCGAAGCAAAAAAGACGTTGGATGACACTTTGAGCGCGTCGGAGACGTTGATAAGCCCGTTATCGCGCGGTACTGAATTGGGCAGCGTAAACTGGTGTCCGCTGCGCTCTTCCAACACAATCTTGCCGGGGTCGCGCAGGCGCGTATCCGGGGCGATAATATCCTTTTGCAACGCAACAGATCCCACAAATTGCTTGAGCGATGAGCCAGGCGGATATTGCCCCGCAATGGCGCGGTTGGTAAGCGGCGACAAGCGCCGCAGTTCTTCCAGCTTTTCGGGGTCGGGGGGATGGAGCAAGTTTTGCAATTCATTAGTGCGGCGCGAATCAATCCAGACGTTGTTGTCGTAGGTCGGCAGGCTGACCATAGCTTGCACGCGACCATTGCGCGAGTCTATCACCACAGCTACCCCGTTGGTAATGGGGTCATACTCCTGTTGCTTATACTCTTCGGCCTCCTGGCGGCGGCGCTCACCCTCGTCTATCCAACGCTGCAAGATAATCTCCGTCTGACGTTGGAAGGCCGGGTCTATCGTCAACACCAGGTTGTGTCCATCTTGCACCGGCTGTACCATACGATTGGAACTGACGGGCCGTTCCAGCGCATCTACCAGCAGCGCTTCGATACCCAGATGACCGCGCAGTTCGTGCTCATAGCTTGCTTCCAGGCCATCTTTGCCGATGCGATCATCGTTCTGGTAGGGCAATAGCCCCACAACATCGGGGTCTATCTCCTTGGAGAGGACGCCACAGTTAGACGTATGGGACAGAATATCCAGCAAGCTATCAAACCAGGTGGTAGCCGGGTTTTCAGCCACCAGTTCACACTCGTTGATGCGCCCGATATACCCCAGAATATGCGACAGCGAGGGCACCCGCGCACTCTGGGGATAGCGGCGCTGGTAGTTTTCCACCACCAGCACACCGGGCAGATGGACAGCGTTTTCCTGGATAGCCAGAGCCATCTTCTGCGACACATTTTCTTTGACCACCGCCGATTGATAGTGGCGCGTATTGCTACGCTCTATCATCTCCTCAATAGGGTTGTGCAGCGTAAGCACGTCGCCATAGGTATGCACCAGTTCGAGCGCTTCAAGCGTGTGTTCGGCGGGAATGTCCAGGCTCAGCGTATTGGAGAGGACGGTTTGCGCTCGTTGGGTACCGGTCAGGCTCTCTGTGCCAAGCAGGGCCGTCAAGTCGGTGTACAACGGTGGCGACTGTTCAAGCACGGTAGAGGGCGAGAGGGTCAGGGTGCTGGTCAGCTCGCATATCTGCACCAGCCGGCCCAACACGCGCTCGCGCCGCGGCGTCCCCTCCGGCGGCAGACTACCCGGCATTACCGCTATGTTGAAGGTAGGCACACTCTCGGCCAGCAGCGTCCGCCCGTCGCTGGCAAATATTTCGCCGCGGCGCGGGAGCACCGGTACATAGCGGGTAGTATTCACTTCAACGCTGCTGCCGTAGCGGCGCACATCGCGCTCAACCATTTGGAGATGGTAGAGCCGCCCCACCAGCACGGCCAGCGAGAGCAGCAGCACAACGCGCAAGACCAGTAATCGTTGCATAGCAGTATTGTACCAGATCTCGCTGCTGGTGGCGTGGGGTATCTCAACTGCCAGGCGTTTCGCTGGCCCTGCCGCTCTTCCTCTATGCCCGCGAGGGGCAACTGGAGCGCGGGGAATGAAGCCCCCGCCTCACTCAAGCCGCACCGGCTCTAGCACCAGCGCCCCCGCCCCATCCTCCGCCCCCCCCGGCGGCCTCACCCCATCCGATAGCGGCAGACGGGTAAACGTGGCCGGGTCGTACAAGCCAAGCGTTACCCAGTAGCGCCCGGCCGGTATATCGGGCGGCAACGGCACAGGATGTATCCAGTTGATATAACTATTCAGCATCCATGCGCTGGTCGGCGCACGCGGCCCGCCCGGCGGCACATCCACCTGCGCCACCCGCTCCCCGTCGGCATTAAACACATGCAGGAACATATGATAATCCTGCCCAATGGGCCCACGCGGCATCCATTGCAACGTCACGCTGAGCGTCCCGCTTGACCGCACCGCCGCGGTATCCACATCATAACCAAGCAACCGAATAGTGGAACCGAAGTCGGCCAGAACGCGGTGTGCGTTGGGGAGCGGGAGTTGGTACACGGCAGCGTAGGCAATACCGTGAATCGTAACGGTGTGGATACGCGCAAAGTTTTCTTGCAAATAGGCCGTCGCCTCTGGCTTGTTGCCGCGTTGCACCTGGTCAATATAGAGAACGGCATAGTCCACCTTGCCCGGCTCAAATACCCGGTCGAGCGACACAACCCAGTGGTTACATAATGCGCGGCTCAGCACCGGCGCAAACCAGGAAGCCACCGCCCGGTCACACCCGTTCGGTTGTGCTGAAATGAAAGCTCCGGCCTGTTCATACCCCTCGCCCCACCCCACCGGTATAGCCCACGTAGCCGTGGCTCCGCCGCCCACCAGCGGATTGTAAAAGGCCAGGTGGTAGGGATGGTACCAGGCGATATGGGCGGCCAGCACCAGCACCACCAGGGCCCATGTTGCGCTCCGTAGCCTTGTTGCGTAGGGAGCCAGGCGTTGCGCCCCCCCCACCCGCCGCCAGAACCAGCGCCCCCCCTGCTCCGCGGCCCACACCCACCCCACCGCGGCCACCACATCCAGCACGGGAAAGACCGGCAGCACATAGCGGTCAAACTTCTTCGGAGGAATGCTCATCATCACCACAAAGAGCAGCGCGAACAGCAGCAAGAGCACCAGCGCCCCCCCACCGTCGCCCCCGTACGATTGCCCGCGTCGGGGATAGCGGGCCACCCCCGCCAGCAGGATGCCCAACAACGTCCAGGGAGCCATACGCAGCACCAGCACCACCGGGTAGAAGAGCGGGCCAGGGTCATCCACCTGCCGTCCAAGAAAGAAGTTGCCCCACCCGTGCGGCGACCCGCCATCGTCGCGGGCCTGGACAAACACCCGCCCCACCGCGCCAGCGAGATCAACCCAGGCCGCCGGCCACAGCACCACCCATACCAGCGCAGCCACCCCGCCCCACAACGCAACCATGCCCACCACCCGCGAAAGCGTGGCCCCCACCGTCGCCCGCGTACCCAACGAGCGCCAGGCCCCCACCAGCACCATAAGCCCCACCATAGGCAGCAGGATGATGGAAGGCGACTTGGTAAGCAGCGCCAATCCCCCCGCCCCGCCCGACCCGGCCAGCAAGGCCCACGATACGCCACGTTCGCCCGCCGGGGGGCGCGGCCCCAGATTGACGGCCGCCAGCGCAGCCAGCAGCGACAGGGTGACAAACGTAGTCAAGAGCGCATCCAGGTGTAAAAGCTGCGCGTGGGCTACCAGCAATGGCTCCGCGGCCCACAAGAGCGCGGTCAGCAGCGCCACCCGCTCGGCGCACAGCCGCCGCAGCAGCAGATAGGCCAGCGGCACACCAAGCGCCGACACAACCCCCACCGGCGCCCGCAAAAACCACCAGTAGCGTTGGGGGTCGGCGTCGGCGTGGGCTACCCACCCGATGGCTACCAGCGATTGGTGCGCGATGCGCCCAAACGAGCCAAGCCACATGGTTGTCACGCCCGGATGGCCAATAATATTGGTACGCGCATAGTCGCCCTGCTGCACAAAGCGCAGGAAGCGCTCAACGCGGTCGAACCAGTGATAGGCTTCGTCTACGGTAAGTATGTGGCCGAGGGGAGCCACGCGAGGGAGCAAGGCAACCAGAAAGAGGAATATCCCTATCATCCATAGGGGGGAGTGTTTCAACGCTGAAACACTCCGGAACAGCAGTCTACCTACAGGCATATATTATATCACGGTCAACGTTTGACGGCCTCAATGCCAATAGCCTCCGCCTCAATGCCAATAGCCTCCGCTCCCGGTGGCCTGGGTTCCTTGCGCAACACGCGCAAGTCGGCACCCCCAAAAAGCATCACCACACCGCCAAGCAAACTCACCACCAGACGAACGGTCAACACCATAAACGCCAGGGCCAGCGCGGTGGCCTTGGGCACGCCAACATAGAAGAGAAAGAAGGTAAAGACCAGTTCGCGTGCGCCCAGGTTGTTGACAAACAGGGGCACCAGGCCCAGAATATCCGTAATGGGAGCGATAAGCGCAAACATCAGGAAGGGCGCTTCGATACCAAGCGCCAACCCACACACATAGTTGATAACCACCCACAACGACTGGAACATAAGCGAGATACCAATGACCAGCACCAGCGACCGCCCTTTGGGGAAGTAGTCGGACAACGAACGGGCGACCTTTTCCATGGGACTATCTACAAAGTCCGGCAGGCGCGAGCCAAAGGTTTTGTGCAACCAGGATGCAATGAAGCATCCCACTACCGCAACCAGCGCGACCAGGGTAAAGCCTATGGTGATAAGAAACAGCAGCGTATCGTTCAGAAACTGGTGATCCGATGGATTGCTGGCGGTCAGTTGAAAGCCCGCCATACCGGTATAGGTAAGCACCAGCGCCACGTTGGCTATCAAGCTCAGCGCCAGAAAGCCGGTCAACCGGTCTACAAATACCGAGGCACTCGACTGGCTATAGCTCCCGACGCGCCGCCCAAGTTGTACCACGCGCACAGCGTCGCCACCCACGCCAGTGGGCAAGAAGTTGTTGGCAAACTGCCCCACCAGGTAGGTACCCATAAGCCAGCGATAGGGCAGGTGGTGGCCCCGCGCCCCCAGAATAACGCTCCACTTGAGCGAGCTAAGCGCAATACCCACCAGTTGTAACGCCAGCGCCAACCCAAGCAACCGTCCGTCAACCCCGCCCCAGGCCTCCCACAGTTTGGCCGGGTCGGCCCGCCAGACCAGATAGACCAGCAAGCCCCCCGTAACCGTCCACCGTACGATATTAAAGATATGTCGCCAATGGTCTTTCAATAATCGCATGGCACCTGCTTTCTTTTCGGTTTGCACCCCTTCCAACCATTCGGTGGCAGCAACCATCGCCCCGCCATAACATAGAATCTGGCTGGCCAAACGGTGCATACCGGGCACACAAACACACAAGGTATGGTAATCTACGGTAATAAACGAGCGTTCGTAAGAACCTGGTTAGTATACCAGTCAATAGGCTAATTGCCAAACGCACCCCGCATTTGCCCCACATCTGGGGCGCACGGTGGTATAGAGCAATTGCGCCGCCACCGCACGGCTATGCGGGTTCCAGCCGGGCGGTTTGGCCACTTCGCGTACCATCCCGCGCACCATACGTCTATTCCCCTTTCCGTTGCCTGTCAGTATAGGTGGGGGGGACGGGCGCGTCAAGCGGGGGGAGCAGAGAGGCAGAATCACTCTTTGTCAAGCGACAGGAGAATGGCATTACCAATACTATCAATCAGCATACCGGCGCTTCCGACAATAAACAGCCAGGTGCCTATGGGTTGGAGCGTCTCGGAGAGAAAGAGGATACTCCCGACAAAAAAACACACGTTCCCCACAAGCCCAAGACTGACATGAATCCACTTCCGTTCACGCACAAAATCCTGGATAATTTTTTGCATGGGTGTCATCCTCCAGCGATCATATGCCTTCCACCACGCCAACCACGCGATCCAGGTATACCGCAGCGCTGCTCCCGCTCTATCGCGTGGCCCCTATTGTAGCACAGGTGGAAGGCAGCGGAGCACTGGTCAGACACCCCTTCTCATGACTATGCAGGGCGATAGATACGGATAAGCTGACCGACAAACGATTCTTGCTGATTCAGGGCGTTATGAATGCGCTGCGCCA
This sequence comes from Chloroflexaceae bacterium, assembly GCA_034437375.1. GTDB lineage: Bacteria > Chloroflexota > Chloroflexia > Chloroflexales > Chloroflexaceae > JAAUSY01. The sequence continues at coordinate 39 of DAOTUK010000317.1, read as the reverse complement.
GTGCTGAGAAATCGGGGTCATACGTACAGACGATAATAC
>DAOTUK010000316.1:0-4422 GCA_034437375.1 Chloroflexaceae bacterium | reverse complement strand
GCCAGCCTTTGAAATCGCGCTGCTCCTGCTCGCTCCGCTCCCCATAGCGGGCCAGCACCGGCGCGAGCGCGTGATGGATTTTCGGCGCGGCTTTCTTCGGGTCGGTGGTGTAGAGGATGGTGGCGACCTGGTTGACTTCGTCTGTTGTGTAGAGCCGCGCACCTTCCAGACGTTCTTGATATTCGTACAGCAAGTTGGGGTCGGTGCCTTCGCTCAAGATGGTTCGCTCGTAGTAGGGCTGAAAGGCGGTCTGGATGTCGTCGGCGGCATTGGCAAAGTCCAGCACCATTGTTTCATGCTTGTCGGGATGGGTGCGGTTGAGCCGCGAGAGGGTCTGAACCGCACCCACCCCGCCCAGTTTCTTATCTACATACATCGTGTGCAGGAGCGGTTGATCAAAGCCGGTCTGGTATTTGTTGGCGACTATCAGGAAGCGGTATTCGTCCTGCTCGAACCGTTCGGCGGTCTGCGTTTCGGGAAAGCCGTTGAGGCCAGCTTCGGTGTACTCCCGGTCGCCATCGCTGACGGTGCCAGAGAAGGCGACGAGGGCTTTGAAAGGGGAATTGTTCCGAGTGATGTATCGCTGGACAGCTTGCCAGTAGCGCACCGCGTGCAGCCGCGAGCGTGTGACAATCATTGCCTTTGCTCTGCCGTTGATGCGTCCGAAGCTCTTTTCAATAAAGTGCTCAACCATAATTGCCACTTTCTGATCAATCACCTGGGGGTGCATCTCGACAAACGATTTGAGCAGCATACTGGCTTTGCTGCGGTCGTAGCTCGGATCGTCGGCAATGGTCTTGAGTAGCCGCCAGTAAGCGGTGTAGGTGGTGTAGTGTTCCAGCACATCAAGGATAAAGCCCTCTTCAATCGCCTGGCGCATACTGTAGAGGCTATGCGGATGGTAGATCCCCTGTTTGTCCTGCCAGCCAAATAGTTCCAGCGTTTTGGGTTTGGGCGTGGCGGTGAATGCGAAGGTGCTGATGTGGGGTTGTTTGCCGCGGGCCCGCATGTCGGCAGCAATCGTGTCCTCCAGCGTCTCGCCCTCGTCCGCGTCGGCGGCTTCGGCTTCCTCCAGCGTGTGTGCGTTCAAGACGCTGTTCATCTGCTTGATCTGTTCGCCCGACTGCGACGAGTGCGCTTCGTCAATGATGATGGCAAACCGCCGCCCCGCCAGATCGGTCGTGTGCTTTGCCACTTCGGGGAACTTTTGCAGCGTGGTGACGATAATTTGTTTGCCCTGCTCTAGAGCCGCCCGAAGCTGCGTCGAACGCTGGTCAATCTTCTGGACCACCCCATCCACCTGCTGAAACTGGCTCACGGTGTCCTGCAACTGGCGGTCCAGCACACGGCGATCACTCACGACAATGACAGTATCGAAGACGCGCTCATCATTGGTATCATAGAGCGTGGTAAGCTGATGGGCCAGCCACGAAATGGAGTTGGTTTTTCCGCTGCCTGCGCTGTGCTGAATGAGGTAGCGTTGCCCCGCCCCCTGTGCCTGCGCATCGGACAGCAACCAGCGCACCGCCTCAAGCTGATGGTAGCGCGGAAAGATGAGCCGCAATTCGCCCGTGGTGCGCCCGTGCTTGTCGCGTATCGCCAGTTCCTGGATGAACTGTTCAACCAGGTTGAGCACGCTATCCCGCGCCCAGACGCGCTCCCACAGATAGGCCGTGGCAAACCCGGTGCTCGATGGCGGGTTGCCCTCACCGCCGTTGTCTCCCTGGTTGAAGGGCAAAAAGCGGGTCTCTTTGCCGTTGAGCCGCGTGGTCATCATCACGCGGTCGGGGTCTACGGCAAAATGCGCCAGGCAGCGGCGAAAGAGAAAGAGCGGTTCGCGGGGGTCGCGGTCGTGCCGATACTGGTACATCGCGTTTTCGATACTCTGGCCTGTGAACTGGTTTTTCAGTTCAGCGGTGAAGAGGGGCAGGCCATTGAGGAAGAGCACCAGATCGAGGCTTTTTTGTTTGTCGGCATCGCTGTAGCGAAGCTGGCGCACCACAGTAAAGATGTTGGCGGCGTGGAGCGTTTGCAGCGTTTCGTTCATCCCGTGGGATGGGCGGAAGTAGGCCAGGCGAAAATGACACCCCATGTCTTTGATGCCCTTACGAAGGACGGTCAGGGTGCCTTTTCGTCCTATTTCGCTTGCCAATCGCTTGAGAAACCGCTCGCGCACATCGTTTTTGTAGAGTTTTTTGAGTTTCTCCCATTCCTGCGGTTGCGTGGCCAGGATGAAATCAATCACCATATCGGGATCGCAACATAGCCCTTTGTCGTAGGTGTCGGAGGTGCGCCGGCGATAGCCGCCGGAGGTGAAGAGACCGTCGCTCACGGGGGCGGGCCCATCGGGGGGCGCGTCGGGCCCGCCCGCCAGGAGCGCGGCTTCGATAATGTCTTCAACGTTTTTCTCGCTCAGGTCAGGCATCGGGGAGACTCCTTTCGCTCTGGTTGTGTTTGCTTGCCGGGTTCCGGCCCCATCCATTGTTGTTCGTGCAGTCTGCTCCAGGCCACGCGGATATGTTCCGGGTGAAAAAGCTGTTGTTTGCGTTTGTTCCAGGCCTGCACGCCCTGGATTGCTGCGTCAATGTTCTGCTGGATAGTCGGGTCTTCACGAGTAGCAAGCCAGTGGATGGTTGCCAGCAGTTCCATACCGTATGGCGTTTCAAAGCCTTCGATCAGGCGCGACACGCGCTCAAGCCGTTCGCGGGTCTCCTGATGTTCGCGGAGAAAGACGGCGGCATCTTCTGGCACCCCGTCCAGGAGACGGATAGCGGCTCTATTGTTGCGGTCTCCATACCCGCGAATGAAATGCCCTTCGATTCGCTGTAAAACGTGGTTGAGGGTTTCCGCATAGGGGCCATAGTGATACTTGACGAAGTTGAGTTTGAGCGGTTCTCCGGCCTCCTGGAGAAAGTAGGCCAGTTTTTGTATTTCGATTTTCGTCAACTGGTAGTCCAGCACGGTATATTGTTGCATCAGCCCAAGAATGGCCGCCCTCCCCGGTGTCATACGGGGTCGGCTGGTTGTGACGGGCATTGCGGTAGCATCTGGAACATTGCCAGGGGGAAAGAGCAGCACAGACACACCGGGCAATGCAGCAAAGGCGGCTTCAATGCGTGGGCGAACGTCATCCCAACGTAGCCCGCCATTCGCACACCCCAGAGCAGGAATGGCTATCGAAGTAATCTGTCGTTTCCGAACTTGCATAACCAGGTCGCTCAAGCCAGCATCAATATCTTCCAGACGGGATCTGTTCTTCCAGTGATGTTTGGTGGGGAAGTTGACAATGTAGCGCGGGTTGGTAAGCTGATCTGTTGCAACAATAAACATCTTTCCTATCTGCACCTCACCGCGCTGGCACGCGGCGCGGTAGGCGTTGTAGTTGGCGGGGTAGGCTTGCTTGAATTGGAGTGCAAGCCCTTTGCCCATCACGCCGACCGTATTCACGGTGTTGACCAGGGCTTCTGCATCAGCGAGAAGCATATTGCCTCTAACAAGCTGTATCATATTGCGCTCCTTTCAGTAGTACCACGCTGGCTGTACCACGACGTGAGGGCGATGGCTGGTGGCCTGCAAGATGGTCTGGACCTGTGCTGCGGTCCGGTCGCGCATCACGCCAATAGTGTCTATCAGTGACCAGGGAACACGCTGGTAAATGAGAAATTCTGCCTGTCTGCGTCGCTTTCGGTCGGTATCCTGTTGGGTATCGTTCCAGTATCTCTCCGGCATGATTGCCCAGTCAATCTGGTCCAGGTTGGAAAGATGGTCAAAAAACCTGCTCATCTTCACGTCGGCGTGCCCATCGGTGAAAGCAAAGCTCAGTCCTGAGCTGGCCACCCGCTGGATCGTCACAACGAGGTGGAGAATATCGTGCTGGCCCTCATTATATCCTGTAACCTGGTGTTTGTGAATAGCATAGAGCATTGGCGAGCGGGGCGCAAAGTAAAAGGGCACATAGTCGGCGAGCGTGCCCCCGGCAGCAACAGGAACCTGTTTGCCGGCGCGCCGCTGCTTGATATGCTGGTGGGCGATGCCCAGAGGGGTGAGACAATGGTTGCTGGTCAGCGTATCACAGAACAGGCCATTGTGCTGGATAATAGAGGGGAGATTGTTGATATGGGTGATGTGATAAATGGGTTTCATAGATGTTCGCGCACATCTATTGCGCCCGTCACCGCCGCCGAGATGAGCGCGGTGCGGTATTCGCGCAGCAGCGCAATCCCATGCTGCACCTTCGCTATCAGCGTGTCCAGTTTTGCCGTTTCCTGGTCAAGGTAGGCGGCGATGGCGCGCTGTTCGGGCGGGGGGGGGAAAGGCATCTTTTGGTTATATGCATACTCCCTGCTCAATCCTGGAATAGTCGAATCTTGAGAGAAGCTATCAAGTCCTAACAATGGAAGCGAATAGTAAAGCCAACGTATG
>DAOTUK010000315.1:0-15588 GCA_034437375.1 Chloroflexaceae bacterium | reverse complement strand
AACAACAGACCGTACTCTGTATTCCCGGTACCCCCGGTATCATAGAGGGCGACGAAGCGCCCCCCTATACCTCGCTGCTACTCTCGCTCGAACGCACCAACGAAGGCGATGTCCAGCGCGACGCCGACCGCGTGATTGAAACGGTGGTTGGGGGCGGCATCACCGATGGCCTGGGTACCTATGTGCTCCACCTGGAATTTGAACCGGGTACCAACGTAGAAGAGCTGAAGATAGAGCATGTCTATGTTCGGATACGCGACAACCGCCGCATCATCCACACGCTGACGTGTGATACGGCGCTGCCCAGTGCCGATGAAACCCCGACGGCGGAGGGTGATGGAAATGACCAACCCACCGACGAAGAGAACACAGACGAGTCATAAACAGCCTATAGCCAGAAGAGAGAGGCAGACATGAACCAGGAATTGATAACCCGCGCCGCCGAAATACTCCGCGATGCCACCTTTACCGCCATCCTCACCGGCGCCGGCATCGGGCGCCCCTCCGGCATCCCCGACTTCCGCAGCGAGAGCGGCCTCTGGTCAAAAGATGACCCGATGGAAGCGGCCTCTATGCGCACCTTTCTGACCAACCCCCAACGCTTCTACGACTGGCTGCGCCCCCTTATGGACATGATGCTGGCCGCCGAACCAAACCCGGCCCACCTCGCGCTGGCCGAACTGGAACGCATGGACAAACTCCAGGCGGTCATCACCCAGAACATTGACTATCTACACCAGCGGGCCGGCTCGCACAAAGTCTACGAATTGCACGGCAATATCAACACCGCCTCCTGTTTGAAAACGGGCGAACGCATCTCCATTGAACCCCTGATAGACGAGGTGCGCGCCGGAAACGTCCCCCGCGACCCCGACGGCAACCCCTACAAGCCCGATATTGTGCTATTTGGCGAAGCGCTGCCCGAACACGCGCTCATCCAATCGCACGTTGCCGCCGAACGCAGCAAAGCCTTTCTGGTCGTGGGTACCTCGCTGGAAGTCTACCCGGCCGCCAGTCTGCCCATGATTGCCGCCCAGAATGGCGCCCGCATGATGGTGGTCAACCTGGGCGAAACCTATATGGATCAGCAAGCCGAAGTGGTTATCCGCGACGATGTAGCCACAGCGCTACCGGCCATCGTCGCGGCGCTCAAGGAGATGGTATGAATATTCGAGACGCCATTATTGCGGTGACAGAGGGCCACGACCTGAGCCAGGAGGACGCGGCGGCGGTGATGGAGCAGATTATGAGCGGCAACGCCTCCCCCGCCCAGATAGCGGCCTTCGTCACCGCCATGCGGCTCAAGGGCGAAACGTCCGGAGAACTGGCCGGCATGGCGCGGGTGATGCGCGACAAAGCCACGCGCGTTTCCTTCGCAGGGCCGGCGGTAGATACCTGTGGCACCGGTGGCGACGGCTCCAAAACCTTTAATATCAGCACCACGGCCGCCTTTGTCGTCGCGGGGGCCGGGTTGGCGGTAGCAAAGCACGGCAACCGCGGCATGTCGAGCCCCTCTGGGAGCGCCGACGTGCTCGAAGCGCTTGGTGTAAAGGTAGATCTGGATGCAAGCGGGGTAGAGCGCTGTCTGAACGAGGTCGGCATCGGCTTTATGTTTGCCCCGGTCTTTCACCCGGCCATGAAATTTGCCGGCCCCGTGCGCCGCGAAATCGGCATCCGCACCGCCTTCAACATTCTGGGGCCCATCACCAACCCGGCGCGGGTACAACATCAGCTTATCGGGGTTGCCAGTGCCCCATTAGCGCAAAAACTGGCCCACGCGCTAAGCCTGCTCGAAACCACCCACGCGCTGGTCGTAAGCGGCGACGGCGGTATGGATGAGCTTACCCTGAGTGGGCCGGCGATGGCCTTTGTGGTACAGAGCGGCGCAGAGCCACAACGCACGGTAATAGACCCGACCGAATTGGGGTTCGACCGTTCCGAGCGCAGCGCGTTGCTTGGCGGCTCGCCGGCCGCGAATGCCGCGATTACCCGCGCTATTCTGGAAGGCAAGGAGCGCGGGCCAAAGCGTGATGTAGTGCTGCTCAATGCCGCCGCCGCACTGGTGGCCGGCAATGCCGCCGCCGACATGCCAGCCGGGGTATCCCTGGCCCGCGCAAGCCTGGACGAGGGGAAAGCTCTGGAACGGCTCGAACGCTTGATTGCCGTGAGCAACGGATGAGGCGGGGAGGCGCGGTAGGGTGAGACGGGGACACTATGACCAATCAGCAAGAACAACCACCGGACACAACCGATCACCTTTCATTTATGGTTCATCAGCTTTCCGTTATGGCCCCGCGGATACGCCGTACCCCCCTGCGCCTCATCCGCGCCTACCTCTACGACGTGTGGGAACTGTTGCAAGAAGCTCGCTTCCCGCTCATCGGCTTTGTGCTGCTCACGCTGGTCAATGTGGTCTATCTCTCCTTCTTCTACAACCACCCCCAGTGTGAAACGTTCGGGCCCGACGATCCCAGGCCTGTCTGCCCCTCCTCCAGGCCCTCTTTGAAACGGTACGCATGTACGTCTTTGAAATCAATCTCGACTGGCCCGCGCACGACCCGGTGGGCCAGGCGCTCTTCTTCATTACCCCCTTTATCGGCGTGGCGCTTATCTTCCAGAGCGTGCTTGACTTCGGGCGACACCTGCTCGACAAGGGGAGCCGCCGCGAGGCATGGCAATATGCGCTGGCCAAAACCTTCCACAACCACGTGATTATTTGCGGGTTGGGGCGCGTCTCCTACCGCGTCATGCTCCAATTGCTTGAAACCGGTACCGAAGTCGTGGTCATAGAGCAGAACTGGCAGAGCGATTTTGTGCGCCAGGCCCTCAAGCACCGCACGCCGGTGGTGGTGGGCGACGCCCGCGACCCGGAGATCTTGCGCCGCGCCGGGTTGTTCCGCGCGCGGGGTCTGCTGGCCGGCTCAAGCAACGACCTGGTGAATATGGAATAGCGCTGGAAGCACACCAGCAACGCGAACAGCGACACGAGGAGCGGCCCGAGAAACGGCCATCCGCAAAACCACAAGAGCGTATGCAAATGGTGCTGCGTATCTTTGACGATGAACTGGACTCCAACCTGGAACGCACCTTTGGCCCCAACAGCGCCTTTAGCTCGTCGGCGCTGGCGGCCCCCACGCTGGCCGTGGCGGCCGTGAGCCGCAATATCGCCCACGTGCTACCCCTCTCCGATGTAGTGCTTGGCATTGCCGAAGTAACGATTGCCCGTAACAGCAAACTCACCGGCTTTGCCAGCTATATTGAAGATAACTACGACGTGCGCTTCTTGCAATGGCTCAACTCCGACGGGCAATGGTGCTGGCCGCACGAAGGGTTGCGGCTGGAAGGCGACGACGTGGTGCTGCTGATGGGCACCATAGACACGCTCGAACGAGTACGGCAAGAAAATATCCAGAGCAGCAAGTTTGACTTCCTGCAAGCCGAAAAACTCCAGCGCCCCACCGACCAGTTTAACAAGGTGATTGTCTGTGGTCTGGGCAAGGTAGGCTATCGCGTGGTCAAGGAACTGTGCCGCCAGAAACCGCGCCCGGAGGTGGTGGTTATCTGTGGCTCGGAAACGCACCGCCCCTTCATTGAAGAGCTTGAGCGAAGCGGCATCCGCATTATCCAGGGCGATGCGCGTATTCCCGAAACGCTGGTAGACGCGGGCATAGAGCAAGCCTACTCGGTGGCGGCTGTCACCAGCGACAACCTCTGCAATATCCACATTGGCTTGACCGCACGGCGTATCCGCTCTACGATTGATCTGGTCGTCCGCGTGTTAGCCCGATACTGGCGCAGCAACTCGACCGTATATTTGGCGCATACACAGCGTTCAGTACGTCGGCGCTGGCCGCGCCCACGCTGGCCGCCGCAACGGTGGAGCCGGGCACAAGCTATGCGCTCAATCTGGGGGGGCGGCTTGTTTCGACGCTCGAAATACCGGTGCTGGCGGGCGATGAGTTTGTGGGGCGCTCCATCCAACAGGTGTACAAGGAAACGCGGGCCCTGGTGATCGGGTGGCGGCGACACCACGAGCGGGTGCTGATGCCCTCGCCCAACCTGGTATTGGGTGAGGGCGAGGAGATAGAGTTGCTGGCCGATATTGCCTACCTTTCCACGCTGCGGCCGCGGATAGCCCGGACTGGCCGGAAGACAACGACGCGGCGCTTGTTTGCCCCGCGCAAATTTGGTATTGTGCAAGAAGAGGAGGTACGGTGAATGGCTACGGTAACGATAGATATTCCAACTGACATTTACCAGAAACTTCAGGATGCGTCAAATAGGGCGGGGAAATCCATAGAGCATCTGTTGCAAGAATGGCTAATTGAGCACGTTTCATATGCAGAACCGGCCCACGAGTTCGGACAGGTACAGGCTATATTGCGGGCCGCGGGTTTGTTGACAGAACTTGGGCCCGAACTCCAAAAGCGGGCCAACTATGCAACCGCAACGCTGGAGGAAGTACAGACCGCATTTGCCAGGGTTGGCGGAGATCCACTCAGCGAGATCGTGATTGAGCAACGTGGGCCGAAGGAATAACAACCGACAATCCCAACCAGCACTAGCCCCGCATCACAAAGCTGCGCCTCCCGGTTTATCCCGTCCCCCGAATAAACACATTCGGCCACGGCTTGAAGCGCGTAAAAAATTGCTCGCGGCTCACCTCTACCCCATTCTCACGAATAACCCGATACACCACAATATCGCGGCCGCTCCGCGCCATATCGCTTTGATAAAGCGTACCGGCCGGTTGGGAGGGGTCGTCAATATACATGGGCGACGCAGGCGCGGGCACCTCGTTGCTGATAAGCGGCCCCTCAAACACCACCTCGCGGTCGGGCTTTGTACCGTAGAGCTGTACCGTCAATACCTGGTTCTGCTCATCAACCACCGTTTGCAAGAGCAACCAGTGCCCCGTATCGTTGAGAAATGTCAAATCGTGCTGGCCGGTGTAAATGGTCGCGTCCATCCCCGCGCCATTGCCATAGGGGCCATAGGCAAACGGATCGTACCAGCTAATGTAGAAAGGGTGCGCGTGGCGCTCGGTAATAGGCAAACCGGCCCAGAAGGCCGCCCGAAACGTCGTGGTGGAATTCTGGCAGACACCGCCGCCCCACTCAAGCTGTGTGCGGTTGCCAATCACGGCGTAGCCTTCGACAAAACCGTTTTCGGCATTGACCGCACCCAATTGCGTATTAAAGGAAAACTCCTCGTCGGGGGCAATCAGCACCCCGTCGAAGCGGGCCGCACCGGCCTTGATATTGGTAATGCGATAGTCGGCAGAGCCGGCAAAACTGCTCTTACCCTCGCCCACCAGTTCCACAATACCAAGCTCGTCCAGGCGCTCCTCGGTAATATTGGGGCGCAGTTTGCGCATCGGCAGCGCCACCGTGCGCGAGGTCGCCGAACTCTGGTGCAGCGTCTCGCTAATCACCTGTACCGCCTCCTCCTGGCGCAGTTCCCACCCCTCGCGGCCCGGCTGCACGATCTCAAGATGCCCATTGACAAAGTGCAGGCGCGGCTCCACACTGCCGCTATCCGTGCGCTGCGCCAGACGTTCCACCTCGCTACGTAAGCGGGTGGGATCGAGCGCTACCTGCAAGCCGGTGCGTTCGGGTTGCACATGCACCAGTTCCGAAATTTGCTCTGGCTCCCACGTCCAGAACTGGCCCGCGTGGGTAAACACTACTGTGCTACTCAGCAATGTCTCAGCCCGTTGCTGTGCCCGTTGTAGATGCGTGTTGGTGATGGCCGGCGACAAGCTCTGCGTCCGAATAACCACCTCCTGCGGGGCGAGTTGTTGGAGCACCAACGCCACATCCTGGGCCGTCTGGTCAACCAGCACTTGTAAGCCCGTGGCGCTCTGCGTCCCGATCACCTTGCCAACTGTCACGCTCAGCGCGGCATCGCGCGGGGGTGATTCTATCTCGGCCCCAATCGTGGCAAGGTAATGCTGAAGCTGTTGCCAATCTATGACCAGACGAGGGGCTACATCTATCCCATGCTTCCAGAGCATCCAGAGCTCACTCACGCGCGTAATCGGGTCGCCACGCCGTCCGGTTCTGATGGCCGCGGCACTGGCATAGCCGCTATCAAACGTCACGCCAAGCTCTGCCAGCGAGGGTTGCCACGTCTGGTCATTGTAGGTTAGCGTCACCGGCTGGCGCAAAAACTGGTTGTGCTGTACCCGCAACATGGTGGCTATATCGTCGCGGGCCAGGTTGTCCACCGGCACCCCCTGTACACTGACGCCCGGCAGCACCCGTCCGAAGTACAGCAAGTCTACCGCATAGGGCAACGCCAGCGGCGCCGCCAACAGCAGCAACAGTAAGCCTGTCAGGAGGAACCGCGGGGACAGACGGCGCGAGCGTTCCGGCCGCCCCGGCCGTTCTGGCCGTTCGGGACGCTCCGGACGCTCCTGGGAATGCCCGCTACGACGGCGGCGTTTGATGGGGCCATATTCCTGATAATAATCACCAATGGGCATAAAGCTATCCTGGCAATGTCCGGGTGTGTGTCTGTATTGTACATGGCTTTGGGGGCGGAAACAAGACGTGGGGGAAAGGCTTGTCGCGGTTCCGGGGGCGCTACGTCCGCGACGGTCGTTATGGCAAACGGCGGGGATGCACAAACTCAGGAGCGATATTCGGCATTGATTTTCACATAGTCATAAGAGAAATCGCATGTCCAGACCGTGGCGGCCCCGCTTCCCATACCCAGGTGCGCGGTTATCTGCACATCGGGAGCGTCCAGCAGCGCATGGGCGGCCTGCTCATCCATAGGCAAGGGCACCCCATTTTCAAATACCTTCATTGTGCCAAAGGAGAGCGACAACCGTTCGGGGTCAAGTTCGGCCCCACTATAGCCAAGCGCACAGACAATCCGCCCCCAGTTGGGGTCGGCCCCAAAGAGGGCCGTTTTGACCAGCGGCGAGCGCGCCACGGCCATAGCGGCACGGTGCGCGTCGGCGTTATCGTGGGCCCCCTGAACGGTAATCGTGACCAGACGCGAGGCCCCCTCCCCATCGCGGGCCACCTCCTGCGCCAGACGCTGGCATACCTTCAGCACCCCCGCCAGAAACGCCTGGCCATCCGGCGATACGATGTCTCCAATGGGGGCATTGCCGGCCTGGCCGTTGGCCAGCAACACCATGGTATCATTGGTGCTAGTATCGCCATCCACGCTGATACAGTGGAAGGAGTGGTTGGCGGCGTAGTGTAGCGCGGCGTTGAGCGCGTCGGGCGTAACGGCGGCGTCGGTTGTGAGCGTACACAACATCGTCGCCATATTGGGGTGTATCATCCCCGACCCCTTGGCCACGCCGCCAATATGCACCGGCTTACCATTCGACAACACCACCTGCACGGCGCAGTGTTTGGGGTAGGTATCGGTAGTCATTATCGCTTTTGCCGCAGCAATACTGTTTTCTTCGTGGTGCAGATGCTGCGCGGCACGCTCAATGCCCGGCCGTATCTGCTCTACCACCAGCGGCAACCCTATGACCCCGGTAGACATCACCAGCACACTGTCGGGAGATAACCCAAGCGTCTCTTCGGTTGCGCGGGCCAGCGCCTGCGCATTTGCGACCCCTGCTTCGCCTGTACAGGCGTTGGCGCTCCCGCTATTGATTAGCACCCCGCGGATGGCGCTGGTATTGCGCGACAGCACAGCGCGGTCATAGTGAATATGGGCCGACTGCACTTTATTGGTGGTAAACATCGCCGCCACGGTGCAGGGCGTGTCGCTCACCAGCAACGCCAGATCATCGCGTCCGGTATACTTGATACCACAGGCGGCCACCCCCGCCCGCCAGCCGGCGGGTATCGTCACATGTCCTTGCTCAAGCCATGTCGGAGTCATTGACGCATCCTTTCGCTTCATCTCTCCTGAGCCGCAGCACTCGCCTGCGCCAACCGTTCGACAAAGGCGCGGTGGGCGGGCGTCCCGACGTGCTGCTGCACCGTCGCCGCCACCGCGGCAATATCCCCCGCCAATAGCGCCGCCACGTTCAGGCACAGGCCGGGAAATACCCGGCTACAGACTACGCCATCTTCGTCGGGCGGGAGCGGGCGGTACGCACCATCGGCAAGCTCCCACCAGTCTACCCGTTGCTCTTCCACCCGCCACACCAGATACTCCTGCACGCCGCTCTGCTGGTAGAGCGTCCGCTTGATGCCCACATCCCGGTCGGCGCTACTCGCGGCCACCTCGATAACCAACTCTGGCGGGCCAGACACATAACCATCCGCATCCACCCGCGACCGCCCCCCCGCGCCCGGTTCCAACCGCAGCAGCACGTCCGGCTGCACCTCGTTGGCGTGGCGGTCAAGCCGCACCGTCGTGTTGTCGCCATACCCTACCCCAGGCGTCGCAACACAATAGGTGCCAACCCAAAACATGATCTGGGAATGCAACCGTCCATGCGGCTCATAGCGCACTGGTGAGGACATATAGACCACTCCTGCGATCAATTCAGCATGCGTCATAGGGGGCATTGCCGCATAGCGCCGCTCAAACTCGGCTTGCGTCAGGCGGTCGCCCGCGCGCAGGGGCGGCGGGGCCGTTGGAACTACCGTTTGCTCATGGATACCGATGGGCATAGCACAATCTCCCTGACCCTGCGCCTCTTACGCCTCATCCTCCGACCAGCGCGGCGATTCAAAGACGCCAATATCGCGCAGGTGGCATATATCGTTGTAACGTTCGAGCCGCCAGCGGGCCTGTTCGCGGAAAGCGTACAGCTCCCAGTGAGTAATGGAGGTATTGTGGGGATAAAATTCCAGCCGCGCACGGGGCGAGCGGGTATTGATATTGAGAAAATAGGCAAACGCCCCATCTATAACGCCGCCGTGACAAACGACAACGATAGCCTGGCCGGCGTGGTCGCGGGTAATACGATAAAGCCCCCCACTCACGCGCAGCATAAACTGCCCCCAATTTTCGCCGCCCGGTGCAATGGGGCGGAAGGGGTCGTTCTCAAAGCCTGGTTGCCCAAAGCGAGACCACGCCTCGTCGTGGCTCAGACCGTCGGCCTCGCCTACCTGTATCTCCTGCATGTCGTCATCCCAGACAATAGGTTGGTTGAGCGCGGGGGCAATAATCTCGGCTGTCTGGGCCGCACGGGGCAAGGTGCTGGCAATAAGCACATCGGCGGTAATATCATGATGATGAGCCAGACGGTCGCGCAGCGCTTCAGCCTGGGCTACCCCCCGCTCGGTCAACCCGGTGCAGCCTTTCATGCCCCCAATGATGGGGCGAACATTCACCACCGCTTCGGCGTGGCGGATAAGGTAGAGATGCGTCATACTTCCCTCAATCGAGACTGCACCTTCAAGGGCAGTCCATAGAGTCGGATAAAACCTTCGGCGTCCTTATGATCATACGCGCTATCGCCAAACGTGGCCAGATCTTCGCGGTAGAGCGAGTAGGGCGACTGGCGACCAACAATGATACAATTGCCCTTGTAGAGCTTGATCCGCACATCGCCTGTCACCCGCGTCTGGGTCGAACGCACAAACGCATCGTAGTGCTGGCGCAGCGGCGTAAACCAGCGACCGTTGTACACCAGGTCGGCGTAGTTGATAGCGATACGGTCTTTCGCGGTCAAGGTTTCGTGGTCTAGCACAATACTTTCGAGCTCGCGGTGGGCCGCATAGAGGATGGTACCGCCCGGCGTCTCGTACACCCCGCGACTCTTCATACCCACCAGCCGGCCCTCTACCATATCTATGCGTCCGACACCGTGGCGACTGCCAAGCGTATTCAAGCGGGCCATCACCTCGACCAACCCGGCATGTTCGCCATTAACCCGTACCGGCACGCCGGCCTCAAAGCCGATAACGACATATTCGGCTGTGTCGGGGGCCGCTTCGGGAGCCGCGCTGAACTGGTACATATCCTCCGGCGGCTCGTGCCAGGGGTCTTCCAGCGGGCCGCCCTCGTGGCTCAAGTGCCACAGGTTACCATCGCGGCTATAGATTTTCTCGGTCGTTACTGGCACAGGGATGTTGTGTTTGGCGGCATAGACCAGCGCATCCTCTCGGCTACGAATGTCCCACTCGCGCCATGGCGCAATAACCTTGATGTCCGGGTCGAGTGCCATATAGGTCAACTCAAACCGTACCTGGTCATTCCCCTTGCCCGTCGCCCCGTGGGACACCGCGGTGGCTCCCTCGGCGTGGGCTATGGCTATCTGGTGGCTGGCGATAAGGGGGCGGGCAAACGATGTACCAAGCAAATACTTGCGCTCGTAAATCGCCCCGGCGTGCATGGTGGGGAGAATATAATCACGGATAAATTCTTCGCGCAGGTCGCGGACAATCAGCTTGCTTGCCCCACTGCGCAGGGCTTTCTCCTCCAATCCGTCCAATTCCGATTCTTGTCCAATATCTGCGCTAAAGCAGATAACCTCACACTGGTAGTTCTGGCGCAGCCATGGCACAATGACTGATGTATCAAGCCCACCAGAGTATGCCAGGACAACCTTCTGCATGTTCCCTTCTGGCATTGCTAACGCTTGTCTCCTCGTCTGCTGGTTAAGAGTACGCGAAAAAAACTGGCGTTCCAGGAGAAACGCCAGTCTTATAAATGGTGGAGCTGAGGGGACTTGAACCCCTGACCCTCACACTGCCAGTGTGATGCTCTCCCAACTGAGCTACAGCCCCTTGCTCATCCTGGTGTCAAACACGACTTGAGGCAAGGAAACACCCACGTGCCCCACTTGCAATAGGGCTACTATAGCATAAACCATAGCGCATGTCAAACCTGAAAACGGGGGTATCAGTGTTCGCTTTGGGAAAGGGCCCTGCCTGGGAGCGCAGGCGTCCCGCTCCCCAGGGGTGTCCCGTTACTGGTAACCACGTTCAAAACAATGCAGTACGCACGGTTGACCTATGCCAACCCGTGCGTACCATCCTGAATATGATTCCTTCGAGAAAGGTTACCGCCCCCGTCCGTTGCCGTTGCCGTTGCCGCTCCCGTTGCCGTTGCCGTTGCCGCTGCCTTGCCGACCGGCCGGCTCCATTGGACAGGTTACGCCCTCTGTGCAGCGTTCAAACGCCTGCTGATGGGAGACAGAACCGCGTTGCAACGCTCGGTAGACATTGAGGATACTCTGACGTTCGGTGCTTGAAAACAGCGTGTCATAGAGCGCAATATTGGCAATTTCAGCGTCTACGCCGCCAGCGCACGCTTCCGCAACGCTCCCAAAGCTCGCCACATTGCCCACCCAGGGATTGTCGGGGATAGGCACATCGTAGAGATTGAACTGTCTCTTCAAGGCGTTGATGTGTGATTCCTCGGCTCGTTGAATATTGCTAAAGGGTTGCACCGTTCCAAAATCTTGCATAACTTGCTCATACACCGCCCAGGCGTGGTATTCGTCGTTGAGCGCCAGGAGTAAGGCGTGTACTTCATCAGCAGATAAGACCCCCGTATAGCTCGCCATATCAAAGTCGCAGATGGGGCATTCCAATTCGGCCGGGGTCGCGGTCGTGTTCGCGGTTGGCGCGGTGGTGGCGGCGGCGGCCGGCACCACCGACCATACCACCGCGAGCGCCAGGACAAAACTTGCTACCATTGTCGTCAGCGTATGCTTTCTGAACGCCGTCTTCATTAGAATAGTTCCTTTCTTTCCTTTTCTTTCTCAGGCTCTACCCGTAACGTTGTTTCCTGATTTCCAGTATACCTGGAAGGTATGGAGAAGTTGTGGAGAAGAAATGGAAAGGCTATGGAATGCTCAGCGAGCCTCTAGCAGTTGCCCCACCGCCGCGACCGCTTCCGCCGCTCCGTTGACCGCATGCAGCAGATGTAGCGAACAGCTTTCGGGCAAACGCAACGCAGGCCAGCACACCACCACCACATGCCGCCCATGATTCAACGCCAGCGCCACCTCAGACAGCGTGCCATCCCCGCCGGGCAGGGCTACCACCACATCAGACGAGAGGATGTTGATTACGTTGCGGGCCAGCGACATACCCGTGTACATGGGAATATGTACATAGGGGTTTGGATAGCCTGCCGTGGGGGTACTGGTGGGCAACACCCCCACCACCAATCCCCCCGCTTCGGCGGCCCCCTGCGATACCGCCTCCATAATACCCCCGCCGCCCCCATTCAGCACCACGTAGCCTTCGAGCGCCAGCAAGCGCCCCACCTTGTACGCCAGCGCATCGTTGGGGCCGGGCTGGCCCGACCCCATCACCCCGACGATTGGTTTGCGCTGCTGCAACTGCTGTTCCATCGCTGCCCCCCCTTGCTATAGCCTTGCTCACATTGTACCCTCTGGGAGCGCGAGCGTCTCGCACGCATGCGAGCAGGATGCCCACGCTCCCAGGTATAGATGTACGAGCAACATTCGATTGCTCCATTGGCCTTGCTCGCTCCATTATACCAGCGCACACCCCCTCCCAGACAACGACAAAGTGTGATAGAATACCTGATGCACCCTCCTAAACAATGGTATGGATACATAAGGAGGCCGACTCGTGCAAGAGCACACAGACACCTACCAGAGTTTCTTTGAACACGCCGTCGAGGGTATCTTTCGTACCACCCCCGACGGAACCTACCTTGCCGCCAACCCGGCCCTTGCGCGTATCTATGGCTATGCTTCCCCCGCCGAGCTTATGGCTGAAGTGCGCGATATTGCCCACCAGATCTACGTTGAACCAGAACGCCGCATGCTGTTCAGAAACATGCTGCAAACCCAGGGCACCGTGTCCGATTTTGAATCGCTGGTCTATCGCAAAGATGGCCGCATGATCTGGATTTCAGAGAGTGCGCGGGCCGTGTACGACGCCGAAGGCCACCTGTGCTATTACGAAGGCTTTGTATTCGACATTACCCACCGCAAACAGGTAGAAGATACATTGCAGCGCCGCGAAATCAAACACCGCGCCCTGCTTGACGCCATGCCCGACCTGATGTTTTTTGTCAACCACGAAGGTACCCTGCTCTCGTACCGCGCCGGCAAGGGCCGCACCTGGCGCGTCTCGCTGGACGCCTTGATAGGGAAACGGGTCACCGACCTCTTGCCCGAAACATCCGCCCACCGCTCGCAGCAATACATCCAAAAAGCCCTGGCCACCGGCACAATGCAAATCTTTGAATTTCAATTTCCCATAGAGGGCCTCTTGCACGACTATGAGGCCCGCCTGGTGGTGAGCGGGTATAACGAAGTGCTGGCTATTGTGCGCGAGATAACCGAACGCAAGAAAGCCGAACGCCTCAAGAATGAATTTGTCTCGATTGTCAGCCACGAATTGCGCACGCCGCTCACCTCTATTCGCGGCTCGCTTGGGCTTATTATGGGCACGATGGCCCAGGATTTGCCCCCCCGCGCCCGCACGATGGTTGAAATAGCCCACAAAAACAGTGAGCGCCTCGTTTCCCTGGTCAACGATATATTGGATATAGACAAAATCGAATCGGGCAAGATGGTGTTTGACCTGCAACCGGTCGAACTGGATAGCTTGCTGCTCCAGGCGATAGAGGCAAACCGCGCCTATGGCGAGCAATTTGGCGTCACGTTCGTCATTGAAACAACGCTGCCCAATGTCCAGGTATACGCCGACAGCGACCGCCTGCTGCAAGTGTTGACCAATCTCCTCTCCAACGCAGCCAAATTCTCTTCCCAGGGCAGTACGGTGCGCCTCTCGCTAACCCGCAATGCTTCCGATTCGACCCTGCACGTCGCCGTGCGTGATAGCGGGCCCGGCATCCCAGAAGAATTTCAGTCACACATCTTTCAAAAATTTGCCCAGGCCGACTCCTCCGACACGCGCCAGAAGGGTGGCTCTGGCCTGGGCCTCAGCATCAGCAAAGCTATCATTGAAAAGATGGGTGGCAAGATTGGCTTTGAAAGCCAGACCGGGGTGGGCACAACCTTTTTCTTTGCCCTGCCCGAATGGCACGAAGAGGGCCAGGTATACGATAGTGTGCAACACCACCCCCGCGTGCTTATCTGCGAAGATACCCCCGACCTGGCCAGCATGCTGAGCTTGATGTTACACCACCACGGCTTTAATACCGACATTGCCTATAACACCGACCAGGCCAGACAATTTCTGGCCAACAACCAGTACGCGGCGATGACGCTTGACCTGGTGATGCCCGGCCAGAGCGGGGTAGATTTTATCCGCGAGCTGCGCGGGCAAGAATGCACCCGCCACCTGCCCATTGTCGTTGTCTCGGCAATAGCCCAACAGGGCCGCCAGGAGCTAGAGGGCGGCGCGTTTGAAGTAGCCGACTGGCTCGACAAAACCGCCGACCACGGGCAACTGGTCGCGGCAGTGCGGCGAGCGATTGCCCGTCGCACAGACGAAAAGCCCCGCATCCTGCATATAGAAGATGACTCGGACGTGATAGAGGTAGTTGCGGCCATTATTGGCGACACGGCCCATATGGTCAACGCCAGCAATCTGGAAGAAGCCCGCGACCAGGTACAACGCCAGGCCTTCGACTTGATTATCCTTGACCTGGGACTGCCCGACGGCTCCGGCTTGCAACTCCTGCCCCTGCTGCGCGACCCGACCCGCAAACCTGTGCCAATCATGATTTTCTCTGCTGATGAAGTAGGCAGCGACACCGCGCACCATGTGGCCGCGGCGCTCGTCAAATCGCGCACATCAAATGCCGAATTGTTGGAAACGATCCGTTCCTTAATAGGAATGCATACGATGGAGGAGCACCAGGCAACCACACCGTAGCAATACCGATTGACCCATTTCCTGTGCCGTCGGCCCGTCTATCACTATTGCCGTGATACAGACAGGCCGGCGGCATTCCATCCTGAAAAACCCGTATTGGTGTTCATTAGATAGTATCGCATAAGCGTGACAGGGGGAACCAGACTATGGCTATACCAGACCTGAACCGTATTCTCTTTGTAGAAGATGATCCCGATATTCAAGTGATTGCCAGCATTGCGCTTGAGGAGCTCGGCGGCTTTACCATAGCGGTATGTAGTAGTGGCGAAGAAGCGCAAGCACAAGCCCCCACCTTCGCCCCCGATCTTATCGTGCTAGACGTCATGATGCCCGGTATGGATGGGCCCCAGACGCTGCAATCGTTGCGGAGTCTGCCGCAAACCGCCACCACCCCGGCCATCTTTATGACCGCCAAAGTGCAGACCCACGAAGTACAGCAGTATAAAGCGCTTGGAGCCATAGACGTTATCTCCAAGCCATTTGACCCGATGACTTTACCAATGCTTATCAAAGACATATGGGAGCGACACCATGGCGGATGACCCGACCCACACCTTTGCCGAACACTTACACCTGCTCCACCAGGACTATCTGCAACGCTTGCCCGCAAAACTAGCGGCGCTACAAGCCAGTTGGCAATCGCTCCTGGATAGCGACGGCGATAGCGAGGCCCTGCAAACGTTCTATCGCAACGTCCATAGCCTGGCCGGCTCCAGCGCAACCCACCGCCTGGACGCCTTGAGCGATGCGCTACGCCAGATAGAACACACTGTACAGGCGGCGGTAGACAGGGCCGACACGCTTTCCACCGAAGCGCAGCGCCAGATTAGCGCCTGGCTCCATACGGTCGCGGAAATGGTTGGCACTATTGCCCCCGCCA
>DAOTUK010000314.1:0-19898 GCA_034437375.1 Chloroflexaceae bacterium | reverse complement strand
CGCGCCTCCCGCCTCCCGCCTCCCGCCTCCCGCCTCGCTGGCGTTACTCCTCGCTGGCGCTGGTCAGGGCGGCCTGCTCCTCTGGCGAAAGCGTGATGGCCAGGGCCCCCAGAAGGTCGCGCAGGTGTTCCATCTTGTTGGCTCCGATGATAGGCGCGGTTACGGCCGGCTGGTGTAGTAGCCAGGCCAGCGCTATCTGGGAGATGCTGCGGCCCTGGGCCCTGGCTATTTCGTCAAGCGTATCAATAATGTGCCACCCCCGTTCGTTATAATAGCGCCGTTGGATGGAGTTGGCGCGGGTGCTTTCGGGGATGGGGTCGCCGCGCCGGTATTTGCCTGTGAGAAAGCCGCCCCCAAGCGGGCTATAGGGTAGCACGCCGACGTTGTGTTCGGTGCAGAGTGCTTGCAGGTGGGCCTCAAATTCGCGGCGGTGGGCCATGTTATAGTGGGGTTGCAGGCTGTTGTAGCGGGCCAGGCCGGGTTGGTCGCCCAGGGTTAGCGCCTTTTCCAGGTGGGCGGCGGTGGTGTTGGAGCATCCGATGGCGCGGAGTTTGCCGGCCTGGATCATATCGTTGAGCGTGCCCAGGGTTTCCTCAAGCGGTACGTTCTCATCATCCCAATGTGTCTGGTACAGGTCAATATGGTCTATCTGCAAGCGGCGCAGGCTATCGTCTACGGCGCGGGTCAGGTGGGCCCGGCTGAGCCCTTCGCCATCGGGGCCGTCCCACATACGCCCGCGGCCCTTGGTTGCTATGATGAGGCTGGAGCGGTTGTTGCGCTGGCGCATCCAGCGGCCAATAATCTCTTCGGCAATGCCGCCGTGGGTATGCTCGGCCCAGGTGGTATAGATGTCGGCGGTGTCTATGGTTGTTCCGCCCGCTTCGACAAAGGCGTCCATGATGGCAAAGGCGGTTGGCTCGTCGGCAGTCCACCCAAATTGCATTGAGCCCAGGATAAGCTGCGAAACGGACAATTCTGTTTTTCCAAGCTGAAGGTAGCGCATAGGTCTACATCCTTTCTTCTTTCTGTTCCAAACTAATTTTGTTCTAACCGCGCACGCTTCCCCACGACTGCGCCTCCTTACTGCTCCCGGTCACTTTTCTGGAAGACGTTGGCCAGGTTTGAGTCGGTGGCGTAGCCAGAAAGCACATTGTCCAGGTCGGTGATCTGCTGGCGGGTGCCAAGCACGATCAGCGTATCGCCGCGATGTAACACTGTGCGGCCTCCGGGGTTGAATTGGAGATTGCCACCGCTCGATTTAATGGCCACCACCAGCAAGCCGGTTTTGCGGCCTATATCGGCCTGGGCCAGGGTCATATTGCAAAGCTGTGGTGCGTTGTGCAGTGATACTTCTTCAAAGCGGAAGGTTTGCCCGGTGACACGCATCATCTCATCGAGGAAGGCGACTACGTGGGGGCGTATCATCATGGAGGCCATAATGGAGGCCATACGCATACCGCCAATTGCGTTGGGCGAGACGATCTGGTTTGCGCCGGCTTTGCGTAGTTTTTCTTCGTTCTCTTCTTCGTTCAGGCGGGCGATAATGTGCAGGTTGGGGTTGAGCGCACGAGCGCTGAGCACAATAAACACGTTGTCTTTGTCGTCGCCGAGTGCCGCAATCAGGCCGCGAGCGCGTTCGATGCCCGCTTCGAGCAGGGTATCGTCGTCGGTGGCGTCGGCCTTCAGGTAGGCAATATCGCCTATGTCCTGGAGATCGTTCAGGGTTGCGTCGCTCATTTCGATGACCACAAAGGGGGTATGGGTTTTGTAAAGCTCACCGACAATGTGCCGACCCGTGCGCCCGCCCCCACAGAGGATAATATGGTTTTTGAGATTTGAAATCTGTCGGTTCATTCGCCGTACCTCTATCATATCATTCAAATGTCCTTCAATAAGAAATGATGCAATGGTTGAGATAGCGTAGCCCGCGGCGCCCATGGATGAGAGGATCAGCGCAATGGTAAACAGGCGGACCAACGGGGAGCGCGTGTGGGTTTCGCCAAAGCCTACGGTGGTCAGGGTAATAATGGTCATATAGAATGCGTCGAGCGGCGGCCATCCTTCAATCATCGAGTAGCCCAGGGTGCCCACCACGCTGATGCTAACGATAAGCAAAACAGCCAGCACGATGCGCGATGAATAGTGGGGCACTGGCGAAAGGGCCTGGGCTTTGGAGCGGGATCGTGTTGTGGGGTTGCTTTTTTGGGCCACATGGGTTCCTTCATATTCAAGCAAATCTGGTTTGCGCTTGTATGGCGGGTGCGGTCCTATTGTATGGTGCAAAGGGGTGTTTTTGCAAGATGGGGGCCCGCTGTCCTGCCGACCAGTCTTGCCTATCCAATCTATCTATATTTAGTAAAAAAGTACATCATATTGACATAAAATATGCACCTTTTTTGTACTTTTTCCGTCCCTTTTGCCTCTGGACACTCCTCCCATGATTTACTACAATAGAGTAGGTATGGCCGGCTGACATAAAGATTCCGGGTGATGTAGCAATGCTGATTGTGTGGTACCTCCTGGGAACGCGGGCATCCTGCCCGTATGCGTGCGAGACGCCCACACGCTCAGGTACGGATGGACAAATTACGTAGGATTGCTATAGGTTATATCAGTTGTGTGGCCTGGTAGATGCAAGGAGGTATTGTCGCTAGAGCGCATATTCTCTGGTAGGGGTCGGTGGTTTACGCACAGACTCTGACAAAATAAGCCCCGTTTCTCCACTATTGCTTGTAGCAAACTGACTGGTTCTGTGTCATAATGGAATGGCGACACCCGGTCTGACGTGAGACGATTCACCTATTAACTTCTCGGCGCGAGATAACTATTGTCAGGGTAATAACCTGGACAAGTACCCCTTTCACTAATATGCGGGGTGTCTGGACACAGTAGGTTTCTGGACATCCTGTCGGTGGTGGAGTATCTGGCTTTCTACGGGTATAGATAGTACCAGTCCGGGTCGGTAGCCAGGGTACCAGGTTGGGGATGGGGAACATTTTTTTAAAAAATGCACTTTTTCTGGAGGGAGGAAATTTGTTTATGAACAGGCAGGCATCAATTTGGATTGTTGGTATTCAAAAGAAGAATGGTATTGTCAGGGCGGCACGATGGATGCTGGCCCTTGTTTTGATTCTGGTGAGCTTGCCGCAAATGCTCCCGCTGCATGTGGCGTATGCGGCCCCAGAATTGAAGATTACGCAGGAAGTTGATCCTCCGGGAGCCAAGACCGGTATTGCAACGGGGGAAGAATTTGCTTTTAAATTTCAATATCGTTGTGCCAGTATTACGGAAGATTGTAAAAATGCGAGGATAGAAGATAAACTGGCGATTGATACCGATCTTTTGCCCTTGATTGAATATGTGAGCCATACCACAAACTCGCATATTGCCAGTTCGAGCCACGTCCCCGCGACCAATACGATGACGTGGAACTTTGTCAACCCGTTGCCCGCCGGTTCTACTGGCGAGGTGATTGTGCGGGTCAAGTTCCGCGACGATGGGAAGTGTACCAATGGTACCACGGCTAAAAACAAGGGCACGATGATTGCCGATGGTTCGCCTGGTTCCGATAGTAACGAAATAACCGTCAAGGCTCTTGTGAAAAATACCAGTTATGAAGTAAAGAAAACGAGTGACTATGACAAGGCCGACAGTAAATTTTTGATGTTTGATGCTGGTGGTAATGCCCAGGCGGTGAAGGTAAACTATACCGTGAGCGTGTGTCAGCCGCCCAACAGCAATAAGGGCGGCTTGAACCTGACCATTGGGCAATTGACGGACACCTTGCCGGCCGGGGCGGCGCTTGATTCCGGTAGTTCCACGTGTGCTAATCTTAGCAAAATTTCGATCGACCCCGCCCCGGAGCAATGGACGTTTGATATGCCCACGACGAGTTTGCCCGTGAGTAGCGGTACCAGTTGCCAGTCGTGTCAACTGGCGGTGGATTACCCGGTGGCGGGGGGCTTCACGCAGGATGATGCTCTCACCAATAGCGTTTCGGCAAAGGCGACGCCGGAGGGTGGGAGCGAGAGAGATCTTACGCCCGGCACGCACGGGGGTACGGCCAGCGGCCCCTTCCAACGGGGCGGCATTGTGAAAAATGTCTCGCCGTCCTATATGAATCCGGGCGGGGGGCCGGTGGTCTATACCATTGGCACCGAGAACAGCGGCAATATTGCGCTGGATAACTACGTCGTCTCGGACGTTATTCCCGATGATATTACGGTTACAAAGATTACCACTGAAGTTCCAGCAGTGATAGCGTCGGTTACGATGCGCTATACCCCCGATGGTACGAACTGGACGACGGTACCGTGTGCTAGTTCTCCCTGTACAACCAACGTGACTATTGCAGGGGGTTCGGGGGCCGAGATTCGATGGGAATATGGCACTGTGCCCTTTGGCTTTAATGATCTGTCTAGCAAGACTGGCTTTGAGGCCGATGTGAAGGCTGCTACCGCGTTGAATACGAAAGTGACCAATACGGCAAAGCTCAATGCAGACAATATGCCAGAAAAGACTGACGACGCAGCGTTTGATGTGAAGCAGGCGCAGCCGCGCCCCAACGTGGCCAAGGCTATTCTGAGCGGCAACCCGGCCGATAACAGCGGCAACGTGCAATATCAGTTGACGCTCTCGAACAAGGCCTTTACCGATAAAACCAATGCGGGTTCCAAACTGAAGACGCCGGTGCTGGTAGACTTGCTGCCCTCGCAAGTTGAGTTTGTCTCTTTTGGGAACAAAGATGGCGCGACGACCACCCAGATTGACAACTTTGAGGGCACCGGGCGTACGTTGTTGCGTTGGGAATGGGCTACTGATCTCGACCCCGACGCTTCGCACACGGTAGACTACACGGTAAAGGTCAAGGAGAAGACCTACGGAAGTGGCTACGGCGGCAAGGTTATCAACAAGGGTATGCTGGCCGGTATCACAAGAACTGACCCGGTTGACCTGAACATTGTAACGGCCTGTAACCATGTGGATGATTCAGAAGATTATGATTACGATGGTGATGGCGCGACAAAAGAAATCTGTATCTCCAATGATGGCGAACTGGTTATCAACGATGAGGTATTGCTTGACTCGATCCTGGAAGTGAAGGGGCAACTTGATAGCGATTGGAACAAGTTTCCCAACCACGGCAAGACGGTGCCGGGCGGTACGATTGAGTACCGTATGCGTATTACCAACACCGGTAACATCCCGGTGAAGAATATGCGTATTCTCGATATTTTGCCCAAGCCGGGCGATACGGGTGTGGTGGACGTGGCGAGTCGCTATTCGGTCTGGCAACCCCAGTTTACCCAATTACTGGTGGTGCCGTCTGGTTCGGTGCCGAAGTATAGCGCTTCGAACAATCCTACCCGCACTGACTTTATCCCCACGGGCCCCGTGGGGAGCGACCCGCCCAACTGGTCTACCGTGCCGCCGGCCGATAGTACCGACGTGGAGTCCTTCCTGATAGAGTTTGACGATGTGACGATGCTCAACCCACAAGACGTTATAGAGATACGCTGGTCAATGCAGGCGCCGGTGGATGCGCCTTATAACGAGGTGGCGTGGGATTCGTTTGGGTATGTGGCCAAGCGGGCCGATACCAACAAAGACTTGCTGCCCTCTGAGCCCATCAAGGTGGGGGTTATTGTTGAAGCGCCGACCACCCCGATCTATGGGAATTATGTCTGGCTAGACAAGAACAACAATGGTTTGCAGGATGATGGCGCTGATTCGGGCGTCAACCTGGTGAAGGTAGAACTGTACCGCACCAGCGACAACGCGCTTATCCAGACGACCTATACTGCGAACGATGCCAACGGTAACCCCGGTTACTACCTCTTCTCTGGGATGGGGGCGGGCGATTATTACGCCAAATTCTACCCGCCGGTCGGTTACGCTATTTCGCCCAACTATGTAGACGGTAATAATGGTGCAGACAATGACTCCAATGCTAACCCGGCCACAAAGGCCACGGATAGTACCACGCTGTCGGTAGATGAAGACGACCGTACCTGGGACGTGGGCTTGATACAGAGTACCAAGGCCGCCGTGGGCAACTATGTCTGGTTTGACCGCAACAAGAACGGTATCCAGGACGAGTCCAACGTTGAGGGCTTGAATGGTATTCTGGTGCGCTTGCTGGATGGTAGCGGCAACGAGGTGGCTACCACCACGACGGCAAACCACCCCACCACCGGACTGCCGGGCTACTACTTGTTTGATGAGCTTGACCCCGGCACCTATGCGATAGAGTTTGTCTTGCCAACCGGGGCGACACTTTCCACAAAGGATGCGGGGGGCAATGACGAGACAGACTCCGACGCCGATACGACCAACGGTAAAACGATTAACTTCACCCTTACCGCCGGGCAGATAGATTTGCGGTGGGATGCTGGTATTCAGATGCCCACGGGTAAGTTGAGCCTGGGGAACATTGTCTGGAAAGACACCGCCAGAGATGGAACGTATGATGCGGGTGATACGGGCGTCAACGGTGTGCTGGTCAATCTCTACCGCGATACCAATGGGAATAATACCTTTGATGCCGGTACGGATGCGTTCTTCCGCCAGGTAACGACGTATACCCGCGCAGGCGAACCAGGCTACTATGTGTTTGATAACTTGCCCGAAGGCGATTACATTGTGCAGATAGACCCCTCCAACTTCAAGGCTGGTGGTGCGCTCTATGGGTGGGGTAGCACAACCCCCGACGAAAACCCGGATGTTGCCGACCAGGACACCGATAACAACGATAATGGGTTGAAAGGCTCTGGCTATACCGTGGATGGGGTGTTCAGCGAGGCGATAGAGTTGCGAAACAACAGCGAACCCACGAACGATGGCGACTCCGACAACAACACCAACATGAGCATAGACTTCGGGTTCTACGAACTGGGTAAACTGGGCGATTATGTCTGGATTGATAGCAATCCCAACGGAACCCAGGACGCAGGCGAAACCGGCGTGAATGGCGTCACGGTGAAGCTGTATCAGGATGTGGCCGGTACCCCGACGCTCATAGCCACCACTGTCACATCCAACGATACGAGCGGTAAGCCTGGCTACTACCTCTTCAAGGGGTTGGAAGCTGGCGACTATTACGTTGAATTCCTGTTGCCCGCCTTCGCCAAGGACTTTACGACTGGCGATACTGGTACTGCCAGCGATCCCAATGACTCCGACGTGTCGCCAGTGGGGGCCGGGGTTGTACCGGGCACCAGCACCAGCACGACCGGCAAGATTACCCTGGGCGATGGCGTCTCCGACCTGAACTGGGATGCGGGTATTGTGATGCCCACTGGTACCGCGCGTCTGGGTAATCTGGTGTGGCTGGACAAAGATAACGACGGTGTGTACGAACCTGCGGCCCCCGACAATGAGGTGGGTATTGCCAATGTAGTGGTCAATCTCTACAAGATTGAGGCCGATGGTTCTCGCAATCCTTATGGCAGCACCACGACGGATGCCAGCGGTAACTATCTCTTTGATAACCTGCCCGATGGCGACTATGTGGTAGAGATACCCGCAACCAACTTTGATAATGGGAAACCACTGGATGGCCGCTCGAACAGCAATGGCAACGATGTCGCCGGTAGCTCCCCCGACCCGGACAACGACGCCGACAACGATGACAATGGCGACCCGATTGGCAAACGTGTTGAGAGCAAGCAGGTGACGTTGACCGCTGGTAGTGAGCCGGCCGCTGGCGTTGATACTGACGATGCCGACGGCAACCTGACGGTGGACTTCGGTTTCTATGAACTTGGTTCGATTGGCGACCATGTCTGGATTGACGAGGGCGGCGGAACTGATAGCTGGAATGGCGTTCAGGATGCGGGCGAGTCGGGCCTGCGCCCTGTTACGGTGCGGCTCTATGACGAAAACAAGAACTTGCTGCGCACCACAAACACCGATGCAGCGGGCAATTACAAATTTGAGGACTTACCGAAGGGCAAGTACTATGTCTATTTCGAGCCGCCCTACTTCTACGAACTCTCGAATAAAGATCAGGGTGCCGATGATAACGCCGACAGCGACGCCTACCCGGTCGCGGTTGGGGGCAACCAGAAGGGTTGGACTGATCTCATAGACCTGGATCTTGGCGAAGATATTACCAACGTAGACGCGGGGATGTACTCCACCGTGTCGGTGGGTAATCAGGTCTGGTTTGACAAAGACAACGACGGCTTGTACGAACCCGGCGACGGGGAGTATGGCTTTGCCGGGGTGACGTTGACGATTTACGAGGATACCAACGGCAATGGGCAGTATGACGTCGGGGTAGACCAGAAACCGACCTACAACAATGTTAAGAATACGGTTACGACGGACGCGAACGGGCGCTACCTCTTCACCGGTTTGAAGAGCCAGACGGCCCCGCAGTACATCGTGGTTATTGACAAGGCGAACTTTAGCGACGGTGGTACCCCCACCAATCCAGACGATGACGGGCCGCTGGCGCATTACTATAGCAGCACCGCCAAACGTGCAAAGGTAACCCCGGACGACCCCGACAACAACAAGGACAATGACGACAATGGCGCAAATGAAACCGCAGACGGCGTGGTTGCCAGGCCGGTGCAACTCGTGAACGGGTCGGAGCCAACCGACGATGGCGACAGCGACAATCGCTCGAACCTGACGGTAGACTTTGGCTTCTACCAGAAGGTGGCTATCGGTAACTATGTCTGGAACGATGTCAACAACAACACCATCTTTGATGCCAGCGAGGCGGGTATCAACGGCGTTGTCATACGGCTGTACGAGGATTTGAACAATGATGGGAAATTCCAGACCAATGAAGAGATAAACAAGATAGACGCCACCTATGCCCCATCCTTGCCAGATGGGAGTGCTGGCCCCTATCCCTACGTAACGGTCAAAAATTCTACCGATGGGAAAGATGGATATTACCTCTTCGACAAACTTGACCCCGGCAACTACATTGTGGTGATTGAACAAAACAACTTTACCGCCGGCAAGGCGTTGGAAGGCTACTTTAGCAGCACGGGCTATGGCAATGGCCCCACCTGGACCGGGTGGGAGGATGATCAGTTCCCCACCGATAAGAACGACAACGACGAGCAGAGCGTTGATGAGAATGGTCGCCGCGATACAGCCGACGTGAGCAAGGGTGTGTTCAGCCAGGTGATGGAAGTGTTGAGCCGTGCTGAGCCAGACGACGATCCGGCATTGCCGGCGGGCAATAAGAACCACAACTATTCGGTGGACTTCGGCTTCTTCCGCCTGCTCTCGGTCGGCAATATCGTGTGGATTGACGATGACCCCGGCAGCGATGCTGCGACCGACAACGACGCGAAATACAATAACAAACCGACTGAGGTAGGGAAGAATGGCGTTGTGCTGCAACTCTACCGCGACATGAACAACAATGACGCTTATGATGCGGGCGTAGACCAGCAAGCCAAAGATGCCTATGGCGTCTTGCAGCAGGAAACCACCGCCAACCACGCTACCTTTGGGGATGGACACTACCTCTTTGACAACCTGCACCCCGGCAACTATATCGTGGTGGTGCTGGACAGCAACTTTGCCGGCGGGGCCGTGTTGGACAACTACGCCAATAGTACCGGCCTTGGCAAGACACCCGGCACCGACCTTTCGCCCGACCCCGACAACGATGTGAATGAACCCGATGATGAGAATGGTTTGTACCTGGGCGATGCAACGGCGGATGCGCATACCCGCAAGGCGGTGTATAGCAAGCCGGTTACGCTCCAACTGAACAGTGAGCCTTCCAGTGGTACGGGTAATGATGATGGCGACAACGATACCTATAGTAACCTGACGCTTGATTTCGGTTTCTACCAGATGGCCAGTCTGGGCGACTACATCTGGGAGGATGCCAACAAGAACGGCATTCAGGATGATACTAGCCACGTACAGGGCGCGACGATTAAGCTGTACGACCGCAACAACAATCTGGTTGGCACAACCACCAGCGATGCTACCGGAAAGTATGAATTCACCCAACTGCCGGTTGATACCTATTATGTGGTGGTGACGCTGCCGGGTGGCTATATCTTCACCGACCAGAATGCGGGAGCGCCCAACGATGATACCAAAGATAGCGATGTAGATACTACCACCGGACGCAGCAATACGGTGACGTTGGCGCCGGGCCAGAACTACCCCCACCTGGACATTGGCGCTATCCCCGTGGTGGCGGTGGGCAACCGCGTATGGCACGATGTAGATAACGATGGGCTGTATGAGCCGAGCGGCGACGATGGGGCAACCCCTGGTATCAATGGGGTCAAGGTCAACCTCTATCTGGATGATGGGGACGGTATCTATGGTGCGGGTGATACCTTGATGAACACGATGACGACCAGGAATGATGCGTCTGGACAGCCGGGCTACTACCTCTTCGACAAGGATAGCAACGGTAAAGAACTGGCTGGTAACAAGAAGTACTTTGTGGTGATTGACGCCAGCAACTTTGCCGATGGCGCGGCCTTAGATAGCTTTGCCAGTAGTAGGAGTGATCAGTCGCCGGAGCCACAAACTAGCCCGGAAAACAATACCGATAATGACGACAACGGCTACCAGCACACCGACGGCAGCGTCATAGCAAAATATGTCGAACTGGTCATCCATACGGAACCCGGTACGGCTGTTGATGGTGACAGTGACAGCAGCAATGCGACGGTGGACTTTGGCTTCTACAAACTGGGCACGATTGGCGACTACGTCTGGTTCGACTTTAACAAGAATGGTGTCCAGGACGCCAACGAGGGCGGCCTGCCGAACATTGCGGTACGGCTCCTTGATAGTGGCGGCAATGAAGTTGCCAAGACGGTTACTGATAAGGACGGGAAGTACCTGTTCAAAGACCTGAAACCCGATACCTACACCGTAGAGTTTACTGTGCCAGACGGCTATACCACCACTGGGAAGGGTGCCGGTGGCGATGCGTCTAAGGATAGTGATGCGAATGCTGGCGTCACCAATACGACCACGACGGTGGCGGTAAAGACAACCCCGCAGAACCCGGATGTCCTCACCATAGATGTGGGGTTGTACGGCATATTGAAGATTGGCAACCTGGTCTGGTATGACAAGGACAAAAACGGTACCTTTGACAATGCCAGTGAAGAAGGTATCGGCGGCGTCACGATGACGCTCTACCAGGATACCGATGGCAATGGCCAGTATTCCAGCGGCGATTCGCTACTTGCCCAGACAACCACCGATGACGGCACTGGCGGCAATTCGAAGGGCTACTACATCTTTGAGAACTTGCCACCCGGTTTCTACATTGTCCAGGCCTCTGGTGCGCCGCTCAACGGGTTGATGGCGACGGTCGGCGGTAGCGATCCGGACGATAACCCGGACGATAACGATAACAACGGTGTGGACGCTGGTAACTGGGCCGTCTCGCTTGCGGTGGAGTTGAAAGCCGGTACCGAACCCGACACCCCCGACGATGGCGACGATACCGATGGCAACATGACGGTTGACTTTGGCTTTGTCCCCCGACCGCCAGCAAGTGGCGGTGGCGGCGGTGGCGGTGGCGGCGGCGGTGGCGGTGGCGGTGGTTCGCCTTCGCCCACGCCTCCCGACACCTCCATCTCGCTTGGCGACCGGGTCTGGCTCGATACCAACCGCAACGGCATACAGGACGATGGCGAACCTGGTATTGAGGGCGTGACGGTTGAACTGTACAAAGGTAGCAAGCTGATCAAGACGACAAAGACAAGCTCGACAGGGCGCTATAAGTTCAGCGATCTTGATGCTGGTAGCTACTACGTAGTCTTTGTCCCGCCTGCGGGCTATGTGTTCACGGGTTCGTTCCAGGGTGATGACCAGAGCAATGACAGCAACGCAGATAGCCGCGGTAGCACCGATATTGTCAGGTTGGACAAGGGCGACCATGAGCGGAAGATGGACGCTGGTTTGTACGGTATTCTCTCGCTTGGCAACCTGGTGTGGAAGGACTTTAACAACAATGGCGTGTACAATCCAGAAACGGGTGAAGTGGGCGTCAATGGTGTGACGGTTCGACTGTACAAGGACTTGAACCAGAATGGCACGATTGACGAGGGTGAGTATGCCAACGCGATGCCGACGGCCGACCGCAATGGCGAACCGGGCTACTATCTCTTCACGCACCTGACGCCTGGCGACTACATTGTGCAGGTAAGCGCCGATAGCTTTGTCGAAGGGTCCCCGTTGTACAAGTTTGCGAGCAGCACGGGTAACAATGTGGATGGCGTCGCGCCCGACCCCGACGATAATACCAATAGCGACGATAATGGCGACCCGTCCGGTAGTCTGGGGACGCTGGCCAAACCGGTGACATTGAGCGCGGGGGCCGAGCCTACTAACGATGAAGACGTTGATCCCAACTCCAACCTGACCATAGACTTTGGCTACTATCCGCTGCTCTCGCTTGGCAACCGCGTCTGGTTTGACCCCGACAACGATGGCATCTTTGAGCCGGACCAGGGCGAAGAGGGTGTCAACGGCGTGGTGGTCAACCTTTACCGCGATACCGATGGCAGCGGGGCGTACTCGCCGGGCGTGGATGAGTTCCTGTCTAAGATGACGACGGTGGATGATGTCAACGGCGTGGCAGGCTACTACCTCTTTGACGAACTCCACGCCGGTGATTACGTGGTGCAGATTGACGCGGCGAACTTTGCCGAGGGCAAACCGCTGTTCAAACTGGTGACGAGTACGGGGAACGATGTAGATGGCACCGCGCCCGACCCCGACGACGATACCAACCGCGACGACAATGGCGCGTTGCACGACCAGAGTAACCAGGGCGTGACCAGTACGGCGGTGACGCTGAACGCCGGTAGCGAGCCAACCGACGATAATGATACCGACTATGGCCAGCGCAACCCCCATTCCAACCTGTCGGTTGACTTTGGCTTTACCACACTCACCAGTACGTCTGAACCGGCTATTGAGGTGGTGAAGTCGGTCAGCCTCTCGCGCATTGCCCCGACGGAGCGCCTGGAGTATCAGGTGGCTGTGACCAACAAGAGCGATACCGTCGCCCTTGATAGGGTGCTGGCCACCGATACCTTGCCCGCAGAGTTTACCTATGTTGCGGGTACGTCTAGCCTGGTTGAACCGACGATCAATGGCAACGAGCTGACGTGGGACGATGTGACGCAGGGCCAGGGGCTTGCGCCGGGCGAAACGGTCACCTTCACGTTTGAAGTCAATACCACGAAGAAGATAGGAACGTACATCAATACCGTAGATGTGGAAGGGTTCCATCCTGGTGGCTCGGTGACGGACACCGACGATGTGCCGGTCGCAATAGAAGACCCGTCGGTGCAGTTGGATAAAACCTTGCTCCAGCCTGGTTTTGTCAATGGCGTGGTTCACTTTACCATCGTGATTACGAACACTGGCCCAAGCACGTTGACAGTCTTGCCAATGGTTGACCACTTCTTTGGCCCCATTGAGTACATTGGTGGTACGCCAAAGGCTGATGTCATAGAAAACGACAAACAATCGGTAGCCTGGAACGATCTTACCGAACACTTTGGCGACCTGGCGCCCGGACAGTCGGTGACGATTGATACGGCCTTCCGTTTGATTGAGGGACGCAACGATGGCGGCAAGGTGAAGAACATCGCAACCGTGACGGATGGCCGCGATTACCTTGAGAATACGACGGAAGATGTGAGCGACTCGGCGGTAGCGGAACCGCCCCAACCAACGGCGATAGACTTGCTGCGCTTGACGGCAACGCAGCAAGCGCAGGGGGTTGAGGTGGCATGGCAGACGGGCGCTGAAATTGACACGTGGGGTTTCTTGCTCTTCCGTAGCGAGGATGGCAACCGTGACAACGCGGTACAGGTAACGCCAGAGCTCATCCTGTCGCAGGGGAGCCCGACCAGTGGCGCGCACTATTCCTGGCTCGACACGAGCGCACGCGCAGGCGTTGGCTATACCTACTGGTTGCAAGAAATCGAAATGGATGGTACGACCAGCGAGTACCAGACGGCGCTTGCCGGGTCGGGGGCGCTCTCCACAAACGGGGAGGTGCTCTACTTGCCGCATATCGTCCGATAACACCTTTTCCTCTCCTCCGGGCCCCCGCTGATACCAGCGGGGGCCTTATGATTGCTACGCGGGGCGGCGGGGACGTGAAGCGCGGCGGGGCGGGCATCTTGCCCGCGCTCCCAGGAAACGTCCACCTATTTGTGAACAGTTACCGACAGGAAAGTATTTGCTCAAATAAAGCGCGTGGTTTATAATGGTAGTGTCGCTCTTTATTGTGCGGCTATGGTCTGCTATGCTCCGTTGGAGAGCGCAGACATTCTAAGGAGGAAGGGAAGCGCATGTTCGGTTCAAATAAGAGAAATACGGCAGCAGCTATGCCGCTGGTGAGTAGCAAGCCAGAAACCACAATAGGCGCAAATACCCGATTTGTTGGTTCGCTCACGTCAGACGGCAATGTCCGCATTGATGGCTCGGTAGAGGGCGACGTAGAGATACTGGGCAATCTCATTGTGGGCGAGACAGGGCGGGTGATAGCGACCATCAAGGCGCAAAACGTTCATGTTTCCGGTGCTGTCAAGGGTGAGATTACGGCCTCTGAAAATCTGGAAATTTCTCCCACGGGCAAGGTGTGGGGTGATATAAATACGGCGGCGTTACATATTGAGCCAGGCGGGTTGTTCCGCGGCCAGAGCGCGATGAGCACCAGCGTAGATGAGCCGCTGTTGCTGGAAGCGCCGCGCGAAGCAGAGGGGCATGTGTAACGTATGCGGTGAATGGTCTCGGCTTGATGCGTATAGCGTGCGCCCCGGTGCCCGGTTGGTATGGGCATCGGGGCGTCTTCTCCTGAAATTGGTGCCTGCCCAGGGGGTGCGGGGTCGTGTGGGGGGGGTGGAATGATACCAGTGACGGGTGATGCGTGATGCGAGGATACGTGATACGAACGCGCACAATGCTATGCAATAGGTAGCGGTAATCAACCGAACAGGGTATGATATGGTAGGGAAGATATGTCGCAGCGAAATTTGAACACGCTCAGGCGCAGTGGCTTGCATCTGGTAATGATCGTGTTACTGATATTGACAGTATCGCTGGTGCTGAATTTTGTGCATCAGGTGATGCAAAGTGTGGCGCTAGAGCGGCAACGGGTTGAATTGCAAACCCAGGTGGCGTTGTTGGAGACGCGCACGACGGCCTTGCAGGGGGCGGTGGAGTATGCCGAGTCTGATAGCTATGTCGAGCGGGTAGCGCGTGAGCAACTGAGCTATGCGCGTGAGGGCGATGTGGTGGTATTGCCGCACGTGGTCGAGCCGACCCCGACGGTGGCGAGTACGCGCTCGCAGGCGGCGGTCGAGGTTGCCCCCTCCGAACCAAACTGGCGGCAATGGTGGCATGCGCTGTTTGGCCCGGCTGAGGGGGCCGGTCAGTAAGTACGGCGCATTTCCCCGCTACCCGGCCGCGTCCATACGCGCTATCCACTGCTCTGGGGCGCGTATTTCCTCTAGCGTGGGCAGGTTTTCGGCCTGTTCCCATACCCGCGAGGCAAAAGCGATACCGCGAGCGTTGACGACGGCGTTGACAAATTTTTCCCCTTGTTGATATTGGGCCATCTTGAGATCCATCCCCGTGAGGCGGAAGAAGAGTTGTTCAAGCAAGGTGCGCGATTGCTGGCGCTGTGCCATACGCTCTTCGATCATGCTGAACGAGGGCAGGATCTGCTTGCCCACCACGTTCATGATGTGGTTGCTATAGCCTTCGACCAGCGACATCAGGGCCTGGAGTTGGTCGAAGATGCGGCGCTGTTCGGGGCTCAATACCAGTTCTATCCAGTGGCGGTTGGTGCCCATATTGCGGGCAACGCGGCTAAGTATGGAACCCAGACCACTACTCATGCTGCTCAGTTGGGTATTGAGTTGTTCGAAGTATTGTTGGAGGAGGTGGTTAAAGTGGTCGCGCACCCAGGGGTAGGCTTCAAATTCAAAGGCGTGGGTCGTTTCGTGTAGCGCAATCCACAGCCGGAAGTCTTCATCGTTGAGCCCAAGCCGCGTTTGCACGCGGGCGATATTTGGCTCTACGTAGTAGAGTGATCCGCGGGCGCCCGGATCGGGTGAGAGCAGGCTCAGGTCATATTGGCCTAGCACCCGTTTGCCAAGAAAGCCGACCAGGACGCCAAGCTGTGCGCCAAGCACGCGCCCGTTGAAGTCGCCAAGCAAGAGCGGCAGGATGCCACGCGGGCCGCCGTTGCGCTCGTATATTTCCTCCACTGGTTTGAAGAGGTGTTCAAAGGCGGTGAAGTTGGCTTCTAACCATTCGCGGCGGTCAAACACGTAGACCTGGTTGATGGGTTGGGGCAGGTTGACGTTGAGGTATTCGGCGATGAGCGGTTCGCTGAGTTTGACCAGGCGCATATATTGTTGTTGGCGGAAGGTGCGGTCTTGCAGGGGGGCCTGTTCCCATTGCGAGACGCGCAGCGCGACGCTGCGGGCCTGTTCCCAATCTATGAGCGATTGGGGCGGGCGTTCGCGGTTGGCGCGGGCGCGGCTTTCAATGTAGTAGCGCAGGCCGGTACCGGCTGCGACGCCCAGGAGCAGAAACATCCCCATACGTCGTATATCGCGTTGTGACGGTGACACGAAGGCTTGTCCTTTCCTTTAACATCTGGTTTCTTGCAAGTGGTATTATGTGCTGTGTTGTCTGCTGTCAAGTGTATCATGGGTGGGGGGTGCTGTCCAGAGTGCTACACACCCACCACCCGTCCCCGCCTCGCGTCCCCCCTCCCCGCCCTCACTCTACCACCACCTCCCCAAGCACCAGGCGGTTGTGTTCTAGCACCGGCAAGGTCGAGCGCACGGGCACCCGCGCCTCTGGCAGCGGGTCGGCGGGGTGGTACATCCCAAGTAGCAGCGTATAGCGTCCGGGCGGCATATCGGGCGGGAGCGGAATAGCGCGGTCGTCGCGGGCCGGTTTGCCGGGCAGCCAGACGCTGGTGGGCAGGTAGCCTTCCAATGGTTGCCCGTCGTGACTGGCGACGGGCGGCAGGTCGCAGTCGCGGCACAGGTGCAGGAACATACTGTAATCAGCATCAATCTGCTGGTCTACCTCCCAGTAGAGCGAGATAGGCACCACGCCGCCAGCGCGATAGACGCCGGGGCGGGCCGGGTCGGTGGGCTTGAGCGTATAGCCCGATAGGTGCAGGTGGTCGCCAAAGCGGGCGCGGGTGGGCGTCGCGGGGTGTGGCTCCTCTCCCGTCACGTAGGCCTCTGGCGATTCCTGGCAGTAGAGGTGGGCGCCGTGGTAGCGCCACAGGCCGCAGGGCCACTTCTTCTGCTCGCGGCTATACTGGTAGTACAGCCCCACCAGCCCATAGGTATCGCCCTGTTCGGTGTTGGGCACATCTACCGTGCGGGCGTGTTCGGGGGCGATAAGCAGAAAACTGCGCAGGTGCCCGGCAAAGTGGGTGC
Organism: Chloroflexaceae bacterium; assembly: GCA_034437375.1. Taxonomy (GTDB): domain Bacteria; phylum Chloroflexota; class Chloroflexia; order Chloroflexales; family Chloroflexaceae; genus JAAUSY01. The sequence continues at coordinate 2,448 of DAOTUK010000314.1, read as the reverse complement.
TGCGGGCTACGTCCCACTCGCGGCGGGTAAATTCGGTTTGCCCCTGTTTGAAATCGGCAAAGAGCGCGGGCGGGGGCGGCGGGTCGGCGGTGAGGCGGTGCATATAGTAATCGTAGAGCGGTTGCAGGTAGGAGGGTTGTAGCACGATCAGGTCGTCGGGATGGGCCCGCTCCGCCAGACGCGCCACCGCCGCGCGGTACTGCTCTTTCACCGGGTAGCCGGAGAGCAGTCCCAGGCGCGGTTGCAGCAGCACGCCCCCCCCCACCAGCAGCGCCATAGCGGCGAGCATGGCGGCCCCCGCTGGCGCAATGCGACGGAGCGGGCCGGCGGGGGGGAGCCTCCGCAGCGGGTAGGCCAGCAGCGCCACCCAGGCCGGCACTATCGGCATCAGGTAGCGGGCCTCGTAGAAGCGCGTAAATACCAGTTGCGTCATGAACAGGGCCAGCGGCACCAGCAGAAAGCAGAGCAGCACCAGCGGCGCGGTGGGGGTGCGGCGCTGGCGCAGGCCGGCCCGGAGGTCGCGGAGCAGCGCGGCCCCGCCCCACAGCGTCAACGCGCCCCACGGCAGCAACCACCACCAGGGAAACTCGCCCGGCCCGCGGTCTACGCTGAAGCGCACGAAGGTGAGCCACAGCGCCAGTAGCGGCCCGGCGGGGATGTGTGCGCCAGTGGCGGCCCCCTCCTCCCCCAGGCCGCCGGTCATAGCGGCCACCAGCGCGGCGCTGAGCAGCAGCAGCAGCAGCGCGGGCCAGGCCAGCGCTCGCCGCGGGGGGCGGGCCGTGAGCAACCAGTGCAGCAGCACGGCGGCGTAGGCGGCCAGCAGCAGCAGCAGCGCCAACCGATGCACAAACAGACTCACCAGCGCAAGGCCGCCGAAGAGGAGCCACCCCCGCCGCGTGGGGCGGCGCAGCACGCGCAGCAGGCTCCACAATAGCAGCGCCGACAGCAGCAGGAAGAGGCTATACACCTTCACTTCCTGGGCGTACCAGATGGCGAAGGGCGACAGCAGCAGCAGCAGCGCGGCTACCACGGGGTAGGCGCTATCGTCGGGGGCGGGGGCGGCGGCGGGAGCAGCGCGCGTGACTTCGCGGGCCGCGGCGTAGAGCGCGAGGACGGCCCCCGCCCCGGCCACCGCCGAGGGGAAGCGCAGGGCCCACTCGCTGTCGCCGGCCAGCGCTACCCACCCTTTCAGCAGCAGGTGGTAGAGCGGGTAAGCCGAGACGGGGTTGAGCATATCGCCAAGCAGCGCACCCCACCCCTGCTGTATGATGCTCCACGTGCTGCCCTCGTCAAGCCAGAGGCTCTGTGTGCCAAGCTGGTTCAGGCGCAGCAGTAGCGCCAGGGCAACGAGGAGGAGTGGGTGAAAGGCAAGGTGTTTCACACCAGTGACGGGTGAAGCGTGAAGCGAAGACAGGTGATGCTTATGCATACTATGCCACGTAATAAATATAGGTAATCAACCGAACATGGTAGCACGCCTTACCCCAACATGATTTCAAAACCGCAAGGAAGCCAGGAATGGAGGGTAACCAGAGCATTGTTCAGGTATGGCAAGGGGAGGCGACGAGACGACAGCCGTTGAGGTTGATGAAGAGGTCGTCGGGGTCGGGGAGGAGTCTGATCCGCGCCGCACATCGAACATGCGTTCTATTACCCCCCCATGCCCCCCGCGGACGGGGGCATGATAACCATCCAGGGCGAAATCGTCAACCACCACCGCGGCCCGCGCCGCGTAGTGTGTGTAGTCGCTGCTGCACGACTCCCACACGCTCCCGGCTAGATTGTGTGCGCCGCACGCCGCGGCTCCGGCCGGGCGCTTCCCCACTGGCGCGGGTTTGTCGGTTTTCCTGTCTTTGTCAAAGTCGGCTAACTCCCGCGTTGGCTCCTGCTCGCCCCAGGGGTAGGGATGGCGCTGTCCGTTGGTATCGTACGCTGCGGCCGCCTCCCACTCCGCCTCGGTGGGCAGGCGTACCTCGTAGCCCGGCGGCAAACTCAGGCGTGCGGTGAGCCAGCGGGCAAAGGCTACCGCCTCGTACCAGGTAATAGTGACCACCGGCTGGTTGTCCTGTACATTGAGGCGGTCGTGCGTATTCGTGTCGGGCCAGTAGTAGGGGGATTGGCGCTTCTTGATTTCTTTCCATTTCCACCCATTGGGTGTCCATAGCTTGTCGTTGGCGTAGCCGCCGGCGTTAATAAACTGGCGGTACTGCTGCACGGTGACGGGGTATTTTGCTATCCAGAAGGCCGGCAGTTCTAGCGTGTCAACCGGGTCGCCATTCTTCCATCCGCCAATCAGATAGCGGCCCGGGCGCACGTAGCACCAGTAGCCGTCCGGCTGTCCAAAGTGTTCGTTGCGCTGCGCCAGTTCGTCCTGCCATTCCGCGATGGTGACGGGGAAGAGCGGATTGACCGTGGCGGCACGAACGATGGCCGGGGCGGCGGGGGGCG
>DAOTUK010000313.1:0-4236 GCA_034437375.1 Chloroflexaceae bacterium | reverse complement strand
CTGCCCCCCCCCCCCCGGCCCCTGAAGATAAACTGGTCGCTGAAATTCCGCCCCAACCAGAGAATATTGACCAAACCGGCCTGGGTATGGGCTTTCTCACCGATCTGGTGTTGAAAGTTATCTATTTTCACGGTGCTATTACCGCCCAGAAGATGGAAGAAGTGACCAAACTCCCCTTCCTCAATGTGTTAGACAAAATTTTGAATTATCTCAAGCTCGAAGAGTATGTAGACATTATTGGGGCCGAAGGTGGCTTTAGTGAACGTACATTCCAATATGCTATTGCCCGCAAAGGCCTGAATAAAGTCAACGAGGTGTTGGAGCGCACCCAGTACATTGGGGCCGCGCCAGTGCCGCTTGACGAGTATATTGCGATGGTCAAAAGGCAGGCGCTCGGCAATATGATTGTGGATGAGGCGACCATTCGCAAGGCGTTCAGCCACCTGGTTGTGAGCGAGAAAATGCTTGACCGTCTGGGCCCCGCGGCCAACTCGGCGCGGTCGCTCTTCCTGTATGGCCCCCCTGGCAATGGGAAAACGACCTTTTCTGAGGGCATTGCCAATCTGCTCAGTGGTAATATTCTTATCCCCCATACGATAGAGATAGATGGCCAGGTGATCAAGCTCTTCGATCCGTTAAATCACAAAGTTGTTGCTGAGCATAATGTAACGCGCCTGGACGATGGCGATAACCCCTTTAGTGGCCCGGCGGAGGTGAAACGCCCCCCCGACGCACGCTGGATTATTTGCAAGCGCCCCCACGTGGTTGTGGGTGGCGAGCTTATTCTTGAACAGCTTGAACTTATCTTCGACCCTATATCCAAAGTGTACGAAGCGCCCTTCCAGATGAAATCAAATGGGGGCCTGTTTTTGATAGACGACTTTGGACGCCAGAAATGCCGCCCGCAAGATCTGCTCAATCGCTGGATTGTGCCGCTTGAGAAACAGGTAGATTATCTTGCGCTGCAAACCGGCAAGAAAATTGCGGTGCCCTTCGACGTGCTTATCGTCTTCTCTACCAACCTCTCGCCAAAAGATCTCGTTGACGATGCCTTCCTCCGGCGTATCCGCCACAAAATTGAGGTTCCCAACCCGACCCCCAACGAGTTCCGCGAAATCTTTAAGCGCGTATCGAAACATAAGAAAATCCCCTATAGTGATGATGGACTGCGCTACCTTATCCAGGAACACTATATGAAATCCGGGCGCGACCTTCGCGCATGTCACCCCCGCGACCTCTGCGACCAGATTCTTGACGAAGCCAAGTATCGTGGTATCCAACCGTCTATGACCAAGCAATTGATAGATCGGGCGTGCCAGGCCTACTTTGTCAAGCTGACATAACCCCTACGCCAGGGGCAAAAACTCTTATTCACACACAAATGGGAGAAAGAAAAACACTATGGCACTCTTTAAGAAGAAGGAAGAACAGGCACCACCACCACCACCAGAAGAAGTAAAACCGAAAGAAGCAACGGTTGAAATACCCGATGATCGGACTCTGCCGCCGCTCGGGAGTAGCCGCTACCAGGAACTTGTCGGTATTTCGCTCCAACTGGTTGACCGTATCCAGGCTTCGCTCGGCGCCAACACCAACCTTGAAAAAACCCCCGAAACGGAGCAGATGCTTCAGGAACGCTTTGCCCATTTTCTGCGCCAGTCGCCCCTTACCAGCGATATTACGGACGAAGAGGCGAAACAATTGTTCAAGCTGGTGTTTGATGAGATGCTTGGCTTTGGCCCCATGCAGCCGCTGGTGGAGTCTACCGATATTACCGAAATTATGGTGAATGGCCCCAACCGAATCTACATTGAAAAGAAGGGCAAGCTCCAGGTTTCGCCTATCGTATTTGCCGATAACGACCACCTGTTAAAAATCATTGACCGTATTATTCGCCCGCTCGGACGCCGCATAGACCGCAAGTGGCCCCTGGTAGACGCGCGTCTTCCTGATGGTAGCCGTGTGAATGCGGTTATCCCTCCGTGCGCCATTGATGGGTCAATAATTACTATTCGTAAGTTTTCCAAAAACAAGCTCAAAGTGCAAGACTTGATTAACTTTGGCGCGTTTACGCCCCAGATGGCCGAATTTCTAGAGGCTATTGTGGTTGCTCGCCGCAATATTATCATCTCTGGCGGTACTGGTTCGGGCAAGACGACGCTGATCAATTGCTTGTCGAATTTTATTCCAACCAAAGAGCGGGTGGTGACGATTGAGGATAGCGCCGAGTTGCAACTGATCCAGGATCACGTTGTCCGGCTGGAAGCGAAGCCGGCCGACGTGGATGGTACCGGGCGGGTTTCCATCCGCGATCTGGTTATCAATGCGTTGCGTATGCGTCCTGAGCGCATTATCATTGGTGAGGTGCGTGGCCCCGAAGCGCTCGACTTGCTTCAGGCGATGAATACGGGTCACGATGGCTCTATGGCGACGCTCCACGCCAACAACCCGCGCGAGGCTATTGGCCGTACCGAAACGATGTGTATGATGGCGGGTATGGATTTGCCGCTGGAAGTTATCCGCAAGCAAATTTCCAGTGCGGTACATTTCTATATCCAGCAATCGCGTCTGGACGATGGGCAACGCAAGCTCACGCATATTACCGAGCTTCAGGGTATGGAAGGAAACACGGTTGTGATGACGGATGTGTTCCTGAACCATATTACGGGCCGTACGCCAGAAGGGACGTATACCTGTGAGCACCGCCCGACGGGGGTACGCCCGAAATGTACTCCGCTCCTGGAATCGGCTGGTTTCCATCTGCCGCCCAGTGTGTTTGGGGTGGATGTTACGACCGTGGGCAAGAAGTAATTTCCCTGGCTCTGGCGGTGGGGGGAGCCTGCGACATACGCTGAACCTGGCCGGCGCGGGGATGGGGTGGTTGCCGCGTGGCCGGCTACGTTTGTTGTGACGGCGTGTCGGCTGTTGACACGCAGAGAGAGAGGAGAAGCTACCGCATGCCACTGTCGCCCGAACGCGAAGCCGAAATAACCGACCTGGCCAACCGCTACGGCGTTCCGCGTCGCCTCACGGTTGACGTCCCTACCATGTTTGACCCCCTCAACAAAACCGACCGCATTGGCGAGGTTTGTATGGTTGTGCGCCGCACCGATGGCCGCCTGGTCACAGCCCGCAAAGAGTTCTACCCGCCCGACGGCTACCGCCTGCTCACGGGGGGCATCCACCACGACGAGCCCATCGAAGGGGCGCTGCTCCGCGAAACGTACGAAGAAACCGGGCTTGATGCGGTTATCCGCCGCTTCCTGGCTATTATCGAATATCGCCTGCCCATTACTCCCCCGCGCTCCTTCTACACCTTTGCGCTGTTGGTTGACGAAACGGGCGGCACACTGGAACCGCAGGATGAGAACGAGCGCCTGGCCGGCTATCTGCTCATTCGCCCCGACGAATTGCCCGCGATGGCGGCAACCCTGGCCAATGTGACGAGTGGTAGTGGGAACGACCCTATTTTAGATGGCCGCTGGCACGAGTGGGGTATCTTCCGGAGCATTGTTCACCACGTTGTCTATGACGTGCTGCACGACAAACCCGCAACCATTCAAACCTGGGAGGACGCCGCAGCAGTAGTCCCACACTAGGAAAGCAGGCGCAGCGATGGATGCAGCAGCAATAGATAATAAAGACAGACCCGCGATAGCCAGCGACACCCCCGTACACTCCGTCGCTACTCGCCACGGCACCCTGGCCTATACGACCAGCGGAGAGGGCCCGCCCCTGCTCCTTATCCACGGCAATACGATGACGGCCCATAGCCAGCACCGCCTGGCCGACCACTTCACCGACACACACCAGGTTATCAGTATAGATATGCTTGGGCACGGCCACTCGGCGCGGCCCGACAATCTCTTCACCACCAACTACTTTGTGATGCAGGGACAGGCGCTGGTAGACTTGCTCGCCGCGCTATTGCCCGACACCCCCGCGCCAATCTTTGGGATGAGCGCCGGGGGCATTGCGGCTATGCACGCGGTCTGCGAAACTACTACCCACATTGCCGCGCTTATCCTTGACAGCGTGTTTCGCTATGTGGGCCCCGAAACGCTCGAAGTCCACTGCCAGCGTGTCCAGAATTCCTCTCCCACCTGGGACAGGTATATGCGCACCCAACATGGCGAGGCATGGTGGCCCCATCTGCGTGATGGGTTGCTCGCAACCATTGAGCAGATGGCCCAGACGAAGATGAGCACCACCCCCTGCCTGACCGACACCCACCCG
>DAOTUK010000312.1:0-42881 GCA_034437375.1 Chloroflexaceae bacterium | reverse complement strand
TCCCGCCTCCCGCCTGCCCTACTCCTTCTGGCTATGCAGGCCGTGCCGCGCCAGCAGCGCCAGTGCCGTGGGGCTCGTCAGGAAGGTATGCAACTCCTGGACGGCGCGAGATGCGCTGCGGCGGCGCGTACGCAACACGTACCACTCCTGCTGAATAGGCGTTGTGGAAAGTGCAACCGTCTGCAAGGGGCAATCGGGCGGTATGCGCGTCGCGGGGATAAAGGCCAACCCCAGACCATCCTGTACCGCACGAATCATCATCGCCGTACTGGCCGTCTCCATCGCAATCCGCACCTGGTTGAGCGAGACGCCACGCCGCCGCAACCCATCCTCAATCGTGCGGCGCAGGGGCGCGTTGCTGTTGGGCATAACCAGCGGGTAGTCGCGCAGACTGGCGGCCGGCTGGTCGGGGTGTTGCAGTAGGGGGTGGTCGGGCGGGGCCAGCAGATGCAACGACTCGCTGCCCAGAAAGTGCGACTCCCACCCGCGCCGGCGTTGCTGCTCTTCGAGAAAGAGCAAGGCTACCCGCTGTTCGCTGAGCGCCTCGATCAGCACCTCGCCCGGCTCCACCTGCACCTCAATAGCCACTTCCGGGCACTGGATAAGGAAGAGTGAGAGCAACGGGGGCAACAGGTATTCGCCACTGCTTGGGGTACAGCCAATCGTCACCCGCCCGGTAATCTGGCCCTTCAGCGCGCGGATACTCTCTTCGGTGCGCTCGGAGAGGGCCACCAGTTCGCGGGCCGCCGATAGTAATTCTTCGCCGGCGTGGGTGGGCACCATCCGCTGGCCCATGCGGCGGAAGAGGCGAATATTCCCCAGTTGCTCTTCCAGCGAACGGATATGCATACTGACGGCCGGCTGCGACATATGCAACTGGTCGGCGGCGGCGGTATAGTTGCCGGCCTCCACCACGGCCAGAAATGTTCGTAAGTAGAGCGTGTTTAACACCTTATGCCCCCAGGAAGAAGAATCCAAGTGCGGCTATCAGATAGACGGCCAGCAGTTGCGCTCCCTCTAGCCAGTTGCTTTCGCCATCCTGGGAAATAATGGTTGCTATCATCACCGTGAGCGCCAGCAAGACCACTTCAAACAGGCTGAAGAAGAGCGTCATTTCAGCGCTGAAGAGCATGCTCACAAAGACCAGCACCGGCGCGACAAAGAGGGCAATCTGCATACTGGAGCCAAGCGAGATAGCCAGCGAAAGCTCCATCTTATTCTTGAGCGCCACCTGAATACCGACGATATGTTCGGCGACGTTGCCCACCAGCGGTATCACAATAATACCCAGAAAGAGCTCGCTCACCCCCATATGCTCCACCACCGGCTCAATCGCGCCTACCAGAAACTCGCTCAGAAAGACGATAAACAGCGTACAGACGACGAGCACCCCCACCGACACTTTGACATCCCATTTCGGGGCGTGGGCCGGTTCGTCGGTGTGGTCATCTACGCCGGCGTGGCTCTGGGGGCTGTGGTCGTCCTGGCGCAGCGAGTAGATCAGGCTCAGCACGTAGCTGATGATGAGGATAGCCGCAACGCCAATGCTCAGGTTGTGCAGGGCGGGGTCTTCGACCATGGTATTAAACACATCCAGCGAGCCAAGCTCTATCTCGCGTAGTACCTCAAACAGGGTGGGCACAATCAAGCCGATAACGGCCAGGGTCATCATAGAGGCGGCGACGCCGGCCGTGCGTGGGTCAAACCGTTGGATGCCGTGGCGCAGGCCGCCCAGGAGCAAACTAAATCCCAGGATAAGCAGCAGGTTGCCCAGGATAGAGCCGGTGATAGAGGCTTTGACCAGTTCGACTTTGCCCTGGCTCAAGGCGACAATGGTAATGATGAGTTCGGCGGCGTTGCCAAGCGTGGCGTTTAGCAGTCCGCCTATTTTGGGGCCGGTGTGGACAGACAGTTCTTCGGTGGCTTCGCCAAGCAGACCGGCCAGCGGTATCAGCGCAATGCAGGAAAAACCAAAGATAAGGATGTCGTTGTGTAACACAAATTCGGCAATGAAGGCGAGCGGTACGAAGATAAGCATGTAACGCAACCAGTTCATAGGTTTGTTATTCCTTGTGCATAACTACAATACGCTCACAGGTTGTTGTTCGTGTTTTTCGCCGCGAACGTCGTTCATCTGGGATAACATCATGGTAGATGGTATCGGTTACTAGACGCCGTTGCGTGACTTCAGACGCCAGTTGCGAAAGTATTTCAGCCGTGTTTTGTGTTTTCGCCTCTGTGCGGACATCTCCAAGCACTAACACACAAGAGCCTCCTGGTTTCAAGACGCGATACATCTCTTGCAAGCATACACCCATTTGCGATAGATAGACTTTATTGCTGGCCGTTAATGCAGAATCCAGCTCTTTCCAGTCTTCACACCCTAGAAACCAGAGACGTAGGCGATTATCGCGGGCATAATCTAATGCTCCAAAGTATGGTGGGCTGGAAATAATGCAGTCTACTGTCTCGCTTTCGACGGGTACCTGCATGGCATTCGTTTGCCATACCCGGTATTGGCGCTGCTCCCAATGCAACGGTAACAACGAACGATGATAAGCGCGCTTTACTTTGGCTAGAAGTCGTGAGCGGAGATCACGATAGGTATACATCTCAGGAAATTCGTCTGGCGGGTATCTGGTTTTGCGCAAGTAGGGGACAAGATGGCTGGCCGGGTAGGAGAGAAAGCCCGGTCGTACGTGGTGCAATATTCCCAGGAGACAAGCCAGTAAGAAATAATCCTCCTGTTGACGTAAGATGCGGAAAGCTGCCAGGATTTCGCGGAGTGTGTCGGGGTGAAAGAACTCGCGCACCCAGGCTGGTATAGGCGACAAATCTATTATCGGGGCGTCCGCTTCGACCGCTTCAATCAATGCCAGCGCATTCTGCGTTGCCTGGTATTCGCTGGTGGGCACACCGAGTTTGCCACGGGTCAATGCATAGGCATAGGGACTCAAGTCATTGGCAAGCGCAACTCTTCCAAGTAAAACCGCCTCCAGCGGAACAACGCCTGATCCAGAAAAGGGATCGAACACTGTTTCGTGCTTATTTGAGAACAACCGGAGCAATATGCGTACCATACCAGATTTCAGTTTGCCGACATAGGGTGACAATTGATGCAAGGTACTCTCTTTGCCGTTAAAGGAACCATTCCACAAAGCTGAGTCCAGACAATCAATTGTTCCTTCTTCGTCCTCAAACAGCGGAATTTGTGCTGGTTGTTTTCGCGTGCTGTGCATGATGCCACTCCTATGGTTTCCAGGGGCGTGAAATATTCTGGTCAATTTCTTTTCCCTGATGCCAGATATGGGCTATGCTCTGTATTCGATGATCAGGCAGGGAGTTAATATTGACTCGGATTTCCCAGATGTGCCGGTATTGCTCCTCATAAGGCACCTGGAAGAGGTCAAGCAGCAATGTTGGCAATTTGAGCGTGTGTAGTGTATGAACAGGAGGCTCAGGGTCGGTGACGGTAGGAATGCGCTCTGGAAAAAGGAATATGTCTGGTGCAGTCTCCTGCCCGATAGTTTGCTCGTATCCGGGGTACTTTGGACAAGGGCGAGCCAGTGAACCACAAAGCTTGTCCTTGAAGAAGATAACATCTACTAATTTGTGTCGTTTTGTCATTTCGTTGATAAGGCGATTGATAATAGCATGCACGCTATGGGACGGTTGGTTGACGATAGCGCCGTCGAGGTGGCTCCACACAGCAAACTCTTTGGCCCAAAGCGGACGTTCAGAGATATTGATACTGTTGCCTTCGCCGCCTTTAACTTCAAGCGCAGCAAAATAATCTGGCTCTCGTTCAATACAAATAGTGAAATCGTAGCGATTGCTTCTGCTACTTTGTCGGTACTCCGCAATACGAGACTGTTGCATCAGCGTGTCTAATACAGCCTGCACCATCGCCTCTCGGTTCGCGGTTGATGCGGCAATAAACGTTCCGCGTATGCTTTCAATTGCTGAACGAAAAACCAGGCCCGTCTTGTAGTCTGCTGGTTGAATGGCATGCTGAAGCAAGACGTCCGGATGTAATGCATCCATATTCGTCAGGAGATCTATCGCAGGCTGTACCTGATCCAGTATATGTTGTTTGTGCTGGCACAGGACGGGCATATCGTTGTTCCCCTCACCCTATCTCAAACTGGCTCCCCGCCGGCCCCTTCGTAATCGTAATACGGGCCGGGAAGCGCTCCTTCAGCTCATCTAGATGGGTGATAACCAGAATACGCTGAAAATCGTGCTGGATACTGGTAATCGCCTCGATAAAGCGCTCGCGCCCATCGGCATCCAACGCGCTCATCCCCTCGTCAATCACCAGCGTTTCCAGGCTTGCGCCTGCGCGGCGCGAGAGGAGCCGCGAGAGCGCAATACGGATAGCAAAGTTAATGCGGGTCGCCTCGCCGCCACTGAACGAGTCGTAGGCGCGGGTGCCCAGGGTATCGGCTATCTTAATCTCCAACGTTTCCACCGTATCCCCCTTTTTCGTGCTGCGCTGTGTGTCAAAGGTAACGTGCATCTGGTTATCGGTGATACGACTCAACAAGCGGTTCGCCTCGCGCTCCAGTTCGGGAATAGCCGTTTCTATCAACATCGCCTGCACGCCCTTCTTGCCAAACGCCTTTGTTAATTCATCAAACAGGCTCTGGCGTTCAACCAGCGCGGCCCGTTCGGTTTGCTTCTCCGCAAGCTGTTGGGCATCCTCCAGAGCACGGGTATGCAGCGTTTGCTTCTCGGTCAGATCGCGGCGGGCACTGTCCAGATCGCGCTGGTGCTCGTCGAGTGTGCGGGCACACGTGCTGGCGTGCTGGTGGGCGGCCGGTAGGGCGCGTACCTCCTGTTCGAGCGCCGCCGACTCCGCCGCATACTGGGTGATGTCGGCCTGGTAGCGCGTCAACAACTCTTCGGCCCGGGTAATGGTGCGGCGGTCACGCTCCAGGGTGGTGCGGGCCAGCGTCAGGCGCTGCGCTTCTTCATCCCAGGGCAAAAGCTGTTGTACCCGCTCGCGGGCCGCCTCGTGCGCCGCGCTCGTATACCCCAGAGCGTCCATATCGGCTTCAATCGCCCGCCCGCGTGTGCGGATGTCGTGGGCATAGTCGCCCGCTTCGATAGTAGCGGCCAGGGTGGCTATGCGCTGCTCAAGCTCGGGCAACGCCTCCTGAAGCCGGGTTACTTCTTCCAGACGATGGCGCAGCGTGGCGGCTTTGCTCTCCATACCACTGCGCGACATCAACATACCCTCAAGCTCGCCCTGCCGCTTGTGCAACGTCTTGCGTTCCTTTTCCAGCGGGGCCGCAGTATAGGATATATCGCTCTCACCACTTGATTTTTTGCCAATGTCCAGGACGGCCCCCAGTTCGCGCAGGTTCGCTTCAATGGTAATCAAAGCCTCGCGTGCCGCAGGTTCGTAATCGTTGGCGGCCAGGCGTTGGAGCGCTTCAGCAAGGGTTGTGCGGGCCTCGTCTAGCTCCGTCTCCCAACGCTGCGCGTACTCAAGCTGTTGTTGCAGCGATTCAATACGGGCCGCCCCCTGTCGGGCCGTTTCCAACCGCGCCTCTTGCTGCTTGCGCTCGCTCCGGAGTTGCTCTTGCTGATTTTCGAGCGCTCGCACCTGTTGATAGACGGTGTGGTGACGCTGGCGCAGGGTGGCTATCTCCTGGTCATAGTGGGTTGCAACCGTGGTAATACCGCGTTCGCCCAGGTCGCTGTGACACAGGGGACAGGTGGTGGTCGCCGTCTGGGTAAGCATATCGCGGCGCGATTGCAGGGCGCTTTCGTCTTCCTTCAGTCTGGCGGCTTGCCCCCGCAATTCGCCAAGCTGTTCGGCGTTTTTCTGTTCGCGCTGGCGCAGGTCGGTGAGCGATTCGGTCAGCGATTGGGCCGTCTGGCGCTGCTGGCGGGCCTCGTTCAGGTCGCTGTGCCACTGTTCGACATGGGTTAGCTCCTGTTCCAGGCGCTCTATCCGTCGCTGGCTATCGCTTACGGTGGCGTGCAACGTATCGTGGCGCTGGTTGATGGTGCTGGTAGCGTTGGCGTGTTTCAGCAACAGTGGGTTGACCTGGCTAATGCGGTCATCCAGTTCAAGGCGGCGCTTTTTCACGCTGTCCAGTTCCTCTTCATGCGGCTTGAGCGCGGCCAGTTGCTCGGCAAGCGCGTGCAGGTCGGCCTGGATGGTGGGGCGGTAGGCAAGCTGATCCTGGGTGCGTTGGGCCTCGTCCTGTAGCCGCTCCTGTTCGCTCAGCAGGGTGCGCCGTTCATCCTTAAGCGCGTCTTGCAATTCGCGGCGTTGCGCGACAAGCTCATCGTAGCGGGGGCGCAAGGTTTCGAGCCGTTCAAGCTCGTGGCGGGCCGCGGCCAGCGCTTCGGCGCCGGCGGCTATCTCCGCCTCCCGCTCAAGCAACGCTTCGGCATCGGTAATGGCGGCTTGCAGTTCGGCTATCTCCTGCTGCTGCTGCTGGTGTTGCTGGCGCACCTCGGTGAGCTTGTCCACAAGCTCGCGGTAGCGGGCCTGTTTTGTTTCCAGCGTGCGTACCGTTTCGTCGGCGGTTTCCTTCTCCTGCTGCGCCTGCGCGTGCGCCGCGGCCAGTGCGGCAACGCGCGTTTCGCCTTCTGCAACCAGGCGCTGGTACAGCGCGCACTTGTCAGACTCCTGTTGCAGGTGGGCGATGCGACCATCTAGCGTAGTTATCTGCTCGTTGAGGTGCTTTTTGCGAGCGTTGGCGCGTTCTTCCAACGCGGCGTAGTCGCGCAGGTCGAGAATATCGGCCAGCACTTGCTTGCGCTCCCCGGCCGTTTTGCGGGTAAATTCGTCGGCGCGTCCCTGCACCAGGAATGAGGCGTTGATGAAGGTGTCATACTTCATGCGCAGCAAGGCTTCAATCAGGCGTTCCGTTTCGGTAACGGTATTCCCGCCAATCGAGCGCCAGCGCGCTTCGCCCTGGTGTTCGTCGCGTATTAGCATATCCAGGGTGGTTTTGCCGCTGCTGCGCTTGCCGCTGCGGGCCCGCTGCCGCTGCCGTCGAATGCGGTAGGTCTGGTTGTTGAGCAGAAAGGTCAACTCAACCAGCATTTCGTTGGCTCCCTGGGCGATCAGGTCGTCGTCATGCATACGCGCTTTGCCCCACAGGGCCCAGGTTATGGCGTCAAGCAGGGCCGACTTGCCGGCCCCATTCTCGCCAGAGAGGCAGGTAACGTGTAGACCGTCGAAGCGCAGGGGGGGGAGATTATCTCGATAACACATAAAATTGTGGACAACCAGTTCGTTTGGAATCATAGGTTCCTTCTGGGTGATACCATAGGGTTCGGTATGAATGATTGTACCGCAACTATGGGACTATGTGCAATCTCTGGATAGGGTGGCTCCCGCGCCTATTGGGGTCACATTGCTGGTACGTGTTCACACCTGGGGGGGAAATTCCTGGGAGCGCGAACGTCTCGCTCGCCCCGGAGCGGGCACGATGCCTGCGCTCCCAGACAGCGGCCCCATACTTGCACCCAGATACTCCAACCAGATGCATGCCCAATCGTGGCCATGGTATGCTAGAATGATGGGATGAAGGGCGGCCAGGGTCAAGACGCAAAAGCGTGGAAGTACCAGACAACCCCGGCTGAAAAATTAGTGTTTATGACGTGGTTTCTGTTTGCGTTGCTCACCGCTACGTTCGAGTCGTTAAAGGACGTTTTCAGTAAACGAACTATTCCCCACACCAATGCCTACCTGGTAGCCTGGGCCTGGATGGCGCTTCCCGTGCCGGTCTTGCTCCCCATTGTATTGCTCCAGGGCATCCCCCCCATCGGGCCTGGCTACTGGCTTGCGCTCCCCGCCATCGTCGCGGTTATCCTCTCCTCTTTCACGCTGTATAACCTGGCCATCAACCAGTCGGCCCTCTCGCTCACCGTGCCCATGGTCGCCTTTACGCCGCTCTTTCTGCTGGTGACCTCGCCGCTGATCGTGGGGGAATTTCCAGCGCCGCTTGGCCTGGTGGGGATTATTTGTATTGTGATTGGCTCCTATGTCCTCAATCTGAAGGAGCGCCATAAAGGGTGGTTGGCCCCCTACCGAGCACTGTTCCGCGAGCGGGGGCCACAGCTTATGCTGCTGGTGGCCTTTATCTGGAGCATTGGCGCGAACGTGGACAAGATAGGCGTGCAGAACTCCTCGCCCTTTTTCTGGACTCTCTCTGCCAACGGCGTTTCGGCGCTGATCATGACGCCCATTATGCTGGCCCGTACCAGTGGCATCGCGCAGTTTACCCACAACTGGAAACCCCTGGTGCTGGTCGGTCTGCTAACCGCTGGTATCGGTATGACCCAGATGACCGCCATTAACATGGCGCTGGTGCCCTATGTCATAGCTATCAAGCGTACCAGCGTCGCTATGAGCGTGTTGTACGGCTACTTCATCTTCCGCGAGCAGAATATCCGAGATCGCCTGTCTGGCGTATTGATCATGCTGGTGGGGATGGTGTGTATTACGCTGTCATAAGGCGAACGATGGGATAGCCCCGCCTACTCCTCGGTGCTGATAATCTCTAGATCGCGCAGGGCCTGGAGAATGGGCGGGGGCTGCCACAGCCACTCTATCCGCATCCAGAAGCCGCGGATTCGATGTGAATGGAATACGCCATTTGTCCCATACATCAGCGGTTGGTAGTGGCCATGCTCACCAAGTACATAAAATTCGGCCCACTGGCGCTGCGGGTCTATCAGCCAGTATTCGGGAATACCCGCGTTTTGATATTCATAGAATTTCTCGCCACGGTCACGTACAAAGCTCTCCGATGATGAAATTTCGACTACCATATCGGCGGGCCCATCCAGATAGGTTGGCTTGAGCCGGTCGAGATTCTCGGTTGCAACAAAGATAAGATCTGGCTCGCGCCCGGAGCGTTCCAGCTTCATCTGGAAGCGTGCGCCGCGCAAGATACCCTGCTTGTTGATACCAACATAAATGCGCAACACATTATGTAAAAACTCGCGGATAATCTGGTCTTTGTCGCTGGCGTGGGTGGCTATCAACACTTCGCCGTCTACCCATTCGGTCAACGTATCTTCATCGGCCCATTCCAGAAATTGCTCATAGCTCATCTGGGTGGGGGGCACCAGCATAGCCCCCTCTTCCACCCGCCACATATACGAAAGCAACCGTTCGGGCAATATAAGCCACCCGCGCTGCTTGGCTTGCGGGTCAACATTTTCAAACAGGTTGTAGAGGATATTGAGCGACTCTTCAATAATTTTATCTTCACTGAGTCGGTGGTTCAGCGAGAGCTTTTTCAACCGTTCGGCACACAAGCGTGAAAGCTCTATCCGTTTTTTCACCGTTGTTGTTGTTTCAGCCATGACTTGCCTCCATGGGACAAAAAGCCCACCTGGAAGCGCCCAGGTAGGAGCAAGAATACCAGATAGCGTGCGCCTCTATGCGAGCTTTCAGGCTGGTTTGCACAGGTTACACAGACAACCCCGGCCCAAACCATGGGCCAGGAGCTATTTTTCTCGGCCCTATTGTACTACACTCTGGCAATATCACCCGGCACCGTCTGGTAGCAATATGGTATGTATATTGGGACAACCCATCTATCGTTGCCAACGTTAGAGCGGTTGCAACGCTATCGCTTGCGGGTCGCCATCGGTCAACCGCCACTCGTGCAACTGATAGCGATCTACGCCGCTGCGCACCAGAGGGTCGTTGCGGGCTATCGTCTCAGCCTCGTCATACGAAGCAGCGCAAATCAGGATCATACCGCCGCTGCGGTCGGTAAACGGGCCCGAGAGCAGCAATACCCCCCGCTGCTTCAACGTTTGCAAGTACTCCAGGTGGGCGGCCAGGTATGGCTCGTACGTCGCACGGTCTACCACAATTGTATACATAATCACAAATGTTTGCACAGCTTCTCGTTCCGCAAAAGAGCCGGTTCCACTATTCCGTACCTATTGTACCACGGCCGGTCGTTCGTACGCATTCAGGCCTGTGGCGGGTTCTGCTGTTCGCGCATCCATAGCAACCAGAGCAACATTGTCCCCGTCACGGCCCCATACACTAGCCCAATTGTTACCCCAACCACCGAATTGGGGATTGTGCCAAACGAGCTTCCCCACACCTCCCGAAACATGGTAATACCAGCATAGAGCCCCCCCGCCAGGCCTATAATGCTGGACAATATCCACCAGTCGGTACGGATAACGTGGCCTTCCAGAATACGGGCCTGGGTAAAGCCGGTTATCGCGCCGGCCATCGCGCCGGCCATCGCGCCCATCGCGGGGGTTTCGGCGCGCAGCAGCAGCAGGCTTATGGGCAACGAAAAGCCTAGACTAACGCCGGTCGCTACCGCCCATACCTTGATGCCGTCAATATGACGACGCAACACAACCCATTGGGCTTGCCCGATAACCGAACCACCAACCAGAATACCCACCAGGCCAAATATCCAGCCAATGCCCCACCCATACGAACAGGCAATAAGCCACCACATCCAGAGCTTGAGCCACTTCTTACGGGCCGGGGGTGGCGTTTTGCGAGCCGACATAGCCATATCTGTTCATACTCCTTTGCCCATGCAGCAATGGATAGTCCCAAAGAAACACGGATACCCCATCTGGTATCGTACCACACATGGGCCGCGAAAAACATGGCGTAGAACGCCAGCGCTGCCAGCGCAAAGCCTCCCCCTTGGAGCGCAGGCCTCACATGCCCCCTTGACATTACGAAATTTTATAGTATATTAAGTAGGGAAATGGTACAGACCTCTTTGCTTACCATGTGAGACCATAAGAACATACCCAGGCTGGAAAGGGCGGCGGCGTGTGCAGGTACGCCGCCTTTTCGCTGTGCTCCGTCTGCCGATTGCCCCCCCGGCCTGTGCGAAACCGAGCGGTATCAGCGAGTACCCCCTCCGAATAGGTAAAAAAACCCTCCCTCTCCCTGAAAGATAGCCCCCAATGGGTGCAAGCACGATTTGTCAGAGCCGCGCTTTCTCGCAACCGGGTGCAAAAATCACCACGGAGACACAGAGACACAGAGATAGCACGGAGATTTGGAGCAAGAGAGGATAGATAGCGCCGGTCAGGGTAAAACCGGGTGGGTTGCCACAAAATGCTCGGTGTTCCTCCGTGTCTCCGTGGTGAAAACTATTGTTCGGTTGGCAGGCCGGCCAAAATCCCCTGACACATCATGACTGCGCCCGCCCCCAATGTATCACTAGACAGCGCCATCAAAATACCCTATTATAAGAGCGGGATATTTCTACTGATTGTCACCTTATACCAGAGGGAGGAATGCATGAACGTTCGGTATCAACCGTCTGGTTGTCTGTAGCGACCAGACAAGCCGTATTGATCGCAACTTTCCCCCCGCTATGATTGGTATGGGATGCGGTATGGGCAAGGGCAGTAGTGGCGGCCCCTGGCTGCTCACATACGCCCCCTATTACACTGGCAAAAGCAACTACGTCAACGGGGTAACCAGTGTCTTCTTCCCAACCAGAAAGAAAGACGAGAACTTTACCCCCTACTTTGGCGACGGAGCAAAGAATTTGTACACCTGGGGGAAGAAGCAATAGCGCCTTGCGCTCGCCGTATGACAGACCCGCCAGCACCGCGCACAACCATTCCCCAACACCTTTCTTGATACATGACGTATATCCAATCCAGCACCATGTCCATCAACATACTTTATGGTAGTAAATATTTATGCCATTATGAGTTCATTTTCTGAATATTTTAATTGGTTGGTTCACTTATACAATCAACAACTACCCAACACTTTTCTGGACAATTTCTCCTAACTCCACCCGTAGACATGCGAATCAACGTGATGTATAATGGGATATACCTACTTTTATCAGGCTATATCTATACTTAGGAGAAAGACATGAACGTTCGTTATCAGCCTCACGTCGTTTTGTTGGTCGTATTCGCTATTGTTTCCCTGTTTATTACCCCCTTTAGTACGCCAGTAACGGCCCGCGAAAGCATTGAAACCAGCGTGTTTCTGCCGGCTATCGTTACGGGTGAAGATGGTTCGGATGCTGAATTTGTCGTCTTTGAAACGCCGGAAGAAGCGTTGCAAGACGTCGAAGAATTCTGGACAAGTGAGCGGATGATGGAAGCAGAGCCCTTGCCGATGCCGGCGATTGATGAAGCGGCCCTGGCTGAGCTTGAAGCGCTTGCCGATACACAAGCAGAAGCGGCCGGCCCCGCGGAAATGGTTGCTGGAAGTGAACCGGGGCCGGGGATGGATGCGCTGGCTCAGGAGCTGTACGCCGAAGAGTGGGCCGCTATTGATGCCGGTGGAGTATCGCTCGAAGAGCTGGCCCCGGCGCCAGAGGATGGGTTGTTGGCCGCGCCGAAGTACAAAGCATGGTATGTCAACTACAACAAGACCAACTGGAAGAAATATCCACACACAGCGATGGGCCGTCTGTTCTTCAGAGTGCCGGGCGAAGGTACAGCCTCCTGTTCCGGCTCTGTCGCGGTTGGACGCTCCATCTGGACGGCTGGCCATTGTGTGTATACCACCGGCCGCGGCTGGCACACCAATATGATTTTCGTGCCCGCCTATCGCAATGGGAACGCTCCCTATGGCAAATTCAAAGTATCCGACTCAGCGACGTTTAAGGGGTGGATGTCCGGCGGACGCAATGCCTTTGCGTATGACATTGGCATGGTGGTTGTGAAAAACCGCTCCGGTAAGAAAATCAGCAAATGGGTTGGTAGCCTGGGAGCGGCGTTTAACCAGAGCCGGAAGCAACTCTTTCACTCGTTTGGCTATCCTGGCAACGTCTCCAAGGGGAGATACCTGGTGGCATGCAAAGGCCGCACGAGCGCGATCAAACGATCCTATAACCCGGACGTGTTTGGGATGGGTTGCGTTATGGAACATGGCAGTAGCGGCGGCCCATGGCTGCTGAAGTACAAAATCAACAAAGCAGGCAAGGTCAACTACATTAACGGCGTTGTTAGCCATGGCCGACCTGGTAGCGAAGAATTCTTTAGCCCCTATTTTGGCAAGGCCGCCAGAGACATGTACAAGTGGGGGAAGAAGCAATAAGAAGAGTTGAACGTTGCTACTTCCCCGCACCCCATGCATTGTGATGCAGAGGTGCGGGGTTTTCCTTGATACGTATGGTAAAATAGTCCAGATACATTCGGGAGGATGTGATGCATAAGAATTTATACCAATCCAGCATTGTTTGCGTCAGTATGGTGGGGATGTTCCTCTTCCTGATGAGCTGTAATAATAGCACCACGGCGGGCCCGGGCGCTGGTCTGAACATGGCCAGCACGACATGGAATCTGGAACACTATGGCGACCCGGCCAGTCCCCAGGCGGCTATCCCTGATGCCCGCCCCACGTTGAGCTTTACCGAAACCGAGATTAGCGGATCGACCGGCTGTAACACCTTTTCCGCAATGTACACTATTCAAGGCAATACTATACAGATAACCGACCCGATCCAAACCTTGATGAGTTGCTCCGACCAGAACATCATAGATCAGGAAAAAGCCGTCACTGATTTACTGATAAACGCCAACCAGATAGCCTGGGTGAGTGATACGCTGACGTTGGCTGCGCCCGATGGGGTCTTGATTTTCTCGGTGTCCCAGGCCGCTCCTGTAGAGGGGAACGCCGAATAACCAGACGCACTCTGCCGCTCTGTGAAAAAAAATCCCCGTAATCGAACGGCTATCTGCACACTGGCCCCCTTCCCTTCTGCTACAAAAGCCAGTATGATGGAAAAAGGTTCGTTTCGTTGGATTTTCTGGTAGCCTCATAGTAACGACTCATAGATACCATGTTCCAATGAAACGTGGGAGTGTATCAGTCGTTACTCAGGGGCTACCAGGTTTCCTTTTCTACCACGGAACACACCGCACCACCGCGCAACGATGATGGGTGTATCGTGTATTATTGCAGTACTCGCTATCCAAACCGATAGTTGCTTGCGCATTGCCGGCTCCCCCCGGTTGCCCTCGATAGCGTATGTACTCCCTAAACCAGCAACAATGGCCCGTCCGGTTGTGAGGTTTTCTGTATGAGCTTCAGCGTAGTTCACGAGAGTATGAGCATATGGCGCACCCTCATTGAACGAGGGTTTGTGCTGGTCTGTCTGCGGCCCGGCTTTCCCCCCCAACATAGCGCCTCGCTGGTCGTGTTCTGCCTGGGCGACACCTGGTATGGCATCCCCGCCAATCGTGTGCGCTGCATTCAACCGCTCGGAACGTATGTCCCGCTCCCTTTTGCCCCCCCCTGCATTGTCGGTCTGGTCAATGTCCAGGATAAGCCATTGCCCGTGCTGGACATCTGTCCGCTCCTGACCGACCAGCACACGGCCCGCCACCCTAAAGGCGACCTGCTGATTGTCCAACTCACCGGTATGGACATCGGCTTGTTGACGGATTGTATTCTCCTGGCTCCCCACCCGGAGATTATGTCCGTAAGTCTGTCTTGCCAGTGATGGGTGATGGGTGAGGCGAGGGGTGGTGAGACGAACGCATACCCTAGACTACGGAACCCCCATAGGTAAGCACCCGAATCTGGTATCATACCGTTGAACGAGCGCCCCGCTCGTTTCCCCCCTTGACTGTGCCGCACCGCCGGTCTTTATTTTGCTCCTATTGTCGTGCGAAAACTCAGGGATTCCCTACTTGACAGGGCGGGCAAGATATATCACACTACCCCATATAGGGGGATTGTGCATGATAGAACTATTACAACACATGGTACAAGCAAAAGTACCAGTCGCCCGTCTGTACGATTATGGAAGTCTGACCAAGCCCAGAGTGCTTTCGCTGCTGCTGCTTACCACGGTTGCGGCCATGGTTATCACCAGCGATTCCATGCCCGCGCCCGCGCTCATCGTCTGGACGCTGCTTGGCGGCTACCTGACCGCTGGCGGGGCGGGGGCCATTAACTGCGCCTTCGACCACGACATAGACCGGCAGATGCACCGCACTAGCCGCCGGGCGGTTCCCGCCGGGCGTATTTCGGCTACTGCGGCCTATTGGTTTGGAACGCTGCTTATCGTGGCCGGCGTTGGGGTGCTGGCCCTGGGGACAACGCCGCTGGCCGCCGGCCTGGCGCTCGTGGGGGTTGTCTATTACACGCTGGTCTATACGCACTGGCTCAAGCGCAGCACCATGCACAACGTTGTCATTGGGGGCGGGGCGGGGGCCTTACCGCCGCTGGTGGGGGCCGCGGCCGCAACCAGCACTATTCCACTCTCGGCGCTGCTGCTGGCCATCATCATCTTCTTGTGGACACCGGTTCACTTTTACACCCTGGCGCTGCTGAAAAAAGAAGAGTATGCCCGCGCCTGTCTGCCCATGTTGCCCGTTGTTGCTGGCGAGGGCGAAACGCGCCGCCAGATACTCCGCTATGCGCTGGCTACGGCGCTTGTCACCATCCTGGCTATTCTGCTCCAATCACTCGGCGTCTGGTATACTGTACTGGCCCTGCTCTTGAATGGGGTATTGCTTGGCTTTGCGTGGCGGGTATGGCGCGGCGCGGCCCGCGCCACTATCTGGCATTTCTACGGCTATTCGTTACTCTACCTGGCGCTCCTGTTCTGCGCTATGGTTATGGATGCGGTGATACGGTTCTAGCCGCTATGAATATGGAGCACCCATATGTACCCGGATGATTATATTGAAGGGGTCAGGCTCTTTAACCAGGGCAAGTTCTGGCATGCCCACGAAGCATGGGAGCGCTGCTGGATGCATTGTACTGAGCCAGACTATACCTTTTACAAAGGCATTATTCAAACCGCTGCGGCGCTCTACCACCTCTACAACAAGGACAACCCGCGTGGGCTGTACCTGAATTGGGACAAGAGCCGCGCCAAATTGCTCGAGGTGCCAAGCCCCCACAAGGGCCTGGATGTGCTGCGCTTTGTCGCGGCGATGGATGCGTTTGTCGCGGCGTATCAACTGGGTAACCAGACCCCCTACCCCCACCTGGAACTGGAAGAACGGCGAAGCTAAATGCGCGGCTCCGGGCTATCAGTATGCGGCTCGGCGTGGTCGTCGCCTTTCCCCGTGTCGCCGCGCTGCTCTGCCGCCTCCGCCTGGCCCTGGTGGGAGCGCAGGAGCCGCCCGACCAGGCCATAGCGAAACGCACGCCCGTGCCACGCATGCCACGCGCCAATACAACCAGCAATGAGCCACGCCAGCGCAATGGGGATGATAACGAGGCCGCTCGCCAGCGCAACCCAGAACGAGATGGGCCAATCGGCGCGGTACAGGTGGGGCCGCAGCATTACCGGCAACAGCGACACCAGCACTCCCCCCCCCCACATACTCCCTAGCGCCATCAGCACAAACAGCCCTGCGAATTGAAACACCAGCGCATGGATTGCATGGTCGGCGACATACGCGGAGCGCTGCCGATGCGCATACCAGATCAGCGCGGCGGCTACCATGCCAAGCAGGTTAAAGGGGTTGGCGATAATAGCCGCGTGGGACAGCGCGGCCAGTATACGTTCCTCGTCTGTGGGTGGTTGGTGCAATCGCTCCTCCTGCTTCCTGTCGCGTCGGGTCGGGTTGGCTATTCATGATACCACACCCCCTCGCGTAGCCTGCAACATTCCCCCACCGCCCCACGTCCCATACCCGTGCCAGCAAACAACCTGGTTTGTTGCGTTTATTCAGTTGATATTGTATGGCGCTTCTATCGGTGGTATACTACAGACATTCGTGTTTCCATAGGTGGTATGGAGCAACCGGGCACAGCCACACCTCGATACCACCAGGAGAAAAGCAAGCAGTACAGTCAGGTGGTATCGCGTGCAGGTGTTCTTAACCATACTTATTCTTCTTCTATTGCTTGGACTTGGCGTTCTGGGTTTTCGACGTGGTATCCAAAGTGGGCTTTTGACCCTGGTTGGTACGCTCGTTGCCGCAGCACTAGTTGATCTCTGGCAAGGATCAATCGCCCGGCAGTTGGGTACCTGGTTACACACGGAGAATCCGAACGGTTGGGTCTTGATCGTTGTGTCGCTGGCCTTCCTGGCCGTGACGCTCGTTGTTGGCTATGGCAGCAGTGTCCTCCTACCGCGCTCAGACGATGTGGTAGCCCCAGATATGCGCGAGCGTATTATGGCCACGCTGGTGGGTATCCTGAATGGGGCCCTTATCGCCAGTTACCTTATCCATTACACCATCACCATTCTGGATAATGGCGATTTTCGGGCCGCGCTTACCCAATCGCCGGTGACCAGCATTCTGCATATGTGGTTGCCGTGGTTTGTGCTGGCGATTGTCATAGCGTTGGGACTGGTGGTTATCTGGCGGGTTGCGGTACGCATTAGCCAGGCCATCGCTATATCGGCTGGCAAAAATGAGTCTATCGCCGCCGCTCGTTCGGAAGACGAGCGCTTTCAGGCTGTGGATAAAAAGATTAACAAGCGCATAGGCTCTGGTTCTGGTGGCTAAGGGGGGGGACAGAAAGGACGTGGGACAACAAGGTATGGTGTAATACGGGTGGTGGGCGGTACTGGATTCGAACCAGTGACCTCCACGATGTCAACGTGGCGCTCTAACCAACTGAGCTAACCGCCCGGATAAACCCTATCGTACCATAGAAACGCCACGAATGTCAAGCAACGCCCCTGCCCCCCTGCCCCCTGTCCCCCTGGGAGCGCGGGCACGATGCTTGCGCCGGAGCGCGCGAGACGCTTGCGCTTCCAGAAGCAGAAAACCCGTTGCTATATGCCCGCGGCAATGGTAACATTGTATGGCTATACCCGGCCGCATGGCGTGTAGCCGTCGTTGTCGGGCAAGTGGAAAGACCCATGGTTTCTTCGCCCCAGACGCTCCTTGATGCGCTCCCGCCCCATCTGCAAGACATCCTGGCCCCTATTGCTACGGTAGCCCATACCCAGGGGGCCACCGTCTGGCTTGTCGGTGGGGTTATCCGCGATTTGTTTCTGGGTATTGCCCCGCAGCGCGACCTGGATCTGGCGGTGGAGGGCGATACGCCGGCGCTGGCCCACGCTCTGGCCCACGCCATGGGCGGCACCGTTTCCGCGCTGCACCAGGCCTTTGGTACCGCCACGCTGGCCTTGCCAATCCCCCATATGGATACGCCGCTTATCCTTGACCTGGCCATGACCCGCACCGAAACCTACCCCCACCCGGCCGCGCTGCCGGTGGTACAGCCGGCCACGATAGCCGACGATCTGGGGCGGCGCGACTTTAGCGTCAACGCAATGGCGCTACGGGTAGACGTGGCCGGGGGCCAGGTGCGCGGCGCAACCTTCCTTGACCCCTACCAGGGGCAGCGCGATTTGCAGGCCGGGGTACTGCGGGTGCTGCACCCGCAGAGCTTTGCCGACGACCCGACCCGTATACTGCGGGGGGGGCGCCAGGCTGCCCGTATGCACATGCCTTTTGCGCCCCAGACCCGCGCCTTGCTCGACGAGGCGCTGGCGCAGGGCTTGCTGGAAGCAACCACCCCCGACCGCGTGCGTACGGAGCTATGTCTGGCGCTCGAAGAGCCCCACCCGGCCCACGTCTTGCGTCTGGCCGACGACCTGGCCATCACGCCCCACATTGATGCGCGGCTCCGCTGGCACGCGGCCCAGGAGGAACAGTGTCGCTGTGTGGCCCGGCTTGCTCCCCCCGCAGAACGCGCCCTGCTCTACGCCGGCGTTTTGACGTATCCCCTGGATGTAGCAGCGCGAAGGGCCCTGATTGAGCGCTACCGGCTGCCGGGTGAGGCGGCTACATTGCTCAAGGACATTGCTACCGCGCAGACCCATCTCCCCGCGCTTTCCGCCACACCGCGACGCAATAGCGAGCTTGATACCCTGTTGCGTCCCCTGAGCGACGCGGCGCTATTCGTGGTGCGCTGCGTCGAGTCGCCCGCCCTGGCGGCCACGCTGGCCCGCTACCAGGCCATCCGCCACACCGCCCCCCTGCTGAACGGCCACGCGCTGCAACAGATGGGCCTTGCGCCGGGCCCCCAGTTAGGCCGCGTGCTGCGCGACTTGCGGGCCGCCCGGCTGGATGGCGAGGTGACTACCCGCGCTGAAGAGGAGGCGTGGGTGCGCCAGCGTCTCGGCTCCTGATTGTGATGGCGCGTGCTGCTCTCACAAAAAATGGCGTAGACAACGTTTGATTCTACACAGAAAAAATTACCCATTGATTATTGATTGGATGATACCTGGGGGGTGCGAATGCTCAATTTTACGTTTTGCAATCCCGTCAAAATACTGTTTGGAAAAGGGCAAATAGCGAATATTGCCAGCGAAATCCCCGCCGATGCCCGTATTTGTATGACCTATGGCGGGGGCAGTATTAAAACGAATGGGGTATACGAACAGGTGCAGGCGGCGCTACAGGGACGCGAGGTGGTAGAATTTGGCGGTATCGAGCCAAACCCCCACTACGAAACGCTGATGCAGGCGGTTGACCTGGTGCGCGAGCGCGCGTGTACCTTTCTGCTGGCCGTCGGCGGGGGGTCGGTGCTTGACGGTACCAAGTTTATTGCCGCCGCGGTGCCCTGCCCCGGCGACCCGTGGGACATCGTGTGTGGCAACGCTTCCGTGACGGGGGCGCTCCCGCTTGGTTCGGTACTGACCTTGCCGGCCACCGGCTCCGAGATGAATACCAACGCAGTAATAACGCGATGGGAAACACGCGAAAAACGCGCCTTCAGTAGCTCCGCTCTCTTTCCGCGCTTCTCTGTGCTCGACCCCGAAACCACATTCTCCCTATCGCTGCGCCAGATAAGCAACGGCATTGTAGATGCGTTTGTGCATGTGCTAGAGCAATATCTGACCTATCCTGTGTATGCGCCCTTGCAAGACCGGCTGGCCGAGGCCGTGCTGCTCACGCTGATAGAGGAGGCTCCCAACGTGCTGGCACGGCTGAAGGATTATGATGCGCGAGCGAATATTATGTGGTGTGCAACGATGGCCCTCAATGGGTTGATTGGGGCCGGTGTGCCGCAAGATTGGACAACGCACACGATTGGGCATGAGTTGACGGCCCTGCATACGATAGATCATGCCCGCACGCTGGCGATTGTGTTGCCCAGTGTGTTGACGATACGGCGCGAGGCCAAGCGCGAAAAGTTGCTGCAATATGCCGAACGGGTGTGGGGGCTTACCACAGGCGATCCGGATGAGCGTATTACCGAGGCGATACACCAGACCAGGCATTTCTTTGAATCGCTTGGCTTAGAGACGCGCCTGTTTGATTATGGCCTGGGGCCCGAAACTATCAAGCGGGTGGTTGAACGCTTTGAGCAGCGCGGGTGGACCGGGCTTGGCGAACGCCAGGATATTACCCCGGCTGTGGTGCATGATATTTTGACCTTGAGCCTCTAGCAGGGAGAGAGAGAGGGTACAGGGGTTGTATCTCTCCCGGAGGTGTGTCTTCCAGGAGAGACGCAATCCCATCAGCGGGGCGGCTAGAGCGTGTCTGTGCTGATCGAAGTAGCAACGATGATTGGCTGGTTTTTGTACTCGACCAGCAAATCGGATGGTATGGCAACGCCAGCGTAGGTTTGTATATCAGCATCCACAACGGTATAGACCGTACCGGCTATTTGTACCTGGTGCTCTTCGCGTAGGTCGTTGTGGGATTGGCCATCCGTTACGACAACCATAATGTCCTCAGCGTCGGGGCCTTCTGTTCGGGCAACGCGGAAGATCGAGTCGCTCAATGCTTCGCGGATGGTGGCCGACACATGCACATCGGTTCCGTGGAAGGCGGATGGGTCTTCCACAATGTCTGTTATCGAAACGTCGGCTACCCCAGTGCCGGCCACGGGCCAGATAAGTTGTGCGACCAGCACGGGCTGGTTGGCAAAGCGGGCCACGGTGTCATCCTCCTGCGCGATGCCATACTCCTGGGCCAGGCGCTCATCAAACTGGCGGACGGTTGCGATAAGGTGCTGTGCCGTATCTTCCGTCACAACGCGCTCATCGCTCAGCAAGACCAGCATATCGTTCTCGCTGTCCAGCGACGAATCGCCAAACAACATAGCTTCCTGGCCGACCAGTTCGGTAATGTACCCACGGATCTTCACATCCCGGCCCTGGTATGCGGCCGGGTCGGACAGAATGTCGTTCATGGTCGTGTCGGGCCATTCCATCGTAGCTTGTTCTTCCAAGGGCACATTGACATCGGGCGACGTGGAGGTGTTTTCACGCTCCTGGGCTGCCTGATCCTGGCCAAGGCCGCACGCCGAAAGTAGGAGCGCTGCCAGCAGCACCGCCAGCAAACCTAGAGCCCGCAACCCGAAAGCGCGTTGAGAATCCGTACCATGCATCATAGAGTGCCTATTCATAGAAACTCCTTTCATAATTTCTATTCCATTTCTCCCTTGATATTACGTTTGTATCACTGTATTAAAGATTGTTTCCTGGGAGTATTGCAAGTTCTATGCCGGCCCTTCGCCATCGCTGCTCCGCCCCCCGCCGCAGACCACACGTCCCATCTGGTTGTCGGCTATAATAGAACCGTTGCACATTCCAGGTTCAAGCAAAGCAACCTGGTCAACCAGTTTGAGCTCTTCCCTGTTGCGATACCAGTATCCCTGCCAACGGTTGTTTTTTGCATTGTGCCCTGGCCTATTGTCTGGAACAAGACCAGGTGTTGGGACGGAGTGTGCAATATGATCCGCGTTCGATTCACAACGTATGGGTACGTTGGCCTTTGTCTGCGTGAACGAACGTCTGAGCATAAGTTGAAAGGGAAGGGGTATGGCAACAGGGGCATTGCAGATGGAAAACAATACCTTGCAGGCGGACTATAGCGCCCTGCAAGCTGAGAACCTTGCGCTGCGCCAACGCATTGCGGAACTGGAAGCGGCAGCATCTCCGCAGACCGAGAGCCAGCTGGCCCAGGACAAAGACCCCTACGATACCGACCGGTTGGCCGCCGCTGATACCGCCTATAGCACCCGCGAGCTTGATGAAGAGTTGGACCGGGAGATGGCCCGGCGCTATCAGTCTGAGGAACGCTTTACCCGGCTCTTCGAGGCCTGCCCGGCGCCGCTCCTGATCGAGCGGCTTGCCGATGGGCGGGTACTGGCAGCAAACCCGGCCTTCCTGTCGCTGGCCGTATGCCAGCGGGACGATGTGGTCGGCACCAGTGCGCTTGATACCGGCCTCTGGGAGAGCGACTACCAGCGTGATGGGATTGTCGAACAGGTTGAAAGCCACGGGCGGGCCCATGCGCTCAACCACCTGTTCCAACCGAAGATTGGCGAAAAGCGCGAAGTTCGGCTATCGCTCGAATTGATAACGATAGATGATGACCCCTGTACGCTAATCATTATTCAAGATATGACCGACTGGGTACAGCGCCGCCGCGAACGCGAGGCCTTAATTACCGTAGCCTCCGCAATGCGGGCCGCGGCCACCCGGGCCGAGATGGTGCCTATGTTGCTCGAACACGTTTCAACCGTGATGCAAGCTGACGGCACCGAGTTGATTATGCAGGATCAGATAAGCGGCGAACTGGTGGTTGAGCGCGCCCAGGGCATGCTCGCAACAATTAGCGGGTGGCGCATAGCACCGGGCGAAGGCATCAGCGGCCATGTCGTCACCACGGGCCACCCCTACGTTACCAATGAAGTAGAGTATGACCCCCATGTCGCCTGGCCCATCGTTCTCACCGGCGTCAAAGCCATTGCCTGTGTACCGCTCATTGCCCAGGAGCAGACCATCGGAGCGCTGGCCGTGGCCTGTCGCCGCCCGATTTCGGAAGAAGAAGTCCGCTTGCTCAGCGCCATTGGCGATATGACCGCCAACACGCTCCACCGCGTTACGCTCTATGAGCAGACAGAGCGCCGCTTGAAACAGGTACATGCGCTGCACAACATTGACCAGACCATCGCATCCAATTTTGATTTGACCATGACCTTGCATACCCTGGTTGACCATGTGATTGCGCTGTTGGAAGTGGATGCCGCCGATGTGCTCCTCTTCAACCCGATCACTCTGGAGCTAGAGTATGCCGCCGGGCGCGGGTTTCGGGCCGCCGCCTTTACAACGACGCGCTTTCGGCTTGGCGAATGTTGCGCCGGGCGCGTGGCGCTAGAACGGCGCTTCCTGATCCTGCCCGATATTCGGTATTGCGAGTCGCGCAGTACCCGCTACCGTCTGCTGCGCGAAGAAAACCTGGTCGCGTACCATGGCATCCCGCTCATTGCCAGGGGGCAAATCAAGGGCGTGCTAGAGTTGTTTTGCTCCAAACCGCAATCAGCCGAACAGGAATGGCTCGACTTTCTGCATACGCTGGCCGGGCAAGCAGCTATTGCCATTGATAATGCCGAACTCTTTGCCCATCTGCAAAGCTCCAACGATGAGTTGATGCTGTCCTACGATGTCACCATGGAAAGTTGGGCCCGCGCCCTCGAACTGCGCGACGCCGAAACCGAGGGGCATAGCCGCCGTGTGACAACCCTCACGCTACAATTAGCCCGCACAATGGGCTTTAACGACGAAGAGCTTATTCACATTCGCCGCGGGGCCGTCTTGCATGATGTCGGAAAAATGGCCATCCCAGACCATGTGCTGCTCAAGAATGGGCCCTTGACCGACGAAGAGCAAACGCTGATGCGCCAGCACCCCCTGTATGCCTATGAATGGCTGTCGGCAATACCCTTTCTCAAGCCAGCGCTCGATATACCCTACTGCCACCACGAAAAATGGGACGGCACCGGCTATCCACGCGGGCTTAAGGGCGAGGATATACCGCTTGCGGCGCGTATCTTCGCGGTGGTAGATGTGTACGATGCGCTGATCAACGACCGCCCCTACCGCAAGGCGTGGGCCCGAGATGTGGTGTGCGAGTATATTCAAGGCTTGTCGGGAAGCCATTTCGACCCCCAGATTGTAGATGTGTTTCTCTATATGATAGATAACGAGATGCTGAGCGATAGCGAGGAAGTCTAGCCCGCCGCCGCACCTCTTCCCCCCCGCCTCACCGCCGCACTTCTTCCCCGCCGCCCGCCTCGCCTCTTCCCCGCCGCCTCACCGCTTCACCGCATCTTCGCCTCCCACTCCCACCATTGCGAAAAACGTATTATAATGATAGGTATGCCTATCGTAACCTGAGCCACAAGGAGCAACCCGACAATGGAAACCGGACCGGCCATTCTGCTCTTGCTAGGAGGCGGTGTTGTCGGCGGCCTGGTCGCGGGCGTCGTCGCCTACCTGGTCTGTAGCAACCAGCACCGCAACCAGATACTTGACCTGACCGAACGGGCCACCCAGGCCGAAGCCAACCTGCACGCCGAACGCCGCGCCAATAGCGACACCCTGGCCGCCATGCACCAGGCCGAAGAGCGCCTGCGCGAAGCCTTCAGTAGCCTGAGCAGTACCGCCCTGAAAGAAAACACGCGCCAATTACTCGAACTGGTGCAGCGGCAACTGGAACAGCAGCAACAGATTGCTACCGGCCATTTGACCCTGCACAAAAAGGAAATAGATTCGCTGCTCCGACCCTTGCAAGACACGTTGGAACAACAGCGGCAAAACCTGTCCGCTATGGAACAGTCCCGCCAGCACGCCTATGGCAGCATAGAAGAGCAACTCAAGCGTATGAGCGAAGACCAGCAACGCCTGCAAAGCGAGACGGCCAATCTTGTCAAAGCGCTACGCCAACCACAGGTGCGCGGGCGGTGGGGCGAAATACAGCTCAAGCGCGTGGTAGAACTGGCTGGTATGCACGAGTACTGCGACTTTCAGCAGCAGCAGAGCAGCAGCGACAGCGACGGCAAACACCTGCGCCCGGATATGCTCGTGCGTCTGCCCAACCAGCGTACCATCGTCGTAGACGCCAAAGTTCCCCTGGCCGCCTATCTGGAAGCGCTAGAAGCAAGCGACGACACCAACCGCCGGCAACGGTTCCAGGCGCACGCTCGCCAGATACGCCACCACATAGATGACATGCACAAGCGCGGCTATCACCAGCACATCGGCGGCGCACACGACTTTACCGTACTCTTTATCCCCGGCGAGGTTTTCTATAGCGCGGCGCTAGAGCACGACCACGAGTTGCTCGAATATGCTTTTGGTAAGAAGATCATGCTGGCAACCCCCACCACTCTGATTGCCCTGTTAAAAGCCGTCGCTCTGGGGTGGCAGGAAACGCGCCTGGCCGCCAATGCCCAGGCCATCCGCGACCTGGGCGAAGATCTCTACCGGCGTCTGGGGACGGTGGCCGGACATATGACAAAACTGGGCAAATCGCTCAATAGCAGCGTCACCACCTTTAACGAGACGGTTGGCAGTATGGAGCGCTATTTGTTTACCAGCGCCCGCCGCATGCACGATTTGCAGATAGGCGATACAGAGCTTGAGGAGCCAGAGCCGGTAGAAAAGACATCGCGCAGCTTTAGCAAAGCCGAACTGGTGACGCCCGGTGGGGAGGGGGAAGCGGGAGGCGCGGCGACGTGAGGCGGGAGGCAACAGTAGAGACAACCGACTATGGCCCCGAATACGCCGATAGGGCCAACGCCCCCGGCGCACACGGGGGCCGCCGCTTGCTGGTAGGCGTGGTGTTCACGGTGCCGCTGGTAGCGCTGGCCCTGGCCCGCGAGTTTGGCTCTATCGGGCCCTGGTATGTGGGGGGCGGGAGCGAACGCCCGGACATACGGCCCTGGCTACTGCTGCTGCTGGCTACGCCGGTACTGCTCTATAGCGGGGCGGGGTTATTGGTACGGGCGGGGGGCGCGCTGGCCCGCGGGCAACTCACCAGCGACCTGCTAGTGTGCGTGGGGGCGCTGGCCGCCTTCCTCACCAGCGTGGCCGTGATGCTCTTTGACCTCAATAACGGGTACGTCTACTTCGACACGGCCGCGCTGCTCATAACGCTCAACCTGGCCGGCCACGCCCTCGATCCCCGCTCACCACAGCGGGTGGGGCAAATGCGTGATCGGGTGGCGGCGCGCTACCTGCCGCTGGTGCTGGTCGGCGCGACCCTCGCGTTTGGGGTGTGGTATGTGCTGGTTGGTGCGCCGCTGGTATGGTCGTTGCTCTTTGCGGTTGCGGTGCTTATCGTGGCGGCCCCCTTTGCGCTCTCGCTGGCCGAACCAATGGCGCTCAACGCTGGTATTGCGCTGGCCCAGGAATATGGGTTGACCTTGACCAACCCCGACGCCATCGAGCAGTCCCACGCCATCCAGACGGTGCTGTTGCCGGCCGCGCTGTTGCTTGCGGACGAGCGCCCGGTGGTGACGGTGCTCCTGCCCACCAGCGAGCGCGCCCGGCCCGCGCTTGACCACGCTGCCCTGCTGTGGCGTGCCGCCAGCGCCCTTCAGCACAGCGACCACCCCATGCGCGACGCCATCGTGCAACAGGCCCGCAAGCACAACAAACCCCTGGCCAACGCGCAACAGGTTGCCCCTGTGGGCGAGCAGGGGATACAGGCGCGGGTGGGCAATGAAACGCTGCTGCTTGGTTCCGCGGCGCTCATGCGTGAGCAGGGTATTTCCATTGAGCACGCCGCCGACGACCTGGCCCGCTTTGCGCAGGAGCGCCAATCGGTGCTGATGGTGGCCGCCGATGGGGTAGCCCTGGGAATAGTAGCCAGCGGCACAACGATGCACCCGATGGCGTTGGCCGCGCTGGACACCCTGCGTCGCCGGGGGGTAGCGGTAATCCTGCTGGCGGGGGGCGATGCTACCGATACCTCCGACGCCGACGCGCTGGCGCGGCAAGTGGGGGCAACCGTGGTACAATCGGCCCATCCCAACGAGACCGCAGCGCATATCCGCCTACTTCAGGCCGCGGGGCCGGTGGTGGCGCTGGTGGGAGCAACAGACAACGAAGCGGCCGCTATGGCGCAGGCCGACGTGAGCCTGGCCGGTGGGAACACGGCGGCGGCCTATGCGGCCGGGGTGCTGGCCCAGGGTAACCCGGTACATGGCTTGCTTCAGCTTGTGACGCTGAGCCAGCAGACGCACGCAACTATGCGACGCAGCATGATCGGGGCGGTACTGGTTCATGCGCTCAGTTTGCCGGTTGCGGGGGGCGCGCTCTACCCCTTCCTGGGCTATGCGCTCAACCCATTGCTGCCCCTGCTGGTGCTGGTGCCGGGCGTAAGTTTTGCGGTGATCAATGGGCTACGGTTGCGCCGCACAGGTGCCGAAGATGAGGCGGAGCAATGGTGAGGCGGGGAGATGCGAGAACGCGAAGATTATGAGGACACGAGGCGAGGATGTAAGGGCACGAGGTGGGGCATTGCCGCATCGTCTCGTTGCCGCCGCGCCTCATTAGCATACAAAGGTGTAACAAGATGAGAAATAATCATTACAACCGTGTGTATATTCCCTATATTGGTGATCATAGCTATGTGATAGCGGCGGCTATGCGGGCCAGCGGCGTGGATGCTGTGTCCCTCCCGCCCTCTGATGATGAGACGATGGCGCTAGGTCTGGAATATTGCCGGGGCAGCGAGTGTTCGCCCTGTTTTACGACCATTGGCGACTGTGTGCGGCTTACCCAACACCCCGATTTTGACCCGGCCCGCTCTGTGATATTCCTACCCACCACCACCGGCCCCTGCCGCTATGGGCAATATGTCGAACTCCTGCGCGATGTGATGGATCGGCTTGGATGCCACGACCTGCACATTGCGGCCCCCAGTACCTCACACCCCTTCGAGGGCTTTGGCAACCAGCCGGTGCGTATCGGGCGCTTGATGTGGCAGGGCATTGTCGCGGTAGACCTGATCTACAAACTGCTGTTTGAATATCGCCCCTACGAGCGTCACCAGGGACAAACCGATCAGATGTACGCGGCTTGCCTTGAGCGCATTGTGGTAGCCATTGAAAAGGGCGCAGAAAACCATCTGGTGCATGCCATGAACATTATCGCAGAACAGTTTGAGCAATTGCCGATAGACGAGCATACCAACCGCCCCCGCATCGGATTGCTCGGTGAAATCTACTTGCGCTTCAACCCCTGTACCAACCTGGATATTATCCGCCTGGTAGAGGACTCGGGCGGTGAGGTGGTCATGTCGTCTATGACCGAGTGGGTCTACCATATGGTGTGGGATTATATGCGGATTATCTGGGGGCAGGATAATCTGGTAGAGTGGTTTGCGCTCTCGGTCACCGATCTTTACCAGCAGCACGAGGAGCGGCGCTTTATTCGGCCCGTAGCCCACCTGTTGCGCCACCCCTACGAAACGCCGATTGGTGAGGTGATAGAGCATGTCCGCGGCCTCTATATGCCAGAGGCGGCCGACGATACGGTGTTAAATATTGGCAAGACGATAGACTTTGCCGATCAGGGGGTGAGCGGTATTATTAACTTGATGCCCTTTTCCTGTATGCCGGGTATTATTACAGCGGGGATGGCTCCGCGCTTGCGCGACGAAACGGACAGGTTGCCCTGGCTCGATCTGGTCTTTGATACGCAGGGGACGACGGGGCTACATACGCGCCTGGAAGCGTTTATGCACCAGGCCTCTGAGTACCAGCGCAGCCGGCAGCGGTGAGGCGGCGGGAGGCGGAGAAGCGAGGACGCGGGAGGCGGGAGGCGGGAGGCGGAGAAGCGAGGACGCGGAGAAGCGAGGACGCGGGAGAATGAGGTGGGGGAGGTATGGACAATCAATCGGTATGCGTGCTGCGGGCGGCGTGCGCAAGCGACCAGCCGGCCATTACGCAGCTTATTCGCCAGGCCCGTATCAATCCGCGTGGGCTCCACTGGCAACGCTTTGTGGTGGTTGAGGAGCGCGATGGCCGGGGGCCGCGGGCGCTGGTGGGGGTGGCCCAGGTCAAACCCCACCGCGATGGCACCCGTGAACTGGCCTCGCTGGCCGTGGTGCCAGAGCGGCAGGGGCAGGGCATTGGCGGCGTACTGGTACGCACGCTCCTGGCCCGGCAATATGCCCCCCTCTACCTGATGTGCCTGGATCGCATGGAGCCCTACTATGCGCGCTTTGGTTTTCAACGCCTACCAGCCGGGCGCGAACCCGGCTACTACCGCACCATAGTGCGGGTGTTCAATACGCTACTGTGGCTCATTGGGCGGCGCATGCGTGTGATTGCGATGATCAACGAGCAACCCAACAACATACAAGGCCGGAGCGCTGGCGCGGACGGCGCTCCGGCGCGGGTTCCCACAGTATCCGTATAGCACGTTACAATGCTCCAACAGACTGCTGCAACGGTTCGCCAGATTGGCGCGCGGCATACAAGCGGCGGGCCAGTTCTGAGCGTACGCGGGTAGCCTGCTCATCCCCCAATTCGCTACTGAGCGTAGACCAGAGCCAGCACCAGGCGTCCGTATCGGACACCGGCTCTTCTGCGACCGGTAGCAAGCATTCATCCATGCTCCGGTGCATTTGCCGGCTTATCTCGCTATGGCACCATTCCTGGGCCGCCTGGCGGGTTGCGAACATACAGCCGGCCCAGATGCGCCACAGGGGAGCATCGGCAAATTCAATATACGCCGTATATTGATAGCCCTTGTCGCATAGCCCGACAACTGCGTGCCATCCATTTTCGGTTGTTTCCCACTGTGGCTCGTGGGTTGTATAATACCGTGACATAGGTGATTCCCCTTTCAAACAAGATTGTAACTCGTTTGTAACTACTGAATCAGACGCTTGCATCATACCGTGTTTTACCAGCTTTTGGGTTAAGAAACAGGGGAGAAACAGGAGAGAAATAGAGGAGATATACCCACAATGCATCCTGATGGTATATTTGACAATTATGCAGTTTTGGGTATATTTAAAAGCAAATCACCCTCTTTCTTACGCTATTCCGCGAAAATACCTAACCGAAAGCGAACAGCTTTGTTCGTTTCTCGTGCAAGGAGGCACACATATGAACCGCGCCCAACTCATCCCGGAACTCCAACGAATTGTTGGGAGTACTGGCGTTGTAGATGACCCCCACGCCTTAATGGTGTACAACTCTGACGGTTGTGTTATGGACACGCACAACCCGGACGTGGTGGTTATTCCAACCAGCGCCGAACAGGTCGCCGCTATCGTCAAGCTGGCCCGCGACGCCAACCTGCCGATTATTCCCCGCGGGGCCGGCACGGGCCTTTCTGGCGGCGCAACCCCCATTCAGGGGGGTATTGTCGTGAGCTTTGCTCGTATGGAGCAAATTTTAGAGATAGACCCGCCCAATCGGCGGGCTTTTGTGCAACCGGGCATTATTAACTTTGAGCTTTCCGAACAACTGAAACCCTACCGTTACCACTTTGCCCCCGACCCCTCATCGCAAAAAACGTGTACGATAGGGGGCAACATTGCCAACAATAGCGGCGGGCCCCACTGTCTCAAATATGGCGTCACCAGTAACCATATTCTCGCGCTTGAGATTGTGCTGCACGACGGCACAACGGTGTGGACTGGGGAAGGATTATTTGACGCGGCCGGCTACGACCTCACCGGCCTGATTGTGGGTAGCGAAGGCACCTTTTGTCTCACAACCCGCGCCATGGTGCGTATGACGCGCCTGCCCGAAGCTAACCGCGTGGTACTGGCGCTCTTCCCCTCCATTGCCAGCGCCACCGAAGTGGTCAGCGCCGTGGTTGCGGCCGGCTATCTGCCCACCTCGCTAGAAATGATGGATAACAACGTTATCCGCGCCGTCAACAAGGGCTATCAACTGGGCTTGCCCGAAGACGCCGGCGCCGCGCTCATTATTGAAGTAGACGGCGTGGAAGATGGTCTGGACGATTTGCTGCAACAGATTATCAGCATCTGCAACGAGCATGGCGCGGTGGAGATACGCCCCGCCAAAACAGCCGAAGAGCAGACGCGCGTCTGGTCCGCCCGCAAAAACGCCTTCGGAGCGATTGGCCGCCTCGCGCCGGGCTACTATCTGGCCGATACGGTGGTGCCGCGTACCAAACTCCCCTTTATGATGGACGAGGTTTCCCGCCTGAGCAAAACCTACGGCCTGGAGATTGCCAACGTCTTCCACGCCGGCGACGGCAACCTGCACCCCATTGTGCTCTACAACCCGCGCAACCCGGACGAGGTGGAGCGGGCCCTGCGGATTACCGGCGAGGTTATTCACATCAGCATCGAGCAGGGCGGCGTGCTGAGCGGCGAACATGGTATCGGCATCGAGAAGCAAAAGTATATGGCCCACTTCTACCAGCAAGCCGAACTGGAAACGATGGCCGCGGTCTACCCGGTCTTCAATCCCGACAATACCTTGAACCCTGGCAAGATTTTTCCGCCCGGCACCGACCCGCTCCAACTGGCGCAGCAGCGTCACCAGCGCATTACCGCGCCACAAGGCGGTATGTCGCTTTCCGAACTGCCCGACGAGCTAGAAGGCATTGTCGGGAGCAAGCATATTCTGTCCCCCGAAGACACCGACGCCTATGTGATAGATGGGCTCAAGCCGCGCATGGTGGTCTTTCCTGCCAATGTGGAGCAACTGTCCGACGTGATGGCCGCGTGCAACCAGGCCGGGGCGGTGGTTGTGCCGTGGGGCGGCGGCACCCGCCAGAGCGCCGGCTATCTCAGCATGGCCCCCGACGTGGTGATTGTGATGCGCCGCCTGAACAGCGTGCTCAAGTATGAGCCCGACGACCTGACCATTGGTATCGGCGCGGGGGCTACCCTGGCCGAGTTGCAAACCCTGCTGGCGCAGCACGGCCAGATGTTTCCCATAGACGCGCCCCAACCGGAGCAGACCACCCTGGGGGGGATGGTCGCCACCGCCGCCGATGGCCCGCGCCGTCTGGGCTATGGTATCCTGCGCGACCTGCTGCTTGGCTTGACGATTGTTGAAGCGGACGGAACTGTTGTTCGAGTGGGCGGCCAGGTGGTAAAAAACGTGAGCGGCTATGACCTGGTAAAACTCTTTCTGGGGAGCTATGGCACGCTTGGTATTATCGCCAGCGTCAATCTCAAAACGCTACCGGCCCCCCTGTCTGAAGCAAGCCTGCTGGTAACCTTCCCACAGCAGCAGAACGCCCTCGATATGCTCAAGGAATTGGAAGAAAGCCCGCTTATTCCCACCGCCGCGGAATACTTGAACCAGGGGGCCTTGCAACGTATCGGGCATGTCGGGGCGTGTGCGCTGGCTATCCGCGCGGAGGGTATGGAGGTTGCCTGTCAACGCCATATCCGCGACTTGCAAGCCATGGCCGTACCGCACAATCTGGTGGAGGCCCGCGAACTTACGGGCGACGACCATACCGCGCTCTGGCGCGAGATAAGCAACCTGTCTGCCAGCGACGGTGGACATCTGGATGAAGCCTTGCTGCGTATCGTAACGCTGCCGTCGGAATTGGGCAAAGCGCTGGTGCAACTTGAAAAACGGGCCATCGCCCGCGGTCTAATCTGCATCTGCAACGCCCGCGCCCTCAACGGGGTTATGTACTTGCGCTTGCGGGGGGCGGCTAACGACATCGGCATGTTCCAGCACGAAATCCTGCGCGATTGGCAGCATAGCCATGTGCTGGCGTGGCAACCGGCCTGGAAGTCGGATATTGCATTGTGGGGCGAGCCGCCGTTGACGATTGGATTGATGCGGGCTATCAAACAGGCTTTTGACCCCGCAAATAAATTAAATCCCGGACGATATATTGTCTAGCACTAAAGGGCAAAAGCATGAGCAATCAGCAGAAATCAGCGGGGGAACAACAACCGCTTATCGGGTTTAGTGGGAAAGATATACCCGACATACAAAAGATTGACGCCTGTGTCCATTGTGGCCTGTGTCTCTCGTCGTGCCCCACCTACCGCGAAACGGGTATGGAGATGTCCTCGCCCCGCGGACGCATCTACCTGATGAAGGTGGTGTACGAGGGGGATATAGGGCTGGAAAGCCGGGTCTTTCAGGAGCAGATGTACCAGTGTCTCAACTGCCGCGCCTGTGAGGCCGTTTGTCCAAGTGGGGTAGCGTATGGCAGTATTCTTGAAGCGAGCCGCGCCCAGATAGAGCAGGCCCGCGCTCGTGGTATGATAGCGGCGCTCAATGTGGCCCCCGTGCCACAGCGCCCCTGGTGGCAGCAGTTTATCCGCACAGCCGTGTTTGACCAACTGTTCCGCAACATGCGCCTGTTTCGTACCTTTTCGGCGTCTATGGCGCTCTATCAGCGTAGCGGTGTGCAATGGTTTGCGCGACAAAGCGGTATCTTGAAGCGCATCGGTATGCAGGAGATGGAGGCCATGGCCCCGCCTATGAGCGCCGCTTTCACCATTCCCCAGGGGCAGATCTACCGTGCGGAGGGCCAGCGGCGCTACACGGTAGCCCTGCTTACCGGCTGCATTATGAGTACGGCCTTTGCCGACGTGCATGCGGCGACTATTCGCGTGCTACAGAAAAATGGCTGCGATGTACTCTTGCCGCCCGACCAGGGGTGCTGTGGGGCGCTCCACGTGCATAGCGGCGATATGGAGGGCGGCCGCGACCTGGCCCGTACCAATATTGCCGCGTTTGAGGGGCTAGGGGTAGATGCCATTATTATCAACGCGGCCGGCTGTGGTAGCACGCTCAAGGAGTATGGCCACCTGCTGGCCGACGACCGCCACTGGCACGAGCGGGCCGACACCTTTGCCGCCCGCATCAAGGATGTACACGAGTTTCTGGCGGGTATTGAACTGAACCGGTCGGCGCTTGGTTCCCTGCCCGTGCGGGTGACCTACCAGGAGCCGTGCCACCTGGCCCACGCACAGCGCATTACGGCCCAACCGCGCACACTGCTGGCCGCCATACCGGGCCTGGAATTGCGCGAGATGCCAGAGAGCGCCCTGTGTTGTGGTAGCGCTGGTATCTACAATATTACCCAACCGGAGATGGCCCAACAACTGGGGCAACGCAAAGTCACCAACGCGCTGAAAACCGGCGCCGATGTTATCGCCACGGGCAACCCCGGCTGTGCGCTGCAACTGGCCAGCGAGTTGCGGCGGCAGGGGCAGGAGGTGCAGGTGCGCTACATTGTCGAATTGCTGGACGAGGCGTACCAGCGGGGGAGCGGGGCATAAACAAAACGGGACGCCGCCGAGTGCGCAAACCACCCGGCGGCGTCTGTATCTCCATATCCGTTGCAAACGGACTTTATTTTTTGCGGCGGGCCTTCATCACAAAGGGGGTTACAAAGAGAACGATCCCCGATATACCAAGTATCAACATAAGTAATTGTTGGGCTATCTGCGCGGGCGTCTCCGGCGTGGGTACCCCGGTGATAACCACCGCTATCATAGCCAGAACAAACAATGGCGCAACCCATCGGTGAACGGTTCGTGCAAATTTAGCCATACAGTATTCACCTCCTGTAGTGAATTCAACGAAATCTAAGCTAACGTGAGGCGTGACAGGTGATACGTGATGCGTCGTAGTCACGCGCTCTATATAATCAGGCGGATTTTGGCTACGTCGCCGCCTCTCGCCGCGGTAGCGCCTCTCCACCTCTCCGCCTCCCCGCCTCTCCGCGGCAGCGCCTCTCCGCCTCTCCGCCTCTCCACCTCTCCGCCTCTCCGCCTCTCCGCCTCTCGCCGCGCCTCGCGTCCCCGCCTCGCCGCCTCGCCGCCTCGCCGCCTCGCCGCCTCGCCGCCTCGCCGCCTCTCACTCCTCTGGTACGCAAATCTCCTGGGCCCGCATGGACATAATCGTCTTGTAAAAGAGTACGACAATAGCTACGCTGAGCAATCCCAGAAGGGCAAAGGCCAGGGAGCTATGGAACGCCACATGCTGTTGGGTAAAGTGGCTTGCCGCGCCCAGTTCGGCTATCTCTTCGCGGATGAGCTTTACCCGAAACGTGGTGGCGATAGTCATAGCCGCAATGGGGAAGGAGTAGGCCCACCACGAAAGAAAGAACTTGATACGGGCAAACATCTTGAATTGAAAGACGAGCAACACAAACAGGAATAGGGCAAAGTAGTAAAGGATGGTGGCGAAGTTATCCATATGCTCGTGGTTGAGTTTGACATAAGCGATAAAGCCCACGGCGGGGGGCGCGATCATAATGAACAGCGTCGGGATGAGCTTTTCGGGTAGTGGCGAGTGAAAGATGAGCCGGTTAAAAAGTATGGCCAT
This sequence comes from Chloroflexaceae bacterium, assembly GCA_034437375.1. Lineage (GTDB taxonomy): Bacteria > Chloroflexota > Chloroflexia > Chloroflexales > Chloroflexaceae > JAAUSY01. The sequence goes on along the minus strand of DAOTUK010000312.1, from coordinate 7,894 downwards.
CAGCACCACCCAGAAGACAAAACCGACGCTAAAGAAGAGCCACGATATTTCGATAAAGCCGTGTTCGGCGCCGGCGATGGGAATGATGATATTGCCGACCACGGGGATAAACCACGCGGCGTTGAAATGCCCCATCTGAAATTTAGAATGTTGTATCCACTCTGAGATAATAAAGAGTGTGAAGAGCGCATGCAAAATAGTGCCCAAAATCCACAAGTACTTTGATACAGTGTGATTCAGCGACATGCTTGCGATACTGAGCAAGAGGAAGCTGATAGAGATGGTGGGAAAGAAGCTCAATCGGACGGGATGGGCTAACTCTTTTTTAACCTCGTCGGGAAATTTAATCAGTTTTACGGTATAGGTGGTCAAGATGATAACAAACAAAGCGACGGTGACGATGAGGATGTAGAGGCTCAAATGAATGGGCAGTTTCAAGATCATCTCGGCGCGTTGAAAGGCAATGGTTGTGCCTGTCAAGCCGAGGATGAGCGCAAAGAACGAAATGGGAAAATTTCTCAATCGTAATTGCTGCTGTATAAAACCTTCATTTGCATCAAGTGTTGCCTCGTGTTCCATAACTGGTGCGTACCCCTTTCTACTTCCTTATCCTGGGTTCTATTCCCGTTCCGCCCCTATTTCCCCCACCATAGCAGGGGCGTGGGTTGCCTGGTCTGGTTGGTCTACTGGTGGCAAGCAACCATGCGGGAATCAAGCGTAGTGGGTTCCAATAACTCCCTTACTATAGTAGGATGCATGCTATCAGTCAAAGGTTACAGCGGTTGGGGTCAGTACATACGGCGTTATTTCTGGGGGAAAAGGTGTGCGTCTCGCCTGTTCCGGGGCGGGCGCGATTCCTGCGCTCCCAGAAAGCGTGCGCGTCTGTGTGAAGAGGGGGGCAAGTATGATTTGTCAGAATCTCGCTTTCGCGCAACCGGATGGGGAATTGTACCACGGAGGCACAGAAGCACGGAGCAAGCACGGAGATGGGGAAGGTGGGAAGCGCTCCCGATGTCGCGCATCGTTGCGGATCAGGTATTGAACAGTTATCCGGGTTCGTTCATGGTGAAATAGTTATCACCAACCCAATAGCGTTCTGTCGGAACGACACGATGAGCTTGATATACATCTAAATCGAAATAGTGGAGAATTTCCATTGCGCGTTCTTCTTCTGTCTGGCTGACTTTCTTCCGCCACTTGTCAACCAGTTGCCATCTCTGACTCTTCTGTCTTACGAGTGATTGGGATTCCGTGTCTGAATATTTATTGGACACAGAGGGCACGGATATATTTTCGAGCATACGTTCTGGCTCTGGGAGGGCCAATTTCTCGGCAAGCTGATACATAACCGGGGTAGGTTCTATCACCAATTGTTCATAGGAAACAATGCACCAGTCGTCTGTAGCCTGTCGAAGTGGTACGGCATTTTGCAAACACCAGGCCAGAACCCCACGTTCTAACTTACTCCCAGTTTCCATAATCTTCCAGGCGTAGGCCAGTTGTTCCCTGGTAAAATGATTCTGGTAATTGCTGGTTACGAAAGCTCGCAAACCTGGATAATAATTTCTGGACAAACTGGTTGGTATAGGATGACGCAACAAATAGACTACTCGTCCATGAAACGTGTCTCTGAACCAGTTAATACGGTTACTGCATCCGTGAATAATCTTAAAAACAATGCGATTGGTAACCAGGCGATACCGATACGGGTAGTTGGAAGACCCTATTTTTCCATCAATAATGCTCTGGAAATACTCTTTCAGCACGTGTTCTGCTTCTGGTTGATAAAATTCTTCGTTATCTGAGATACCTTTTGAGGATAGGTAGCGATAGACAAGCGGGTTGCGAAGATTCAGGGGTTCATTGCAACACTTGAACCCAGGTTGGGTTGCAATAAGTTCCATAACCCAGGTAGAGCCTCCTCGTGGAAGGGCAAATACGAATATATTGGGTTGTTCATCCGGGCGGTGAATGTTGGGTATTAACGACTTGATTGTTGGCCGCAAGACCCACATGATCATTTCTGCATTCATACGTCCCCCAATGGGTACTGAATCAGGTGCTATCGCCACGAGTAGTACACAATACCAGAAGATCGTGTGTGCTCTATTGGCGTAATCAACGCGGCCCCTTTGTGAATCCTGTCCCATCCAGAGGAACGAAAAATAGGGACAGCAAGAAGCCTGCGTACTATTACAAGAATAATCTGTTAAAAAACACGGGTGGATATTGCCAGCGATTGTACCACGTCTGAAACAATCCCGCAACGCTCCCCCGCTTCACCCATACGCGACCCTTTCCTGGGAGCAAAAGAATATCTGGCACACCGGTACGGGGTAGGGTGGTATGCTCATATGCCCCGCGCGGGCCATCGTTGCCGGGCGCACCGGTGGGACGACCGGGGCAACCGCCCAAATTTCGGCCCCGCTTCACGTTCATGCCTATAGTTGACAACCAGTACGGCACGACTATGGGAAGGGCATGGCTGCGACTGAAAACCCGTTTTATGACCCGGCGCTGGTACAATACCTACGTCAGTTGCAACCGTAGATACTTCTTTATCGTCATAGTGAATCCATAATTTCCTTTATTTCCCATCTACATATATCCTATGCAAGAAATACCGACTCAATCAATGGTGCCTCGTGAGCATACCGAAGAACTGCGCCGCACCCTGTCCGCCATTGCCGCCTACATTCCCGACCGGCTTGTGCGGGCACAACTGGCGAATCCCCATGCAGAGCGCATCCAGGGGGCGTTCTGGAATGGGAGTTTGCTGTTTGCCGATTTGTCGGGGTTTACGGCGCTGTCTGAGCGGTTGAGCGTTCTGGGTAAGCAAGGGTCGGAGGAAGTGAGCGCGGTGGTCAACCAGCTTTTTGATGCGCTGGTAGCGGAAGTATCGGCCCATCAGGGGATGTTGTTAAAGTTTGGCGGCGACGCGCTGACGGCTTTTTTTGATGCCGACATGCTTGGCGAACAGCACGCGGCCGCGGCGACCCAGGCCGCGCTGGCGATGCAGCAGCGCATGCAAGGCTTTGCGGCCGTCGCTACGCGCGCCGGTACCTTTCGCCTGGGTCTGCGGGTGGGGGTACATAGCGGGCGGGTCTTTGGCGCAGAGGTGGGCGACCGCGAGCATATCGAACTGGTGGTTACTGGCGCAGAAGTCAACCGCGTGGCCATGGCGCAGGAGATTGCGGCGCCCGGCGATGTGGTTATTTCCGATCAAACGGCCAGGCTGTTGGTTGGAGCCGAGGCGACGCCCCGCGCCGAAGGCTTTCAGCACATTACCGCGCTACCATCCATTGTGCTCCCCCCACCGCTGCCCGACCCCCTCTCAGAAAGCCTGGCCAATGCCGATGCGCATGAGGTACTGATGTCGCAGGTTGCGGCCTTGCGGCCCTATCTGGTGCAAGGGTTGCCGCGTCGCTTTCTTGACCCTACCATTGCTGAGCAGGGCGAATTTCGCCCGGTCACGGTGCTGTTTGCCAATTTTTACTACTTTAGCGCCTTGCTCGACTGGCTAGACGACGCGACCACGGCCGCCGCGGTGCTGAATGCCTATTTCCGGCGGGCGCAGGCCGTGGTACATCGCTACGGCGGTATTGTCAACAAGGTAGATATGTACACCCACGGCGACAAGCTCATGGTGCTGTTTGGGGCCCCCAGTACCCACGAGGATGACCCCTTGCGAGCTGTGCTGTGTGCGCTCGAGCTGGACGCCGCACTGCACGAAGCGAACGCCGAGATAGCCAGTTTGCTGAAGAAATATCGCCACAGCGACACCGCGGAGCAAACCGGGGAGCCGTTTGTATTACAGCAGCGCATTGGCATCAATACCGGGACAGTCTTTGCGGGGCGGGTGGGTGGTTCGCGGCGGCACGAGTATACCGTGATGGGGCCGGCCGTTAATCTGGCGGCCCGTCTGATGTCGGCCGCAGAGGAGGCCGGGGCTATACTCGTTTCGCCGGCCACTCGTGCGGCGGTGACCCACCAGATTGCGATGGAGGATTTTAAGCCGCTCAAGCTCAAGGGCCTGGACGAGCCTGTTATTCCGTCGCAGGTGCTGCATGTGCGCAAGAGCGCCACCAGACCCCGCGGCCCAGGGCACCCCGTCCTCACGGGCGGGCGACAGCGGCCGATGATCGGGCGCGATGCCGAATTGCAAACCCTGTTGCACGAGGCTACCGCCGCGCTCCGGGGGCAAGGGCGCGTGCTGGCGCTGGTTGGTGATGCTGGTATCGGCAAGTCGCGTCTCTCCGACGAATTGCTACGCCACCTGGAGCTATCCAGTCTGGAGCCCGCTACGGCACAAGACGGGAATGGGGCGACCAGTTTCACCCTGTACGCTGGCGACTGCCAGAGCTACGATCAGCGCACACCCTACAGTGCGTTGCGGTCGCCCCTGCGCGAGTTGTTGGGCCTGCCGCGGGATGAGTTGCCCCCGGCCGAACAATTGCTAGTGATGTTGCGGGGGCGCGTGGTCGAGCTTGCGCCCCCCATGGTACGCTTTACGCCCTTGCTCCGCGATGCGCTAGGCCTTGCGCTGCCAGAGACAAACCTGACCCAGGGGTTGAGCGCCGAACAGCGCCACGACCGTCTGCAAGAACTGGTGGTCGCGCTCTTTGTGGGGGCGGCCAGACAGACGCCCCTGGTTGTCCACCTGGACAGCGTTCACTGGGCGGATACGTCATCGCAAGAACTGATGGACAGCCTGGCGCAGGCGGCCGCCGGCGTCCCACTCCTGCTAATGCTGAACTATCGGCTTGACCCGCCCATTGCCGAACCATGGCACACCCTGCCCGACACCACGCGCATGATGCTCCACGACCTGTCCCCCCAGGATAGCGAAGCGCTCTTGCTGGCGTTGCTGGATGGTTCGCCGCCACAAGCGGTACTCCCGCTCCTGGAACGCTCGCAGGGAAACCCGTTCTTTGTTGAGGAACTGGTACGCGCCCTGCTCGATTCGGAGGTACTCTCGCGTGATGGGTCGGGCAACTGGCATCTAACCGGCCCGCTGGATCAGGTCACCGTTCCCAACAGCATCGAAGGTTTGCTGCTGGCGCGGCTTGATCGCCTGGAAGAGCAGCAGTATGAACTGGTGCAGGTGGCATCGGTGGTCGGGCGGCGCTTTGAGCAACCGGTGGTTGCCAGGGTCTATAGCCATCCGTCGCTGCTCGATCTGCAATTGACACAACTGGTGCGCGAGGAGATTATTACCGCAGAGCGGGCCGACCGCAGCGACCAGAGCGGGTTGGCGGTTGATCCCCTGGCCCGCCGGTTAGATACGGGCACGAGTTATCTCTTTCGCCATGCGCTGCTGCGCGATGTAGCCTACGAGGGCATTCTCTACGCACGGCGGCGCGAGTTGCACCGCTCGGTGGCCCAATGTATTGAGCGATTGTATGCCGAACGGTTGGATGAGTACCTGGCCCTGCTCGCACAGCACTATCTGCTGGCTGAAGCATGGCTGGCCGCGTTTGAGTATCATCTGGCGGCCGGGCGCCAGGCGCAACACCGCTACGCCAACCGCGACGCGCTGGCGCTCTTCAAAACAGCGTTGCGGGTTGTACAAAACCTGCCGGAGTTGCTGCCCCCGTTGCTCTATACCGAAGAATCGTCCCACAAGTACCTGTTGCACATTCTGGAAATATACCAGCGTAGCGGCGACATTCATGTACTGCTTGGTGCATATGAAGAGGCGCAGGAGTCTTACCAGGGGGCGCTTGAGATGGTCAACGAATGGTGCCGCTTTCACGGGTTGTCAGGCGATTCCAATGGGCAGTCGCCCACCTTGCCGATGCCCTTTTCGGAAATTACCGTTTGTCTCCATCGCCAGATAGCCATTGTCCACGAGCGCCGCGCCGACTATGAGCAAGCCCTGGATTGGATAGAGCGCGGCTTGCAACGCGCTACCCCCGACACACCCACCGAATTGGGGCGCTGCTATCTGTTGGGGGCCGGTATCTACCAACGGCAGGGGCACTATGCCCGCTCGCTCAACTGGGTACAGCGCGGACTGCAAGTTATCAAAGAGCAGCACAGCCACAGCGATATGGCCCATGCGTATTACACGCTTGGGGGCACCTATAGCAAACTGGGGCGGACCCAGGAGGCTATTACCGCCGTTGAACAAAGTTTGCATCTGTACGAGGAGATTGGCCACATAGATGGACAGGCCAACGCACATATTAACCTTTCCAATGTGCTGGCCGATTCGGGCAACTGGCGTGCGGCGATTAGCCATGGGCAATCTGCAATGGAGTTGAAAGAGACGATAGGCGACGTGCATGGGCAGGCGATTATTGCTAACAATCTGGGCGATTTGAAGCGCCATATGGGCGATTATGAGAGCGCTATGGAGTATTTCCATATTGCGTTGGAAAAATTCTATGTGCTTGGCTCCGACTATGGTATGGCGGTGCTGCATATGAATATGGGGTCGGTGAGTCTGCGACAGGGATTTTTGCCGGCTACCCGCTACCACCTGGATGAAAGCAAGCGCCTGTTTGCCCAGACGGGTACCCAGGAATTTCTGGCCGAACTCTACGCTATCTATGCTGAGCTTGCGCTGGCTGAAAAAACCCCCCAGGAGGGGTTGCAATGGGTCGAGCAGTCGCTGGCTCTGGCGCAACAGTTGAATGCCCGCGCCGATGAGGGTATGGCACGGCGTATCCGCGGGGTTATGTTGCGGACTCTGGGGCGCAGACAAGAGGCCCTGGACGAACTACGGACGGCCTGTACTATTCTGAAAGATACTGGCAATCAGCTCGCCGTGGCCAGTTGTCTGGAAGAGTTGGCTATCACTACTGAGAATCGCGCCGAGTCGGAGGCGGCGCTGGATGAGGCGCAACGCATTCGCCTGGATGCGGGGCCGGCGGAGACATGAGGCGTGAAGCGTGAAGCGGGAGAGGTGAGGCGTGAAGCGGGAGAGATGAGGCGTCCCCGCGTCCCCGTGTCCCCGCGTCCTCGCGTCCCCGCGTCCCCGCGTCTCCGCGTCCCCGCCTCCCCACTGGTTTACCAAATCTGAACTAACCCTGGTTTCTTGAGCGACTCCCGCTCTTCGTTCTTGTGGTACACTGTGTTTATTATTATGGGGCATAAACCTTGTGAAGAGTAGGAGTCTGCGTATGCTGCACTTTTTCTCCCTTCGGAACGCTATTTTACCGCTCATGGTTGCGTGTTTGCTTGTCCAGAGTATCCCAACCTTCTCCATGGCACAGGCGCAATCAGATGAACGCTGCTTTGCTGAAACTGGCCTGTGTATAAGCGGACGTATCCGCGAGTTCTGGGAGCAGAATGGCGGATTGTCTGTGTTCGGTCTGCCGATAACCCCCCAACACGCCGCGGTGATAGAGGGCGAGACGGTTCAAGTACAATGGTTTGAACGCAACCGCCTGGAATTGCACCCCGACAACGCACCGCCCTATGATGTGCTGTCGGGTCGTCTGGGGGCCGAAGTGCTGGAGCAGCAGGGGCGCAACTGGCTCAGCTTTGCCCAGACAAGCCCGCAAACCGGGTGCCGCTTCTTTGAAGAAACAGGCCATAACGTCTGTGGCGAGATTCTGGCCCGCTGGCAATCCAACGGTATTGAATTTGACGGCCAGCGCGGTACCAGCGCCGCAGAAAGTCTGGCCCTGTTCGGGTTGCCCCTGAGCGACGCCCAGACCGAACACTTGAGCGATGGAAACTCCTACACGGTGCAATGGTTTGAACGCGCACGGATAGAGTTGCACCCCGACCTGGCCCCGCCCTACCACGTCCAACTGGGCTTGCTTGGGGCCGACCTCGTGCCAGAACAGCCGCCCCTTTCCGCGGCCCAATTTCAAACCCCCACCGCGCAGCCGGCCCAGCCGGCCCAACCGGCCCCCACCGCGCAGCCGTCCCAACCCACCCC
>DAOTUK010000311.1:0-4975 GCA_034437375.1 Chloroflexaceae bacterium | reverse complement strand
GTAGGGGTTGGGGGGCGGGTGGGGTGGTAGGTTCGGAGGGAGTACGCCCATGAATGGGTGGTACGCTGGTTGTGCCTAGTAAGAGCAGTACCAGCAAGAGGAATAGTGCGGGCCCGCTGGCCCGGCGGCGTTGGAGGTGGTGGAAGTGGCAGTTAATCGTCATTGCTGGTTGTCTGGTGTTGTATCATCTGTTCAACTTCAGAGACTAACGAATCAAGTTGCTGGTGCAGGTGTGCGACATCGTTGCGGCCAGAAAGGACGTGCGCCGTCAGCGAGCGCCGGGTTTCCTGGGGCGTTTCGTGGTTCAGCAACAGACGGCGCAGGCGGGTGGCCTCCGCAGCTTCAATTGTGCCTTCGGTACGCAGATATTCAATGCGCCGTGCTATCTCAGATTCAATAATGTCGTGGGCACCGGCCGAGGAAAAAAGCGCCTGGCGCAGACTGGTAATGGTGTCGCCCCCAAAGCGAATAAGGCTGGTAAGCAAGGTGGTGGGGAGGGCGGCGCCACTGCGTCCACGCACCTGTACCACCACCTGCGCCAGGATACTGCTGGTAATATCGTCGCCCGTCTCGTTATCTATAATCTGCACGTAATAACCGGATTGGATAAGATGGGCAATACCTTCAAGCGTGATGTACTGTTTCTGGTTAGTATGGTAGAGTTTGCGGTTGGCATATTTTTTGATGATCTGCATTGTGTACTTCCGGCGGCTCTGGCTTGCCGTATATCTAGCTACTGGTTTTGCGTAACTCTTCTACTCGTTCCGCCAGTTGGGCCATTTTGGTGCTGAGGTCATCTATGTCACGGCGGGATGGGATGTTGAGACTATTGAGCAATTGTTCTAGCCCACTTTCTATCTGGCCGCCAATATTCATGTTGGTAAATGGTTGGCTCTGGTCGTCGCTGCTCGCGCCGCTGTTTTGCTGCTGCAATCGGCCCATCAACTCATTGAGCACTTTTTCGCCATCCTTCTGGGCCAACTCTCCGCGCTCGACCAGACGCTTGATCAGGCGTTCGGCTTCATCGTAGGTTAGCGCCACGGCTCCGATGCTGGCCATCAGAAGTCGGCGCATCAAATCTACAATAGGATCGGCTTCGTTGCTGTTCCCGCCTTGTTCGTTGGCAACCTGGCGTACTTTCACTTCAATCTCTTCAGACATATCTATTACACCTCGTCTGGGTATTCTCTCTTTTCTTCAGCCTGTTGGTTTCCCATGATACCTTCTTCATAATACTGTACTGAGGGTTGGTTTGCAAGTTTTTCCGGGGGTGACAGGGCGATGGCAACGTCTTCCGTCAACCAGGACACCTGGGGAGCGTGCGGGGCCGGGCCCCGCAAAACCACCTTTTTTGGGGGGGTGCCGCGCCAACCCCCCCCATATCTCGCGCCGACGGCGCACATCAACGTCTGCGCATGCAACAAAGCCTGATACGGTCGTCGGCACGGCGACGTTGCAATCGCCCTGGTTTTTCCGGGCGGTTGGCTGTTGCTGGCAGGCTATGGTACACTGAATTGTAGCGTGTGGTAGTGGGTTTTGGCGTCTGCAAATTGAGGTGTAGTTATGAGTAGTGAGCAGGTTGTGCGGGCCGCCTTGCAGCAACAGGCCGTCCGGCTACGCGATGAGTATAGCAATCTCGAAGAAATACGTTCTCTGGTCAAGCCATTGTATAACCAGCAGATGCAGCGTGCTGAAATACAGTTTACCACCCCGGTTGGTATTTGCCGGGTGTGGTGGGCCGATGCGCAGTGGCATATTATTCCGCCGACCAGTGATGTGATGCTGACCGCAAATCCAAAGACGTTGCGGCACACGTTGAATCGCATTGTGCAGCGGTTGCAGGAGCGAGAAGCGGCTCCCGCGGCTCCGGCCCCCGCGGCTCCGGCCCCGGCTCCCGCGGCCCCGGCCCCCGCGGCCCCCGCGGCTCCCGCGGCTCCTATGGCGGATGTATCAAAAGCGCCGTTGGAAGAACTGGCGGGGCGCTTGCGTACGGAATATAGCAACCTGGAAGAGTTGCGTACGGCCCGACCAATCTTTAACTATGGTTCGCAGCAAGCAGAGTTACATTTTGAAACGCCGCTTGGCGATTGTGTCATATGGTGGGAAGTGGATGTTTGGCGCATAAAGCCCCCAGAGGAGCCTGCGGTGCTGGCGTTTCCCGGCAAGCTGCGCGAGATGGTCAACAGTATACTGGAGCGCCTGGCCGAGGATGCTATTCTAGATGCGCTAGAGAAACAGCGGTTGTTTTTGCGCAACGAGTATCATGATCTGGATGAGATTTTCTCCTGGACAAGTGCTGTCTATGACCACGAGAATCAGCGGGCCGAGATACGGTTTGATAGTCCGGCGGGTATTTGTCGGGTGTGGATGGACAATAACTGCTGGCACATTTTGATTCCCACCAGCGATCTGGTGCGGCTTGATCGCGGCAAATTGCGCGAGTATCTGGTGATGTTACGGCAACAGTTGTATCAGGGTATGGGGTAGCCAGCGCAAGACCTGGCCCGGGTGGTGGGCCAGGTCTGCGGTTAGGCGTCTGGCTTATTCTTCTGACTCGTCGTCGTCGGGAATGTCTTTTTCGATAGCTTCCAGGCCCAACTCTTCGTCGTCGCCCCCGCCGCTATAGTCCTCATTGGTGCTTTCCAATTCTTCGGGAAGCTCTTCTTCGTCTAGCAGTTCTTCCACATCGTCGTCGTAGCGCAGGCCGGGAATGTAGCCTTCCATGGGGCTTTCGCTCAGCTTGCCGGGAAAGGAAACGCGCATGCGCATCTTGGGGTCCTGGTACACTTCGCGGATAATCAGGCGCATCATGCGCGTATCGAATTGGACGAGCGCGGCAATATAGCGGTTGCCGCCGCTGACCAGTTCATTGAGGCGTTGCCCCAGTTTGGGCTCTATCATACCCAGGTAGCGACCATCGGCGTCTTGAATGAGGACGCGGTGGCTTTCGGGGTCGTGGATCATTTCGACCTGTTCGCCGGGCGCCAGCGCTTCGGTGGCTGTGCTGCGGGGAACATCTATCAGGGTGGTGATGGCTGTTTTGCCCGCTTCGGTAATGAACAGGCGCGGGTCTATAATCTCGCGGGTGCGGCGGTCGGTAATAGATTCGGGCAAGTCGCGGGAGAGGAGGGCCTCTATGCGCGTCAGGTTCTTGCGGGCAATGGCGTTGGTTGGGGTCAGCCGCAGGGTTTGTTGGTAGGCGTCCTGGGCCTCCTGATAGCGGCCCATTTCCATATAGGCTTTGCCCAGGCGATTATAGGTAGCCGGGTCTTCGACAATAGAGAGCAAGTGCAAGTTGATGTCTATGGCCTCTTGCCAGCGCTTTTCGGTGGCCAGCTCAATGGAATACTCTTGCAGGCGGCGTTTGAGCCGCTGTCGTTCGTCTTGTTTTGTCAATGGTCGCTCCTTTTGTGCATAGGTTCAGGGTTTTTCCGAGAGTTCGGGGGGAGTGGACAACTGCCCTTGCAGGCTCCAGGGGCCTGTGGCAGTAATGTGAACGGGCACCCGTTGGCCGCGCCAGTTGGCGGGGTGGTTAAAAAAGACCAGTTTGTTGGTGCTGGTACGTCCACGCCATTTTCCTTTGACGGTATCTTCAACCAGTATTTCAACGGTGGTTCCAAGCAGTTTTTCATTGATACGGGTGGCAATCTGCTGTTGTTGTTGTTCCAGGGCAATGCGGCGAGCTTGCTTTTCTTCGGGGGGCACAGCCAGGGTCGGGTCTTGTTCTTGTTCGGCGGCCAGTGTGCCGGGCCGGGCTGAGAAGGCGGCAATGTGTATTTTGTCAAAGCAGAGATCTTGCACCAGTTGGGCCGTTGCGTCAAAGTGTTCTTGACGTTCGCCGGGGTGGCCGACAATGATGTCAGTAGTCATGGCAATGTCGGGTATTGCGCGGCGCAGGTGGTGGATGAGGTCGCGGTAGTGTTCCTGGGTATAGCCGCGCTGCATACGTTTGAGTATGGCGTTATGGCCGGACTGGATGGGCAGGTTGACTTCGTGCTGGCAGCGGGGCAGGCGGGCGACGGTTTCAATCAGCCGGTGGGTCATCCAGGCAGGGTGCGAGGTTAAGAAGCGCAGTCGTTCCAGACCGGGCAGGTCGTGAACGGCGGTGATAAGGGCGCTCAGGTCGGGTTTGCCGGGCAAGTCGTGCCCCCACGAGTCTACAATCTGGCCGAGCAGGATAATTTCTTTTGCGCCGTGTTCGAGGATGCGGGCAACTTCGGCCACAATGTCATCCAGGGGGCGGCTTTGTTCGCGTCCGCGCCGTTGGGGGATAATACAGTACGAACAGCGCATATTGCAGCCATATTGAATAGGGACGCTCACGGAGACGGGGGCGGCGGCGGTGTTGGCGATAGGCAAGGCGGGTTCGTCGGGGTGGTAGAGCGGGTAGGGGGCCAGGGCCAGGATGTTGCCAAGTGCGGAGGGGGCGACGAAGTGGTCTACCATGGGCAGGCGTTGTTGAAAGGGCGAGTGGTGGTCTGCGTCTACCATACAGCCCCACAGGATGATGCGGGTGTCGGGGTAGGCGCGTTTGATACGCTGCAATTCGCCGAGCTTGCCGATAATGCGTTCTTCGGCGCTGGCCCGTACGCTACAGGAGTTGAGCACGATGAAACCGGCCGCTTCCGGGTGGTGGGCCGGGCTGTAGCCGATACTCTGGAGAGCGGCTTCGAGCCGCGCCGAGTCGGATATATTCATCTGGCAGCCCACCGTCCAGATATAGTAGCACTGGTGGCGGGGGCGGGTTGGTTGGGTTTCGCTCATCGTTGCTACGCTTCCGGTTCGGGTATCATATCTCCTTAGTATACCATAATTTTGTGGGGCGGGGAGCTTTGGGCCCCCCGCGGGGTGTGCCAGAAAGTTTTCCGCGCCTGGGAGCGCGAGCGTCTCGCTCGCCCCGGAGCAGGCGGGACGCCTGCGCTCCCAGGGGGTATGATCGTCTACCTGGGTGCATGTTCACCTATTGGTGCGGTGC
>DAOTUK010000310.1:0-29821 GCA_034437375.1 Chloroflexaceae bacterium | reverse complement strand
GGGCGTGGCGCTGGCTGCTCGCGCTGATCCCGCTGGTCTGGTGTGTGATTGGCGGCGGCACGCAGCTGGCGATGGACAGCCCGGAGGCGTATCTGGTCTGGGGTGGGTGGGATCATATCGAGCAGACCGGCGCGGGCCGCATACAAGGACGCCTCGGTACGCGACGAGACGCCAATTTTGACAAAGATATTCCGCAGATGGACTTTGACGGTATTGAGGGCAATATCAAGTTGGGCCGCAATTTGCTGGTTGGTTGCGCCCGTGGCCACCAGTTGCAAAATCTCAACTTCGCGTTCGCTCAGGGGCGAGACGCCGCTATCAACATCTGTTTCTTTCATAGGGACAACATTTGAATCAGTATGCAAACCAATGTTGCTCTACTATACCCCAAAAGTGTCTGGGGCTCAAGTGAGAACACAAACCGGGTGACTGAAGTACAGCCACCCGGTTTGCACAAAGCACGCTTTGTACGGTGATATTACTGGAGTTTCAGCGCGTTGAAGTTGGCTTTGTCAACAAGGGTCGGAGCAACACTAACGCCCGGAATGTTGTCGCTCTCGTCGTTGACCAGACAGACAATCGGCTGATCCGAGCTGATGACCGCCGAACCATACCAGCCGGCTACGCCGTCAATGGAGGCGCCATTGCTGCGGTCGTCGCCACCCTGATAGAAGGTGGTCGCGCCGTTGGCGGGGATGGTGCCGCCGCTACCGCTCACGCGCTCGGTGCTGCCGTCGGCACGAACGATGTCATAGGAGAGGGTCACGTTGGCCGGCGAGTCGGTGGTGTTCTGGCAAGCCACACCGGTGGTGAACAGGTTGTTATCGAGGAAGCCGGCACGAACCAGCGGCGAAACAAACTCGGTACCAGCGTTGCTGGCGGTGGAGAGGGTGTAGGTAGCCTGGTTGCTGGTAGCAAAGCCAGCGAAGGTCACGTCGTTGACCACGCCAATCAACGGCACATCAGAGACAATTTTGGCGGAACCGAACCAACCATCGTTGGTGGGATCCCAACCGCCGCTGCGGTCGCTGCCTTCGGGCAAGGGGCCACTGCCGGCCAGTTGCAACACGGTGAAAGCGTCGTTGGCCGGAACGGTGGCGGTTTCGTTATACTCAGCATCAAAGCCAGCGCCCACGCGGGAGGGGTCGGTGTAGTAGGTCACGGTGACGTTGGCGTCGGTGTCGCCAGTGTTGACCAACTGAATACCGGTGTCGCCAAAGAAGTTCTTGCGGATAAGCGGAGCGTACAGGGTGGTGTCGGCACTGTCGGCGGGAATACCAATGAAGGCCGCAATCGCGCCCGCGCCAGCAATGTCAATGAAGGACTGTACCACGACCTGGCCATTGCTGGCTTCAACCAGCGCATAGCCCAGGAAGCCGCCTTCGGTCCCTTCTTCAGCAGTACCGTTGTTCTCTACGCCAAAGTCGTTCAGCGAGTAGGTACGCGCACTACCCGGCTCCAGCGTGCCCGTCAGCTGGTCGGTGCCGGAGTTCTGGCGACCATTCACCGTCACGGTATAGTCAACCGTGTTGGAGGTGCTGGCGTTCTGCACCGTAATTTCAGAAGTCTGGCCCGCCCAGTCGCGGAGCACCACAGGAACGATAACGCTGCTGCCCGGGGTCGGGGAGCTGTAGTTACCAGCCGAGTTGCTGGTCTGGTACGAGGTGCTGACCATCGCCTTCAAGGGCTCTTCAGCGGTGGCGACCAGCGAGTAGGAGCCACCTGGTACCTTCTCAAAGTTCGGCATAAAGTAGTTGACCGCAGCGCCAGCGGCAATCGTGTTGTCTTCCAGACCAATCGTGTCACCGGTCGAGTTGTACAGCGTCACGGACGCGGTGGTATCGTTCTCACCAACGTTCTGAAGCTGAACACCAGTCCAGACTTCGCCCTGGCGGTCGGCCGGGGTTGCGCCTGGTTCTTCTGCAAACGAAGCGAACGGCATTACCGCGACCATCATCAGGACGGCCAACGCGGCAACAATCCGTACGGCTACCTTTTGGAACACCGTCATTTCTTCCAAACCTCCTTGAACCAATAAGATATTTACTAAGGGTTTCCAGCAAAGCACCCTCTCACGGGTACTTCACGCTTGCAAAGTATACCATAGATTGGGGCCACCATTGCAATACCTGAAAGGTACTAATTGCCCCAACCAGCGGGGGTAATAACCCCTTACTACTACCCGGTATGACCCACCATTTTTAACTATTGGAAAGGGATAAAACCTGAATTTATAATATTGTGATTTTCAGCACAAATAACGCGAAAGAAGTAGGTGCATATGTTCGAAATATAGCCCGAATGAAGCATGGAAGTTCCAAAAAATACTCCCCGGCCGCCATTGACAGTATGGCGGCCATACCCTATAATGCCGCCGTTACCAACCCGTACGGCAATCAGCAACCAGCCAGTACCGAAAGGAACCTATGATAGTGCGAACGCTCAGCGAGGCCCGCCAGGCCCTCGCTATCCTGCGCCAGTGGAAGATCTATCATATCTTCATGGCCCGCGCCTACCAGCGCCACACCCTCGCCCGGCTCGAACACCTCGATAGCCTGGGACTGGATCTGCGCGGCAAACGCATTTTGGAGATAGGGGCCGGCAGCGGCGAACATACGCTCTTCTACTTGCACCGCGGCTGCCACATCCTGCCGACGGACGCCCGCCCCGAACTGGTGGATTTCCTGCGGCAGCGTTTCGGCCTTCCCGCCGAACAACTGGACGTAGAAACGCAGCTACACAAGCTCCCATCGTTTGGCCACTTCGACTACCTGCACTGCTACGGCTTGCTCTACCACATCGCCAACCCGCAGGAGGTTATCCAGCACACGGCCCCGCATGTCAACCACGCCATTATAGAAACCTGTGTCGCGCCCGACGATCACCCCGACCTGACCACTTTCAGCGAAAACCGGGCCAATCTCTGGGAGGCGGCCCACGGCACCGGCTGCCACCCGACCCGCCCCTGGCTCTTCCAAACGCTCAAGCAATTCTATGCCCACGTCTACTGTCCGACAACCCAACCCCACCACGAGGAGTTCCCGACCAATTGGGCCAACCCGGCCATTCCCCCCACCGGCCTGATCCGCGCCATCTTCATTGCCAGCCACACGCCGTTGGACAACCCGCGCCTGACCGAGACGTTGCCGACCCACTACGAACCCTGGTAGCCGCTCCTGGTGATGGGTGAGGTGGGAGGCGGGGCGACGCTGGCACGCCGCACGCCGCACGCCGCACGCCGCACGCCGCACGCCGCACGCCGCACGCCGCACGCCGCACGCCTCACTGATCGCCGCTAATGAAATCAAGCTGTACCCCCGCCTTGTAGATAGCGTCGCCATCACGCAGGGGAATGCCGTTATCGAGCACCGATTGAAACTGTGCTTTAGCCGCGTCCACCTCGCCCATATTCAACAGCAGCATGCCATACGTCAAGGCCGCAGACACCCGCGACGGGTCAAGCTCGGTCGCCTGCTCAAAGTCGGCGCCGGCCTTATCCACCTCGCCTGTTTCCGCATAAATCCGCGCTCGCTGCTCATACGCCGCCGCGCTCTCCGGGTCAATCTCCAACGCCTGGTTCACATCGGCAAAAGCCATATCAAACTCACCCGAATCAAGATGCACTGCGGCCCGCGTTATCAACGCATCCACATTCTCCGGTTGCTGCTCCAGTACAACCCGCAATTCATCCAACGCCACATCCGTCTTGCCCGTGTTGGCGCTCATGATTGCGTAGGCCAGTTTGGCCCGCATATTCTCTGGTTCTTGCTGCAATACCCATTCCAGTTCACGCGAGGACTGGGTAAAGCGGCCCAACTCAACCAGCAAGGCCCCCCGTGTCGTTCGCAAATCCAATGCCTCCGGGTCATTGGCCACCGCCGCTTCAATCAACGCCAGCGCATCTTGATAGTTCCCCTCTGCGGCATACTGGTCAACCTGCGCTATCACCTCTTCGTTGCTCATGCTGGCCAGATCAACACCCGGCGGGGGGTAAGCTCCGGCCGATACTGGCGGCGGGGCGGCAGGGTCCGGGTAGGCTCCCGCCGGCCCCGGATAGGCCGGCGTATCCTCCGCGTCGCCCTCGCCTTCGGCCGTGGTTGGCTCCTCCTCTTGCTCGCCTTCTGCCTCTCCCGGGGCCGTGGGAGTATCTGCCTCTCCTGCGGGGGCCGTGGTCGGCTCCGCTTCCGTTCCCGTATCCGCTGGCACAGTCGGCTGTGGCGCAGAACCACAGCCCACCAACGCCAGCACCAACACCAGCAGAATTCCATACAGTACCCATCGTTTGTACATCATACCGTTTTTCCTTTCTTCAAAGAGAGAGTCTCCTGTTATCAAACAAACCCGGCGGCGTCCAATCCAGCGTGGTGCCTGACATAGCTTCCACAGCCAGACCCACCAGCGCCACCCGATAGCTATACTACTTTGTTATTATCGTACCTTCCTTTTTTCCTGCCAGAAAGCCCAACAGGAGCCCATGGAAGGCGCGAAACGCCTCAACATGGGGGAAGTGGCCACAGTCGGGGAAGCGCACCAACTGCGCCCCCGGTATCTCGCGCCGGGCCGTCTCCCCGCACGAGAGCGGGATAACGCGGTCATCTTCGCCCCACACAATCAGCGTGGGGCAGCGCAACTCGGACAGACGGGCCCGCAACCCGGACGTACGCAAATCTATATAAGTTGCGTTGTGGCTCAATTGTATCAACACCCGCGCATTCTCTGGCAAGAGCATGGCATCGCGCCCCCGCGCTATCATCTCCGGGGTTACGTGGCGCTCCGGGTTGCGAAAGCTCATGCGCAACTGGGCCCGCACCACCGCCGAACGCCCGGCCAACCACAGCATCCCCCGCCCCACGCCCGGTAGGGAGGTGACGCGGCGCATGATGGTGGGTACCTGAAGGAAGCCATCGGTATCCATAACGATCAGCCGGTCTACCCGTGGCTGATGCAATACCGCGGTGGCCAGGGCCAGCTTGCCCCCGAAGGAGTGCCCCACCACGGCGGCTTGTTCCAGACCAAGCACATCGAGCAGGCCGGCGCACAGGTCGGCGTAGAGGGGCAGCGAGTAGGGCGCGTGGGGCGGCTTGTCCGACTCGCCAAAGCCAAGCACATCAATGGCGATGGCGCGGTAGCCGCTGTGGCCCAACAATTCGAGCGTAGGTTGCCAGTAGCGCGACGACACCGCAAAGCCGTGCAGGAAGAGCACGGGCGGCCCGCTCCCCGCTTCCATCATGTGCAGGCCATAGCCTTGCACCGTAACGCGCGTTGTGGTTATCATTGCCCCCCCGCCAGAAAGCCCATCAAAACGCCGTGAAACAGGCGCGGCGACTCGATGTGCGGGTAGTGGCCACTGCGGGGGATCATCGCCAACCGCGCGCCCGGTATTTCGCGTTGCGCCGCTTCGCCACACCGCCGATGGAACACGCGGTCATTCTCGCCCCAGACCACCAGCGTGGGACAGCGCAATTCGCCCAGACGCTTGCGCAGGCCGGACTTTATCAGGTCGTGGTCGTCGTAGCAGCGGCTCAGTTGCAAGAGTGCGTTGGTCTGGGTACGGTCACTGAGCATTTCCCGAAAGTGGGTTTCAAGCTCGATGGGGATGCGGCTTGCGTCGTGGAAGGTGCCGGCCAGTTGCATCCGAAAGAGTTTAGGATGCTTCGACATCCACAGGAACATTTCCCCCAGAAAGGGCACCACCCCGGCCTTTTTCATAAACAGCGGGATGGGAATAAAACCTTCGCTATCGGCAACTACCAGGCGGCCCACGCGCTGTGGGTGGAGGATGGCCATAGCCAGCGCACACTTGCCGCCGAAGGAGTGCCCGACAAAGGTAGCCTGCTCTAGCCCTAGCGCATCAAGCAGACCATCGTACATAGCGGCAAACAGGGGTAGCGAGTAGGGCGCGTCATCCGGTTTGTCCGACTTGCCAAAGCCAACTGCATCTACCGCAATAGCGCGGTAGCCGTTGCGGCCCAGAAGCTCTACGGTGGGGCGCCACTCTTCGCAGGAGCCGGCAAAGCCATGCAGGAGAACGACGGGGGGCCCAGAGCCATACTCCAGGTAGTGGATATGGTAGCCGCCGAGAGAAACTATGTTGCTGGTAATCATCAGGTTTTTTGTACTCCTTCAGAATACTATAGCGATTGCACACAATAGGCTATTTACAATCCCAGGCTAATAACCTGTTCCTCGTCCGAAAAGAGGCCAAAACTTTGCGCCACGAGCATAAGCCCCTGGGAATCGGCGGGGATGTCATAGAGAATAGTACAGGTTTTGGGAAGGTTGGGATTGAGCATTTCGAGCACACACGAATCACCGTCAATTTGGGTTATGGCCGCAATATCACTGGAATGGCCATACTCGCGTCCCTGGTCATCTCTGAGCTTGGGAGATGGTACCGCGTGCTGTTCCTTGTCGAGATTCTCAACATCGAGACGGACAAGGACAAACTTGCCCGATGTTGTCACATCATCCATCTGACCGGTTACAGTGTCCCCTAAATCCTCTACCTCGGTCACCACCCACCGCGCCTGTCCAACCTCCACAGTATCGCCAACCGCATACCCTTGCGTTGCGGGCGCGGGCGCGGTGGCGGGGGGCGTGGTTGGGGTAGGCATGGGCGTTGCGGTTGGCATAGGCGCAGGCGTATTCGCGGGGAGGTTCTGGGGAGCGGGAGCAGGGTACCCGACGGTCGCGGTATCTGTCACCACCAGCGCCGTAGTTGGCAAGGGGAGCGATACCGGCGTGACGGGACGCGGAATGGTCGGTAGCCCTTCCGCGGTATTGTCACTGGAAGCAAATAATTCACTAAACTGCACGATCACCGCAATTTGACCGATAACACAGACCAGACCAATCACGACCCCCACACACCCGACCCCAACAAGGATTGCCGTATCCTTTTGACGTGCATTGCTGTCCATTGTTGCACTCCCGGTATTAAATAATGTGTCGTAGTTCCTCTAGCGACTGTGCCGTGCGTAGCGCATCATGGAGCGCTTGAAGACGGTGCAGGTCGTCAATCTGCCGTACGGTGCTGGCAAATTGCTTGCCCGCATCGCCAAACTTGAGTTCTAGCGCCAGTTCGATACCGGCGATTACCCCCTCGCGGCGGCCCTCCGCGCGCCCTTCGCGGCGCCCTTCCTGGCGGCCCAGGTATACGTGGCTTTCTAAAATCGCCTTTTCGTCTGAGATAAGACGGATCTCTCTGCGATACACTTTGCGCCCCTCTTCGCCCAACGCGGCAAGTTCCGCCATCCGAAAGGCTTGTGGGAATGGCTCCTGGTTCAGGGGCGGCGGTATCGTCTCCAACTGGGGCATGTGCTTGAGCATATACAGCCAGCGGTCGGTTGGCGTCTGGATCTCGTCCAGGCTCAGCGTAAACTTGGGCAATTCTAGAAAGACGAAGGTCAACCCGTCGTAGAATACCCGCCCGGTCGCCACATCAGCTAACTGGATGCGCCGGACGCTGTAGGGCTCGTCATCCAGTTCGTAGTCCAGAATACACACACAGTAGACCGGTAGCAGGCTAAAATCGTAGTTTTCCCCCTTCTCAATTTGCTGGATAATGGGAAAGGTGGCATAGAAGAGGACTCGCTCTTTGAAGTAGCGCAACCAACTGCGTTGCATCTCCACAATGAAGCGGTTGCCGGCCGTATCCACGCAGTACACGTCGTAAATGCCAATGCGTTTGATGGGCGATTCGGGCAACTGTTCCGGCGGGATGTACTGCAAATCGGCGATGCGATTGGGCAGGTCTAGCACGTCGGAGAGAAACCCTTTCAGCACCTCTTTGCTCTCTTCGCGCCCGAACAGGAGCTTGAACCCAAAATCGGTTGTCGGATCTATGTACCGGTGGGGCATTGGTTCCTTCCTGTGAAACTAGAGCAGTCTACCACGCTATTATAACACGGTGCGCCCCCGCTATCTTGCGACAAATGCTGCTATCTGCTATGATCACCAGCGTTTTACCCAGAGATATTCACGAGAAGGGGTGGAGTATGGAAAACACACTAACGGCCCTGACGGCGCTATCGCCGCTCGACGGGCGCTACCGGCGCGATGTCGCGGCCCTGGCCGACCTGTTTAGCGAAAGCGCCCTCTTTCGCTACCGCGTGCGGGTAGAGGTAGAATACCTCCTGCTGCTGGCCAGTATGGAGGACATCGCCTTTGTCGCGCCCCTCGCCCCCGACCAGCAAGACAACCTGCGCCGCCTCTACCGCGAATTTAGCCTACGCGACGCCGAAGCCATCGCCGCCGGGGATCGGCGCGTCAACCACGACGTGAAAGCCGTCGAATACTGGCTGCGCGAACAGTGCGCCGCGCTTGGTCTGGCCGATCATGCCGAAGCCATCCACTTTGCGCTCACCTCAGAAGATGTCAACAACCTGGCCTACGGCCTGATGGTCGCGGACGCCCGCGAGCAGGTGCTGCTACCATTGGCACAAAAGCTGAACCAACATCTCGACACCATCGCCCGCGATGAAGCCACCACCCCCATGCTGGCCCGCACCCACGGCCAACCCGCCACCCCCACCACCATGGGCAAAGAAATTGCCGTCTTTGCCGCGCGGCTGGAACGGGCCATCGCCAGCGTGGCCACCCTGCCCATCACCGGCAAACTGAATGGCGCCAGCGGAACCTTTGCGGCCCACATAGCCGCCCGGCCCCACGTTGACTGGCCCGGCACCAGCGAACAATTTATCCGCTCGCTTGGGTTGGAGCCGCTCCTGTTGACGACGCAGATAGAGCCACACGACACCCTGGCGGCCCTGTGCGACGCGCTCAAACGGCTCAACACCATCTTGATAGACCTGTGCCAGGATATGTGGCGCTACATTAGCGACGAATACCTGGTACAGCAGGCGCAAGCAGGCGAGGTTGGCTCTTCCACCATGCCCCACAAGGTCAACCCGATTGACTTTGAAAATGGCGAGGGCAACCTGGGCCTGGCCAACGCGCTGCTGGAATTTATGAGCCGCAAACTGCCCGTCTCGCGGCTCCAGCGCGACCTCTCCGACAGCACCGTCTTGCGCAATCTGGGGCTGGCCTTTGGCTACAGCCTGCTGGCCTACCAGCGGATACTGCGCGGGCTTGGCAAGGTGCGCGTCAACCGCCCCCGCCTGCTGCAAGCGGTGCAACACCACCCGGAGGTGCTGGCCGAGGCTATCCAGACTATCCTGCGGCGTGTCGGCTATCCAGAGCCCTACGAGGCGCTCAAGGGGCTCTCGCGTGGGCGGGCCCTCACCGCCGACGACCTGCACCAGTTCATTGACGGCCTGGCCATAGACACCGCTGTCAAGGACGAATTGCACGCCCTGACCGCCGAAACGTATATCGGGGTAGCGCCCGATCTGGCCCGCCTGGGCAAACCTGCATCATCACAGCCTATCAGAAGCAAGGAAGAGAATAGATAAAGCCCATTCGAAAGGCACAAACGCCATATGCCATACGCCGTACCCGGAGTCACGTAGGGGGGGCTTGACAAGGGCGCTATACTGTGAGAACCCCTCTCTAATGGACTTTATGGGGCTTCGACACTTGACAATGCAGCATTGGTGTGCTATCTTTCGCAAGTATCAGGCTGAAGATGTCTAGAATTTGGCTTAACAATCCCTTGTAGCAAGGTATCGGTTCGCATAAAACGAATGAAAGAGGAGAAACAAATCAATGCAAAAGACTGATTTCATTAAAGCGGTTGCAAGGCACGCAGGCGATGATATTTCCCAGAAGCAGGTCAAGCAGGTGATTGAATCTGCTATTGAGGTGATTACCGAGGCCCTGAAACGGCGCGAGAAAGTCACCCTGACCGGCTTTGGCACCTTTGAAGTGCGCCACCGCCAGCAGCGTGAAGGGGTAAACCCCCAGACCCGCGAACGCATGATCATCGAGGAAACCTGGACACCGGGCTTTAGCGCCAGCAGCACCTTGAAAGAAGCCGTCAAAGAATCTATGTCGTAAGACCGGTTTCAAGAAACGTCCCCCGTTTCCTGGCGTGCCTGGTGCGGGGGAACGCTCCTGGCTTGCTTGTGGGCTTCTGGGGTGGGATCGCGCTGTTAGGGGAAGGCGACAAGTACCCTACCCTACGGCTTCTACCCGCCAAACTGCTGCCCGACCACCGCGCGCTGTCCCGCCAACCAGTCGGCCCCGCGCATAGCCCGCTTGCCAGCCGGCTGCATTTCCAGCACGTCAAGCGCCCCGCTCCCCGTCGCCACCAGCGGCCCATCGTGCGTACCCACAATTGTACCCGGCGCGTCGCTCCCCTCCCACGCTGACTCGACCCGCGCCGCAATCACTTTGACCTGTTGTCCTTGCCAGGTGGTAGCCGCCCCCGGCCAGGGGTCATATGCGCGCGTTTGTCGCTCTAGCACCAGCGCCGGCAGCGACCAGTCCAGCACCCCATCCGCCTTCTTTAAGAGCCGTGTCACCGTCGCCTGGCTATCGTCCTGGGGGTGTGGCACTATAGCGCCGCTGGCATAGCGCGGCAGCACATCCTGTAGCAACTGGGCCCCAAGCCGGAATAACGCATCGGTGAGCGCCCCGGCCCGCGCCTGCGCTGGCATAGGTATCGTCACCTGCCCCAGAATGGGCCCGCTATCCATACCCGCATCGAGCTTCATAATCGTTACCCCGGTTTCCGTATCGCCGGCCAGGATAGCCCCGACCACGGGCGCCGGCCCCCGGTAGAGCGGCAGGAGCGAAGGATGAATATTCAAGTAGCCAAGCGGTGGAATAGCCAGCACCGCCTTGCGCAAAATTTCGCCGTAGGCCGCGACGACCCCCACCTCCGGCTGCAAGGCCTTCAGTTGTGCTATCACCGTCTCATCGCGGAGCGAAGGCGGCTGTACCACCGGCAGGTTGAGCGCCAGGGCCGCCTCCTTCACTGGCGGCGGCGTCAATACCCGCTTGCGACCGGCCGGGCGGTCGGGTTGTGTGAGCACCGTCACCACATCGTAGCCGGCCTCTACCAGCATCTCAAGCGGCGCAACGGCAAAGTCCGGGCTTCCAAGAAAGAGTACCCGCATAGGTATCACCCCCTCATTGCTGTATCTATACCATAGACTCCCAGTATACTGCAAGAGCCGGCAATACGCACCCCCTGGCCCACACCCCGCGCTCGTTTACGACTCCGTAAGCCTATGGTATAATAAGTACATTGGTTAGTTTCTCCTTTTCGTCTACCCCCCTGGTGTGTTTCCCCCGCGCCAGGGGGTTCTCGTTGTACGATGGGATTATTGAGACTGATAGCACGCAAGGCTATAGCACAATTGAAAACGAGTGAGCGGCTATGACTATCCCGCAGCTTGCCGTGGCCCTTGCGGCCATACTGGCCAGCGCCGCGCCACTCATCTTCGCCACAATGGGCGAAACGCTTGGTGAACGAGCCGGGGTCATTAACCTGTCGCTGGATGGGACGATGCTCCTTTCCGCTATGGCCGGCTTTGCGGCCGGGTTACATAGTGGCAATGTGGTGGTGGGGTTTCTGGTGGCAGCGTTGGTAGGAATGCTGGTAGCGCTCGTGCTTTGCGTCCTCAGTATTTCGCTGCGCCAATCGCAAACGGCGGTGGGCTTTGTGCTGGCTCTGCTCTGTACCAATCTCTCGTCCTTCCTGGGCAACCCCTACGTGCGCGTGCCTGGCGTCTCGCTGGGGCCCGCTCCCATCCCCCTGCTCCGCGATATACCCCTTGTGGGGACGATTCTGTTTTCCCACGATATGGTTATCTACGCCAGTTTTGTGCTGGTGCCGGTGCTCTGGTGGCTCCTCTTCCATACGCGCACGGGCCTGGTTATCCGCGCCCTGGGCGAGCGACCGGATGCCGCCTTTGCGCGGGGCGTCAACGTTATCGCGTGGCGCTATGCGTGCGTGCTGCTTGGGGGAGCGCTTATCGGCCTGGCCGGCGCGGCCTACTCGCTCGATCTTAAGCGGGGGTGGAGCCACAACCACATCGCCGGCCTGGGGTGGATCTCGCTGGCCATCGTCATCTTCGGGGGGTGGAATCCGTGGCGGGTAGCGTTGGGATGCTACCTGTTTAGCTTCCTCAATACCCTGGCCACCAGCTTGCAAAGCACGCTCACGTGGCTGCCTACCCAGGTATTCCAGGTTGCCCCCTTTGTGCTGATGATAGGCGTACTGGCCCTGGTTTCGCAACGGTCAACTTTCTCGCGGGTGCCGGCCGCGCTTGGCAAGACCTGGGAAAAGCCGTAGCCCTCGCCCTCCTACTCGCCCGCGCGCGCACGTTGCAGCGCATACTTCAAATCGGCATTGCTTGTATCACCATAGCTGATATGGGCAAACCCCTGGCGGTCTAACACCATCGCCCCATACAACCCCACGCGGCCCGCCGCATCCACCGGGCCGGCATACCAGCGCGCCCCGTCCGAGAAGGCATACTTCATATTGTAGCCGCTATTGTCGTAGTAGCTGATATGGGGGCGGCCCTGCCCGTCCAACGCCAGCGAGGTATAGGTACCCACATTGCCCGCGCTGTCCACCGTCTGCCCCATCCAGGCCTCCCCGTCGAAGAAGAGGTATTTCAAATCGCGGTTGCTCTTGTCATAATAGCTGATGTGCGGGTATCCCTGGCGGCTTAACGCCAGCGAGGTATATTCGCCCACGTCGCCCGTACTATCCAGCATTTGCACCTGCCAGCGCTGGCCATCAAAAAAGGCATAGTTCAACGCCGTATTACCTTCGTCATAGTAGCTGATGTGGGGGCGGCCCCACCCATCCAACGCCAGCGCGGTATACTCACCCGCGCCGCCGCCCCCATCTACCGTCTCGATGTACCATTCGCCTTCGCGCAGGTGGGCATACTTCAGCGCCCCATTGCCCTTGTCGTAATAGCTGATATGCGGGTTGCCGTCGGCATCCAGCACCAGCGACGTATACCACCCCACATCGCCCGCACTGTCCACCGTCTGTACCTGCCAGCGCTCCCCCTCTAGCGCCGCATACTTCAAATCCTTGCGGGTTATATCGTAATAGCTCACCCGTGGCTGATCCAATGCATCCAGCACCAGCGAGGTATAGTAACCGACGGCCCCATCATTATCTACCGTGGTAATCTGCCACTCAATACCATCATAGATCGCATAGTTCAAGCTCTCTGAGCCGGCCGCATAGTAGGCAATGTGCGAAAGCTCCATACTATCCAGGGCCAGCGCGGTATACCACCCCACTACCGACGAATAATCTACTACCGCGGTGCGCCATTCCCCTCCCGCCGCCGCAACCGCGTAGCGCAACTCGCCCGTGCGGAGATCGGTATAGCTGATGTGGGGGCGACCATCGCTATCGAGCGCCAGCGAACCATAGCGCCCGGCATCCCCGTTGCTATCCACCGTCTCGGTATGCCAGGTATCCCCATCCCGCCGGGCATACTTGAGATCGTCATTGCTTAAATCGTGGTAGCCGATGTGGGGGCGGTCGTCGCCATCTATAACCAGCGAGGTATAGTAGCCCACCACGCCCTCCTCGTCTATCGCCACCCGCGACCAGTTCGCCCCATCAAGAAACGCATACTTCAAATCGCCATTGCTGGCATCGTGGTAGCTGATATGCGGACGGTCAAGGCTATCTACGGCCAGCGAGGTATAGTTGCCCACTCCCCCGCTGCTATCCACCG
Source organism: Chloroflexaceae bacterium (assembly GCA_034437375.1). GTDB lineage: Bacteria > Chloroflexota > Chloroflexia > Chloroflexales > Chloroflexaceae > JAAUSY01. Next base: position 16,199 of record DAOTUK010000310.1, on the reverse strand, counting down.
TGGCATAGTGCCAGGTTGTGCCATCATAGCCGGCGTAGCGCAGGTCGTCATCCGGCGGGCCGGCGTAGTAGCTGATGTGCGGGCGGCCCTGCGAGTCGAGCGCCATAGCCGTATTGGTGCCCACCGTACCGGCGCTATCCACCGTCTCGATGTGCCAGCCGGCGCGGTCAAAGCGAGCATACTTCAAATCGCTGTTCGTTTCATCAAAGTAGCTGATGTGCGGGCGGCCGCTGGCATCCAGCGCGAGCGAGGTATAGGTACCCACATTGCCCGCCCGGTCTACCACCTCCACCTGCCAGGCGATGCCGTCGGAATAGGCATATTTGAGCCACCCATGCGTATCGTCGTAGTAGCTGATGTGGGGATGGCCATACCAATCCAGCGCCAGCGAGGCATACATGCCCACCCCGCTTGAATCGTCTACCACCTCGATAGTCCAGGAGGTACCGCTATACCACGCATAGTACAGGTGGTCTTCGCCATAGGCTATGTGGGGGTCGTCGTTGCTATCTATCGCCAGACTGCGCGAACTCATAGAGCCGAAGATGCGCGGGGCATGCACCTGCTCTACCAACCACTCGCCCCGGCCCTGGGGCAGCGGGGCCGGCCCTGGGGCCGCCTGTGGCGGTCGCAGGGGAAGCAGCAGATGCAACGGGCCCGTAACGACAAACAGCAGGATAAGCGCCCCCCCCCACCAGCACGACCGCCCCGGACGCAAACCTTCGTCCGTCACTGGCTGCCACTCACAATGCTGGTGGCGTCTATCAGCGGGGTTACCCCGCCCCCCTGAAACACCGGCAGACGCCCGTCCCACTGCTTGAGTTGCTGGTACCGGATAAGGTCGGGGGTCAGGCTGCGGGCCAATATCTCATTGGATTGTGCCTCTGCCTCGGCCCGTACCCGCATAGCGTTCGCTTCGGCCTCGGCCTCAACCTGCGACTGCTCCGCCTTCACCCTGGTCTGGTCAAGCTGATACTTCTGCTGCTCGGCCTCCTGCTGCGCCTGTATCTTGTTGTTGAGCGCCTTTTGCAACGAGCCGGGCAGGTGTACCTCGCGGATACCAAAGGAGATAAGCTCTAGATGCCGCCGCGAAAACTCCGTCTGCAATGAGTCGCGTATCAGGTTGGACATTTCCAGGCGTTGGCCGGAAGTAATCTCCTCCCAATTGTACTGCGCCGCAATGGCCGGCACCTGCGAACGGGTATACTGCCGCACAATCCGATCTTCCACAACCGAGAGGTTGGCCCCGCCCCAGTCCAGGTAGAGCGACGTGACATGATCGCGTTTGACGCGATATTGAATAACCACGTCCAGGTTGAGTTGCTGGCCCTCTTTGCTCTGCACCTTGATACTATCGTCGCCCTGGGGCCCCTCATAGACCATAGAATAGGTCTGGATCGTCACTGGGTACTCCTGTACATATTGCGTAAAGGGGTTGATAAAGGCCCACCCCGGTTCAAGCGGGGTGTCGTTAATAGTATGGTTCGACTTGTCAAAAATAATCCCAACATTGCCCGGCTGGATCGTACGCCAGGAAAAGGCTACGAGCGCCAGCAGCAGCACCACCACGACGGCAACAACAGAGAAAACGCTCACCAGCGTTGCGACTTTCGACCGCCTGGTGGGCGTCTGTTGCTGATCTTTACGTATAGTCATAATGCCTCAATAGTACAAACAAGAATTGTTCACAACACTTTCTATTCATGTCATGCTACCACCGAACGGAGCGGCCTTCAACTGACGCGCAACCCAGGTAGGGCGATTGCAACGTCGCCCTGGCGACGACAGAATGTGGTTTGTCTGCATGCGCAGACGTTGCTTTGCGCCTTCGGCGCGAGATATGGGGGGTGTGGCGCGGCTTCGCCGCGCCACACCCCCGAAAAAAGGTGGTTGTGCAGGGCCCCGCCCTGCCCGCTCCCCAGGTGTCCTGTTGACGTCAGACGTTGCAATCACCCTGCAACCCGTGAAACGTGGCGGTGGAAAACCTTACGGCGATTCGCCCTCACCCTGGTGGCCCAACCCGTCTTGCAGGCGACGCAACGCCTGCTCGGTATGCTGCTGTTGCGTCCGATCATACATAATACCCCCAAACAACGTCCCTTTGCTCGTTTCAATGGGAAAGAAGAGCGACTCAAGCAAGCGCTGGCGCCCATCCGAAAGCTGGATATGCTGCGGAATCCACTCCTGATGGGGGCCAGCGGGAGATTCCTTGAGCAAGGTCTGGGTGGCCGTCTTCACCTCCTCATAGTAATCATCCGTTTGCTGCTCCTGGGGCAGCGCATCAAAGATAACATCCCACAGCGCAAGCCCCATCACATCCATTTGCGTCTGGCCCCAGATATACTCCGCGCCCTGGTTCCATTCAATGATAAACCCTAGATTGTTCATCAGCACCAGCGCCTCCTGCGACCGCTGCAAGAAATGGCGAAAGATCAGGTCGCGCTCTTGCATTGCTTCCATCGCCTGCTTCCATTCGGTAACATCGCGCATACCGCCGTAGATATGGGCCACCCGGCGCTCGGCCTTGTTCCAGAGCGGGCGGCTATGGTTACGAAGCCAGCACATATCGCCGCGCCGCGTCACAATGCGAAATTCATACTCATCGGAGCGTTTACCATCCAGCAGCGCCTGGCAACTCTGGTAGAAAGTAGGGCGATCCTTTTCGTAGATCAGGCTGACAAACCCGCCGTTTGCTTCCACCTCGCGCATGGTATAGCCGGTGGTATGCTCAAAAGCGTCTGTGACCCATTCCAACGCAAAGGTACCATCTGGCTCGATGCGCAGCGAATAGGCAAAATCGGAGATAAGCTCGGAAATAATGCGGTAGCGGGTTTCGCTCTCGCGCAAGGCTTGCTCAACCCGCTTATTATCGGTAAGGTCGCGGGCAATACCGTTGATCGTCGTAATCTGCCCTTCGTGGTCGTACGCCAGGTTAATAACCCAGTGCATATGGTGGGTACTCTGGTCAAGCGCTATCAGCCGGTTTTCAAAGGTAACACTGGTGGCACGGTTGCGTATCCACCCCTCAAAGGCCATACGGGTGCGCTGGCGGTCTTCGGGGTGGACAAAATCAAACAGGCTGTGACCAATACACGAGTCGGAACACATTCGCTGCGCCACGTGGTTGGCATAGGTGAGGATGCCGGTTTCATTCACCTGGATAATAACATCGTCGGTGCCTTCTATAAAAGCGCGGAATTGTTCTTCGCTCTGGCGCAGGGCCTCTTCCGCTTCTTTGCGGTCGGTAATATCCAGAATATAGCCCTGGTAGTGGGTTGGGCGCTGGCCAGCGGCCCGCAACACCTGGGTTAAATTATAGACCCATCGTACCGTGCCATCGGCTCTGATAATACGGTAGTCCTGCTCGAAGCAGGGTTCGTGGCCGGTGGCATGCCCGGCCGTCTCCGTGGCGATGCGCTGGCGGTCGTCGGGGTGTACCAGCGAGGTATAGGGTATACGGCCACTGGTAAAATCCTCCGGCTGATAGCCAAACTGCGTTACGTTGGGCGAAACATATTCCACCGGCCACCCCGCTTCGGCGCTCCACTTGAATACCACAACCGGCCCGCCCACAAACAGGCGTTGCTCTTGTTTCAGCGACTCTTCTATATGCACCTGCTCGGTAATGTCGCGGTTGCTACCCCGCCGCCCAAGCCAGTGCCCCTGCGAATCGTTGACCGGCTGGCAGACGTGCCCAATCCAACGCTCGGTGCCGTGTGGGGTAAGGATACGAAAGCGGAGCGCCTCGGCCCCGCCGCCCGGCTCTGTCTCGTGCTGCATATGCGCCGCGACCAGGGCGCGATCCGCCGGATGGCTGATACGTTCGAGCAAGTCGGGGTCGTCCAGGAAAGCGTCCGGGCGATAGCCGGTTATCCGCTCGCACGAGGGGGAGACGTAGAGATAGCGCCCCTCCGGGCTTATCCAGTATTCCCAATCGTTGGTAAATTCGGCCACTGTGCGAAAGCGCTCTTCGCTCTCGCGTAGCGCCTCCATTAGTCGCCCATGCTGAAGGGCCGTCCCTATCATACTGGCGGCCGTCCGCAACGCCTCTACTTCCGCCAGCAACCACGCCCGCCCGACGCGGCTTTCGTCAAACTCAATAAAGCCCCACCACTCGTGTTCGACAAAGATGGGCACAACCACCAGCGATTGTACATGCTCGTGCTCTAGCGTGGCCCGTTCTTCGGGGGGGAAGGTGCGCACATCGCCATGGATGGAAAACCCGCGGCTCAGATATTCCTGCCAGCGCATAAAATTGCGCGAACCAGGGTGGCCCAGTTCGGCCGGGGCTTCCTTCTCCGCCCCCTCGGTGTTGGGCAATGGTTTGCTGGATGGTGTGGGCACATTCAGATGGCGGTAGAGCTGAATAGCCTGATCATCGTTGACGGTAAACATTGCCACCCGGCTGGTCAGAGTCGCCTTGCCCATATATTCCAGCACCCTGGGTATCTCCTGATCGTAGCAGGTGCTTTTGAGAAAGCGATGGGCCGCAAACTCGATAGCTTCTAGAATGGCATCGCGGCGGAGCAGCGCCTTTTCCGTTTTCTCGCGCTCTTCCAACTCAATAGAAAGCTGCTGCAAGGTGTGGCGTAGCATCGTGGTACGCTCGCTCACGCGCTGCTCCAATTCCTCCTCAAGCTGTTTACGCTCGGTCACATCGCGGAAGGATGACAGATTGGCCGTCTCGCCCCCCCAGACAATTTCCACCACCCGCATTTCGGCAACCTGCCGCGTGCCCTCTTTGGTCAATATGTCAACTTCCACTTTATCGTTTGCCACAAAGGGTATGCCGATCTCCTTGTTCAGCAACTCGTCGGTACTGCGTTGGAACAGGCTTTCGGCAGCAGGATTCACAAACAGGACAATGCCATTGTTCGTCACGAGCATAGCGTCGGCGTTGCGTTCAATAATGGTGCGGAGCCGCTCTTCACTGGCCCGCAGAGCCTCCTCGGTGCGGGCCGCGTGGTCAAGTTGCTGTGTTGTATGCGTCAGGCGCGTTTGCAGGCTTTCAACGTGCTGGCGCAAGTAATCATTTTCAGCACGGAGTCCTTCTTCGTTTGTGCTGTGTATCATATCGGTCATACGTAACCGGTTCCCTTCTCAGCAACTGCTGGCCACTCATATCAGAAGAGGTATCATAGAGCCTCACTATCAAAATAAAGCGCACAGGAAAATCTGTACTGGTATCGGATTCAATGGGTTCTCCTACATTGTACCTGCTCATTGGCATCTCTACCATAATGCTGCGTTTTCTTATAATAGCAAAGATATGTATGGGCCATCTTCAGGCACATTGCTATGGTATGATGTACAGACAAGGGTATACCACAAAGAAAGGAAAATCAACCAATGCAAGCGAGAGAAACCGACCACACCGGCGACCAGCCGCACATCCTCATCACCGGCGGCGCCGGCTATATCGGCTCCCTGCTCACCGGCGTGCTGCTTAGCCGGGGCTACCGCGTCACGGTGGTAGATGACTTGCTCTTTGGCGGCGAGTCGCTTCTGGGATACTGGCACCACCCCGGCTTCCGCTTTTTCAAAGGCAACGTCTGCGAACCAGAAACCCTGCAAGCCGACGGTTCGCGCATACGGGTTGGCTCACTACCGCCCGCCCCCTTTAGCGGCGTCATTCACCTGGCGGCCATTGTTGGCTTTCCCGCCTGCCAGACCGTGGGCGACCAGGTAGCGCGGCGCTACAACGTCGAATCCGTCCAACGGGTCTTTGAGATAGCCGACGCGGCCGGGGTAGCCCGCTTTGTCTTTTCCTCCACCTATAGCAACTATGGCCTGTCACAGGACAACAAACCGGTTGATGAAGAGTCGCCGCTCAACCCGCAATCGCTCTATGCCGAAACGAAAATAGAAGCCGAAAACTATTTGCTACACCAGACAACCGGGGCGCAGTGTCGCCCCATCGTCTATCGCTTTGCGACGTTGTTTGGCATCTCGCCGCGGACCCGCTTCGACCTGATTATCAACCAGTTTGTGCTGGAAGCCCTGACAAAGCGGCAACTGATCATCTACCAGCGCGGCTATGCCCGCTCGTTTGTCCATGTGCGTGATGTCTGCGAGGCGCTAGGCCTGGCGCTGGAAGTGCCGCTGGAAAGCGTCACCCGCCAGGTATTCAACGTTGGCTCCAACCACGGCAACTATACCAAAGACCAGATAGTCGAACTGGTACAGCAGCATGTAGTGGGTACCGAGGTAGTGTATAAAGACCTCTCCTTCGGCGGCGACATGCGCGACATCCGCGTGCTGTTTGACAAAATCGAGCGGGTGCTTGGCTTCCAGCCGGCCCTGTCGGTAGCCGATGGTATCTGCGAGGTACGCGACGCCATCGCCAGCGGGCTTATTCAAGACCCGCTTGGAACGCGCTACCGCAACGCCCAGTTCATTGTACAGTAGCAACCCATGGAAGATCTGGTATCATAGGGGCCGGGAGCAGAAGTATGGACAAACCGTCAGAAAGGAGCAGGTAGCTATGGAAATAACGGTCAACGGCATCAAGCTCTTCTACGAAGACCGCGGGGCGGGGGTGCCCCTGGTACTGGTACATGCCTTCCCCCTCAGCGGGGCCTTGTGGCAGGCCCAACTCGACGCCCTGTCCGACACCTACCGCGTCATTGTCCCCGATATGCGCGGCTTTGGGCGCAGCGACGCCCCGCCCGGCCCCTACCCGATGGAAACCTACGCCGATGATCTGGCGGCCCTCCTCGACGCGCTCGGTCTGGATCAAGTTGTGCTTGGGGGGCTTTCGATGGGCGGCTACACGGCCTTTGCCTTTGTGCGGCGCTACGCTGCGCGGCTGCGCGGGCTTATCCTGGCCGATACCCGCGCAAGCGCCGATACCGAAGAGGTGCGAGCCAACCGCGAATCGAATGCCCAGATGGTTGAGCAGCAGGGGTCGGGAGCCATGGCTGAAGTCATGGTGCCCAAACTCCTGTCGCCGGCCGCCGCCCCCGAACTCCAGTCCCACGTGCGCCACCTCATCGAAACCACCTCCCCCCAGGGGATTGCCGGGGCGCTCCGGGGTATGGGGTTGCGGCCCGACTCGACCGATCTACTGCCGACCATCATGGTGCCAACCCTGGTAATAGTGGGGGCCGAGGACGCGCTGACGCCCCCCCAGGAGATGCGCACATTGCACCAGGCCATTGCCGGCAGCCAGATGGTCGAGGTGCCCAACGCTGGCCACGCGGCCTGTCTGGAAAACCCATCCGATTTCAATGCGGCCCTGCGGGCATTTTTGCAAAACGTGTGAAAGTGGTAGCGTGCAAGCGTTCATACCATAGGATGTAACAATTTTTGCTCGTTATGTGGCTTCAGGCTTGACCAAACCGGTGCAGGGGGGGGCATACCAGGTAGGTCAAAGACGGTAGCATGGATCGCATAGAAAGCACAAACCGGCACGAAAAACCTATGCCTGGGCCCACCCAGGCCGCCACCGCCGGGTTGAGCCGCACCAATACTTGCCTGATAATGAGGATCTGCCATTTTGAACGGTATACGTATACCTATTCTCAAGGTTGAACATGTCCTGGTTGCCTCTATCCAGACGGCGCTGCACGATAGTACCGCTATCCAGTTTAAAGATGACCTGCTAGAAAAAATTCACGAAACCAAAGCCAGCGGTGTGATTATAGATCTGACTGCTCTGGATGTGGTAGATAGTTTCATCGGTCGGATGATAGCTGATATTGCCGCTATGGCTGGTCTGATGGGAACCCAGGTTGTCTTGACCGGGTTGCAGCCAGCCGTCGCCATCACGCTAGTTGAACTGGGTTTAGAGCTTCCGCATGTGTTGACGGCCCTGAACCTGGAAAAAGGATTGGCGCTGATGCAGCACCAGGCGGAGGAGGCCGCAGATGACGACACCACAGAGTAGTATCACCAACATTACCAACGACCTGGACATCGTGACGGCTCGTTCGAATGCCCGCGACATTGCCAAGAAACTGGGGTTTAGCGCGATTGACCAGGCCCGTATCGCAACGGCGGTGAGCGAATTGGCCCGCAATATTTTCCTATACGCCGGTATGGGCCAGGTGACGGCCCGCGAGGTGGAACGCAACGGACGCAAGGGGATAGAGTTTATCTTTCAGGATCAGGGGCCCGGTATTCCCGATATAGATCAGGTGATGCAAGATGGCTATACTACCTCACGCGGGATGGGTATGGGATTGCCCGGTGCCCGGCGGCTGATGGATGATTTCGATATAAAGTCTCAGGCAGGGATAGGCACAACCATAACCTGCCGCAAGTGGCGCTTGTAGGGAGCGGCGATGAGCTACCACCGCCACCGTTGTCAAGCAAGCGCGGCCCAGACACGCCCCATTCGTTGTGCTATTCTCACCATAAGCGACACGCGCACCACCGATACCGACACGAGCGGTGCGGCTATCCGCTCCGCGCTCGAACAGGCCGGCCATACCGTTGATCGCTACCACATCGTTCAGGACGCCGCCGACCAGATTCAGGCCCTCCTGCACCAGGTTGCCGACGATGGCTGCCGCGTCGTTATCACGAATGGCGGTACGGGTATTACGCGCCGCGATACAACGTTTGAGGCGGTTGACAATCTGCTGGAAAAGCGTATACCGGGCTTTGGCGAGCTTTTCCGTATGCTCTCGTACGAGGAGATTGGCGCGGCGGCTATGCTCTCGCGGGCCACGGCGGGGGTCTATCGCCAGATGGTGCTTTTCTGCCTGCCGGGCTCGTCGGGCGCGGTGCGTCTGGCTATGGAGCGGCTGATTATTCCAGAGCTTGCCCACCTGGTATGGGAGTTGACGCGCCAGGAGCCAGACCATGCCAGCGGATAATGCCAGCGAACAGGGGCCGGGGTTGTCCCACCTTGACTCCCAGGGGCACGCACACATGGTTGATGTGGGCGACAAGGACGCCACCCTGCGCGAAGCGGTGGCGCGGGGCGAAGTCCACATGCGCCCGGAGACGCTACGCCGCATTCTTGACCAGGGTGTCCCCAAGGGCGATGTCCTGGCCGTAGCGCGGGTTGCGGGTATTCTCGCCGCCAAGCGCACCCCAGAGCTTATCCCCCTCTGCCATAGTATCCCCCTGCACGCCGTTACGATTACCATCACCCCGGACGAAATCCATGGTATGCTGGTGGTTGAGGCGACGGTACGCACCCACGGCCCCACCGGGGTGGAGATGGAGGCCTTGACGGCGGTCAGTGTGGCCGCGCTGACGGTGTATGATATGGCCAAAGCGCTTGAACGGGGCATGCGTATTACCAATATACACCTGGTTCAGAAGCAGGGTGGCCGCAGTGGCCTGTGGCACAGCAACGAATCGGCGGGAGGGTGAGGCTTACCAATGCGCGGGGGTGGGAGGAGGTTGGGCGATGTTGGCTATGGTACGCTATGGCATACGGCGAATCTTCCAGCGGACATACTCCACACTGGCGCACTATGTTGCGCGTGACTATACCGGCGCTCCCTTCCGCCTCTTCTCCCCCTCTCACAAGGTAGCTCTGGGTATTGAAGTGCTGCTTAACCTGTCGTTTCTCCCGCTGCGGCGGGTGCATAATCCCCGCTTGTGGCGGGCGGTGCGCTACAGTATGGCGTCGGCGCTGCTCATCAACGAAGCGGCCTACCACCTGTGGAACTGGCGCACCGGGCAATGGACAATCCAGAAAATGCTCCCGCTCCACCTGTGCAGCGTGATGGTCTTTCAAAGCGCCTTGATGCTGTTCACGCGCAGTTATCGCCTGTACGAAATGGCCTATTTCTTTGGAATAGGCGGTGCCATACAAGCGCTACTCACGCCGGATGTGGTGCGCTACGGCTTTCCCCACTTCCGCTTTTTCCAGTCGTTCATCTCACACGGGTTGATTGTCGCCGCGTCGGTGTATATGACCGTGGTTGAAGGCTATCGCCCGACGGTGGCGTCCGTGCGGCGGGTGCTGGTGACTGGCAACGCGGCTATGGTGCTGGTGGGGGGTGTCAACGTGACCCTGGGCAGTAACTACATGTTCCTGGCCCACAAGCCGGACATACCCACGCTGCTGGATAAGTTGGGCCCCTGGCCCATCTACCTGCTGTGGATGGAGCTTATTGGCATTGGCGTGGTGCTGGTGCTGTATACGCCTTTTGCCGTGTATGATTGGATAAGGGGGAAGGAAACGCCATGATTTCTGTGCAGGTACGCTTCTTTGCCGGCCACCGCGATATTACCGGCACCACGCAAAAAACCGTCGCGGTGGCAGAGGGCACTACCCTGGCCGCGCTGTGGGAGCGTATGGTTGCCGACTATCCCCCGTTGGGGCGGTACACCAACTATGTCCGCTTTGCCCGCAACCAGCAATTTTGTGACCCCGCTACCCCCGTCGAAGATGGCGACGTTGTAGCTTTCATTCCCCCCGTGAGCGGCGGGATTGATGCGGCGGAGAGCGCCGGTGCCGCCCCCACAGATGCGCCGGTCGTTGAACCCTTTGCGCTGACCAGTGCGCCGCTTGACCCCCGGCCCATGATGGAGTGGGCCCGCACCCCGGCTGATGGAGCCATCGTTACCTTTGCGGGGGTGGTGCGTGATAATACGAGCGGGCGGGCTACGTCCTACCTGGTGTACGAGGCGTATACCGAGATGGCCATAACGGCCCTGGCGCAGCTTGCCGAAGAGGCCCGCGCTCGCTGGCCCGTGGGGCGCGTTGCCATACACCACCGCACGGGGCGTTTGGAGATAGGCGAAACGGCGGTGCTGGTAGTCGTCGCGGCTCCCCACCGGGGGGGCGCTTTTGCTGCGGCAGAGTATCTGATGGAGCGTATCAAGCAGGATGTGCCGGTGTGGAAGTATGAGCAGTGGGCCGATAGCGACGGCGGCGAGTGGCGCGGTCAGGAGGATGCGACGTCCAGTTGACCGATAAGCAGCGCTTCCAGTTCCGCGCCCGGCGGGTAGACTGCTTCGCCCGCCGGCACCATCAGCAGTGCGTTGGCCCCGCGCATGGAGAGCAGCCGGGTGCTGATCTGGTTACCCAGACTGCGGGCGTACAGCCGCCCCGCACGCGCCACCACCACAACGCGCTGCAATTCGGGGCGGTCGGGCGAGGGGCGGATGGATGTTTCCACCACCACACGCACCCACGGGCGCTCCGGCTGGCTATCGCCCTGAAGGCGGCGCAAGGTGGGGCGCACGAACAGTTCGAAGGATACCAGCGAGGAGACGGGCGACCCCGGCAGTCCAAACACCAGCGTCTCGTTGACCGTGGCGAAGGTGACGGGCTTACCCGGTTTGGAAGCTACCCGCCCGAAGTGGATTACCCCCATCTCCGCCAGCAGCGGCTTGATCAGGTCGCGTGTGCCCATTGAGACGCCGCCGCTCGTTAGCAGCACGTCATACTCTGCTATGCCCCGTTGCAGCGCCTGGCGTTGCGCGTCGGGGTCGTCGCGGACAATGCCGAGTCCGTGCGCGTCGCCGCCGGCCGCGCGGATGGCGGCCAGCAAAGCGTAGCAGTTGCTGTCGCGTACCTGGCCGGGACGGCGGGGGGCCTCTGGCTCAACCAGTTCGTTTCCCGTGGAGAGCACCGTAACGCGCGGGCGGCGGTAGACCAGAGCGCGGGTGTGCCCAATGGCGGCTACCAGTCCTATCTCTGCGGCTCCCAGAGCGGTACCGTGGGGCAGTACTGACTCGCCCTGGCCCATATCCTCGCCTACGGCGCGAATATGCTTGCCCGCGGCGGGGGCCTGTTGCAGGCGCAGCATACCATCCTGCTCGTGGGTATATTCCACCATTACCACCGTGTCGGCGCCGGGCGGCAGGGGGGCGCCGGTCATAATGGGGGCGGCCGTGCCGGGCGTCACGGTGACGCGCTCTTCGGTACCGGCGCTCAGTTCGGCCAGCACGCGCCGCTCGGCTATACCATCCGCGGAGCGCAGCGCGTAGCCATCTACCGTTGACTTGGGCACGTCGGGCATCGCTTCGGCCGCGACAATATCTTCCGCCAGGATGCGCCCTTCGGCGGCCAGGCTGTTGACGTATTCGGTGGTGAGCGGCAGGGCGTGGGCGGCAACAATACGCTGCGCCTCGTCAAGCGCTATCATCGGATAGGGCGACTCGCGCCATGGCTTGCTCATGGAGTATGCTCCCGGTTACTCCTCGCCGCGTAGCCGGCGCAATTCGGCTTCCAGTTCGCGGACACGCGCCGTTGCTTCCCTGGCCTCGGCTTCGGCTCTAGCACGGGCCGTTTCGGCTTGCATGCGGGCCACGCTCGCGGCGGCAAGCTCTTCCTTCACCGACGTATAATCACCGAGCATCTTGCCATTGCGGTCGTACAGCGCAATTGAATAGTCGCTGGTGCCAAGCCAGAGCTGCAACGGCTCTAGCCAGAGCCACCCCCGCGCATTCGGTTGCAGCGGCTCGTACGCCCCCGCCGTGTTCAAGCGATAGCCGAACAGCGGCGGCGGATGCCCCACCGCACGGCGGGCATTATCTATGATGATATAGTAGGGCACGCCGGCACGGCGATACTGGCGGTACTTGTTGCGCGGGCGGATGTCGCTGTCCACATCCACGATGCGGGTATGTGGCGACGTTACTTCGGCAATCAGCACCGGGCGTACCCCCCCCTCCCGCGCTACATGAAAGCTGCGCCAATCTTCGCGGGGGTTCTGGATGCCAAAGATAACGGCCAGATCGGGGCTATGGTGGCGCAGTTCGGGAATATCCCAGTAGATGCCGGTATCGTGCAAGACCAGCACGGATGGGTCATGCTTGTAGTAGTCGAGCAGTATGCCAAAGAGATAGAGGCAGAATTCTTCATGCAGGGATGATAAGACCAACTCGTCGCCCTCCTCCGGGTGTAACACATCGTCCAGGGTCAGGGGTATCTGGTCGTAGTCGTCCAATTCTTCGCACCAGACATAGCGCCACCCGTAGACAAAGGGGTCGTCGTCGGGGGCGAGAATAGGCGCCTCGTCATGCGCGGCAATGACGGCGGTGGTATCATCGGCCAGCGCGGAGATTGGTTCGTGGTGGATGGTCATAGGACACTCCTTAGCGGTGAACGGTTTCGGTCTGGGCAAAACAGATGTTTGCCCTCTGCGTTTTATAATAGCAGAAAGGGGGCGGGGCGTCAATGCCGCGGCCCGCAGCCGGTGTCATCTGATTATCAGCAAACTATACCCTATTCTCCCCGAAATCTGGTTGACCAGTAGTATATAATGTTATATGCACGGACAATAGTATGGGTCGTATGAATACCACACCTGAAGAGTTTGTCGGGCAACCGACGTTATATGATATGTCCCGCGTCCACCTGGAGGCGTTAATGCAGGAGTGGGGCCAGCCGGCGTACCGCGCTCAGCAGGTATACCGCCAACTCTACGTGAATCTGGCCGCTGAGGTGCAAGCGATGACCAGTCTCCCGCTGGCGCTGCGCCAACGCCTGACCGAGCATGCGCCCCTGGGGCGGCTGCGCCTGGTGACGATGCGCCAGACCGACAAGGGGTGGACGCGCAAGGCGCTGTTTGCTCTGCCCGATGATGCGGTGGTGGAAACGGTGCTGATGATATACCCGGACCGCGCAACCGTGTGCGTCTCGACCCAGGCCGGCTGTGCGATGGGGTGTAGCTTTTGTGCCACGGGGCGGCTTGGCCTTCAGCGCAACTTGAGCAGCGGCGATATGGTTGCGCAAGTGCTATGGGCCGCGCGAGAGCTGCGCGGTATGACCAACCCGGCCGATGCCCGCTCGCAACCCTCGCTCAACGTGGTCTTTATGGGGATGGGCGAGCCATTTGCCAACTATGACCGCTGGTGGGAGGCGGTGGAGCGTCTGCACGACCCACAAGGCTTTAACCTGGGGGCCCGCCGCATGACCGTTTCGACCGTCGGACTGGTGCCGGGCATCCAACGCCTCACGCACGAGGCGATACCGGTTAATCTGGCCATTTCGCTGCACGCGCCGGACGATGCCTTGCGGAATGAGCTTGTGCCTATCAACCAGCGCTACCCACTGGCGCAAGTGCTTGACGCGGCCCACGATTATACGCTCCAGACCGGGCGGCGCGTTTCGTTTGAATATGTGCTGTTGAAGGAAACCAACGATGACCCGCGCCAGGCGCTGGCGCTGGCGCAACGGTTGCGCCGCTTTATCCAGAAGGGGCGTTCGCTGCTCTTCCATGTGAATCTGATTCCCTGGAACCCGATACCCGGTACGCCGTTAAGCCGTTCGGATCGGCAACGGGTGCTGGCCTTTCAAAAGGTGCTCCAGGATCAGCGTATTGGCTGTACGGTGCGCGTGGAGCGGGGTACCGATATTGCGGCGGCGTGTGGCCAGTTGGCCGGCGACACGGGGGAGGGGGCGGCGTGATTACGGAGTTGCGAATACAGCGGTTTAAGTCGTGGCGCGATACGGGGCCCATTCGGATGGCCCCGCTCACCGGCTTCTTTGGCCCCAACAGCACCGGCAAAACGGCCATCCTGCACTTTCTGTTGATGCTCAAGCAGACGGTTGAAACGAACGACCGCAAGCGCGTGCTGCACCTGGGCGATGAGCATACCGACGTTGACCTGGGAACGTCCCACGATATAGCCCACCGCCACGAGCTACCCACTACGCTTGAATATGCGATAGGGTGGGAATTGCCCTATTGGATAGGGATACGCAGAGCAGAGTATGAATATGAAGAAGCATGTTCACTAAACAACCTCCGTTTTGATGCCGCAATAGCTATTCACCCAGATCGTATATATGTAGAGAACTTCAATTACCGCTATTATGAAGATTTCCATCGAGAAGATCTTCGGCGCATTGGTATGCAGCGTACGGACGAATACCCTTGTTACAAATTGATACTAGATGGTATTGACCCACGCAGAGAAGGAAAGTGGAAAATACCACAAGGACGCGCAGATGAGGTGTTTTTTCCCATTAAAGGGTATGGGTTTCCACAATTGTTTATCAATCAAGCAAGAGACGATATTAACCTTTCCGATATTGTTGCTCTCTACGAGAGCCTGTTCAGAGAGATACACTACCTCGGCCCCCTGCGCGACGAACCCCGCCGCATCTATCGCTGGTCGGGCGAGACGCCCCAGAGCGTGGGCAAGCATGGCGAACTGGCCGTACCGGCCCTGCTCTCGCGCCAGACGCCAGATTTCTACCGGGGAGAGGACACCCCCGAAACCATCGGGCAGATTGTGGCCGGGTGGCTCCGCGAGTTGGGGCTTATCCATAGCTTTACCGTGCGCCCCATTGCCGAACACCGCCAGGAGTATGAGGTGTATGTGCAAATGACGGCGGGAGCGCCAGAGGTGTTGCTCACCGAAGTGGGGTCGGGTATCGCGCAGATTTTGCCGGTGCTGGTGCTGTGCTACTATGCCAAAACGGGGTCAACCATCATTCTGGAACACCCGGAGCTGCACTTGCACCCCCTGGCGCAAACCGGGTTGGCGGATGTGCTGATTGATGTTATCCAGAATCGGGGGGTACAGATTATCCTTGAGAGCCATAGCGAGCATTTGCTGCTGCGCTTGCAGCGCCGCATTGCCGAGGAGCAACTGGCGCCCAACGATGCCGCGCTCTACTTCTGCGAACTGGATGAGGCGGGAGACTCGCGCCTGACCCCGCTCACCCTGAACGAGTTTGGCAGTATTACCAACTGGCCGCCAAAGTTTTTTGGCGATGAGTTTGCCGAATTGCAAGCCATGGGCGAAGCGGAGATGCGACGCAAGATGAAAGCCAGCGCCTAAATGTACTGTGTGGTAGATACCAATGTAGCCGTTGTCGCCAATGGCAAAACGGAGCAAGTATCACCGGTCTGCGTTCTCGCTTGCTTCGGTTGGCTGAACGATATTATGAAAGGGCAGCATATGCTGGTCATAGACGATAGCTGGCACATTCTGGGGGAGTATGGCAAGAATTTGCGTTCGAAGGGACAGCCCGGCGCGGGGGATGCCTTCTTAAAATGGGTACTGGTCAACCGCGACAATCCGCGCCATTGCGAACAAGTGCCCATTGAACCGAATCCAGAGGATAATGACGAATTGATTATGGCTGACCGCTCGGATAGAAAATTTGTAGCCGTTGCGTTGGCCCACCCCGCCCACCCGCCTATCCTCAACGCCACCGATAGCGACTGGTGGGAGTGCCGCACAGCTCTTGCCGCCCACGGTATCCAAACCATATGTGTATGTCCTGATGCAATGCCAGAGGAAAAAGAAAACCTATGAACCGTAAAACC
>DAOTUK010000309.1:0-15313 GCA_034437375.1 Chloroflexaceae bacterium | reverse complement strand
GAGCGGGGATTTTTGCTACTTGACAGCACAAGTGTTTGGTTGGTATAATGAAACTGCTACAAAAGTTCTATCGGGTATGGTAGAACCTTGGTTCTGTAAGTTGATTTTGTACAGAGCAGTATTGTATACACCTGGGGATACACCTATGACAAAAGAAAGAAAGCGAAGTATGCGAACAGCCGATGGACTTTCCAAGCGTCAGGAAGACATTTTGAATTACATTGAAGAATTTATCCACGAGAATGGCTACTCGCCTTCTATCCGTGACATTCAGGAGAATCTACATATTTCTTCTACATCGGTAGTGGCCTATAATCTGAAAGCCTTGCAAGAAAAGGGCAAGCTCACCCGCGAGGGTAAGATTTCTCGCGGTATTCGGTTGCCCACGAGCGATACCAACGGGTACCAGGTACCGCTGCTAGGGGTTATTACTGCTGGTGAGCCGTTGCCCAATCCTGAAGAAACCAGCGAAAGCGAGCGCGAATTGGTAGACGTGCCCGAAGAGTTTGCCCCGGCTGGCAAGCTCCAGAACGTCTATGCGCTGCGCGTGCGGGGCTATTCTATGATTGATGCGCTGATTGATGATGGGGATATTGTGTTGATACATTACCAGGAAACCGCCGAAAATGGCCAGATGGTTGCGGCCCGTTTGCGTGATGATAATGCGGTTACGCTGAAGAAGTTTTATCACGAGGGAGAACGGGTGCGCCTTCAGCCAGCCAATGTGACGATGGAGCCCTGGTATGTCCACCCGGATAATGTGCTTATCCAGGGGCGCGTGGTGGGGGTGTTGCGGTCTCTCTTCTAGCCGGTGGCGGGGGCCACGTTATGCCAACCAGCGCATCTGGGGCATAGCGCCTGGCCCCCGCCCGCGGCAGAGGGGGTTTATCCGCCGTATTTGCTACTCGACCACGGGGCGAAATTTGTAGCCGTAGACCAACAAGCCATCCTTGCCAGTGTCTTTGAGTCGGCGCGTGACCATTTCAACCGGTTGCCCGATAGCGAGATCGCTTTCTGCGCAGTCGGTGAGTTGGGCGGCCACCAGCGGCCCCTCCTCCAGGCGCACCATACCCACCGCATAGGGCGTGGCCTGGTCGTAGCCGGTGGGGGCCTGGTAGACCATCGCATAGCTGTAGAGTTCGCCGCGCCCGCTCAGCACAAAGGGCTCCCACGCTTCGGCATCCTCGTTGAGCATGGCCGGGCGGGGGGGAAAGCGCACGTCGCCGGTGGTGCGGTGGCGTTGCCCTTCCATACGGTAGTAGGCCGGCTTTTGCCGCCAATGTTTTGCTAGATGCATAAGATTAGCTCCTCTCGTGAACCAGGATATGGGTTACGGCCGTGGCCCCGATGCCCCCAAGACATTGGGCAAACCCGACGCTGGCGTCCGCGACCTGCGTTTCGCCGGCCTCCCCCCGCAGTTGCCGTACCAGTTCGACTATTTGATAGACACCCGATGCGCCGCCGACATCGCCGCGGGACTTGTAGCCACCGGCGGTCGCCAGCGGGGTTGTTCCGCCCGGTACGATACCGCCGTCGGCGGCGTGGCGTGGGGCCGTGCCGCGCTCGACAAAGCCGCACGTTTCCAGTACCAGCGCTGCTGTTATGCCGTGCGGGTCGGTTATTTCTAGCACATCAATGTCGGCGTGGGTCACCCCGGCCTGCTGCATCGCGTTGCTGGCGCTCTGGTGTATCGCCTCTGACCAGAGCGGGTCGGGGCGGTCATGGACGGCCAGCGTTTCGGTCGCCATAGCTCGCCCCGCGATACGCACAGATTGCTGGCCAAGCTCGCGGGCGATGGCGTCGGAGGCCAGCACAACCGCGGCGGCTCCGTCAGCCAGCGTGGAGCAGTCGAGCATATTGAGCGGCGAGGCGATGGGGCCGGCTTTCTGGTAGGTGGTTGCTTTGACGGGGAAGCGGTAGAGCGCGTGGGGGGTGTGGACGCCGTTGGCATGCGCGTTGATGGGGAAGGGGGCAAAATTGCTGGCCTCGTAGCCATATTCGTGCATATAGCGGCGCATGAGCATGGCCCACTGCGCGGTAAGGGTAAGGCCATGTTCCGCTTCAAATTCAGAGTTGAGTCCAAGCGCCAGACTGGCTTCCTGGGCCGCTTGCAGTTTGTCGGTGACTTTTTCTACCCCAAGCACAATGGCCATAGGGTAGATGCCGGCGGCTACGGCCAGCGCGGCCTGGTAGAGCGCCACCCCGCCACTGGCGCCGGCTGCTTCAATGCGGAGTGCTTCGACGCCGGCCAGGCCGGCAGCGGTGGCCAGCGCGGTGCCCAGGTGCGCCTGGGCCGCCAGCGTGTCGCCCATGGCGTTGGCTACGTAGAGGGCCCCGACGTGGGACGGGTCGGGGGTGGGCGTTATATCGCCAAATGCTGAACGGAGTGCGGCTATCGCCAGTTCGGTCAGCGAATGGGTATAATGTTCGCCAACCGGGGTAGCCCCCACCCCGATAATATGAACCTCTTGCATGATGCTCCCTTTTTCTTTCGTTACCGTTGCGTTTCGCTATCCTAACACCAGTTCATTGCGCCATTTGACATACATGGCGTAATCTATAAACTCCTGACGGGCCAGGTAGGCGGCGGTGAGGGGGGCACGATTGCGCCGCTCTCGCAGCGCGTCGGTTACGACCAGCGAGTAGGCGTCGCTGCCAGAGCCGCTCCCGTAAGTGGTCATCAAGATGGTGTCGCCCGGTTTTGCTCCGTCAAGCGTGGCGCACAGCCCAAGCAGCACAATAGCCGAGTAGGTGTTGCCTATCTGCGGCGAGAGCAGGCCGGGCGTGGTTTGCTCTTCTCGAAAGCCCAGTTGTCTGGCGATGGATTGGGGGAATTTGGAATTGGGCTGGTGAAAGATAGCGTAGGTATAGTCTTCGGGGGTGCGCCCCAATTCGTCCAGCAGCCGGGTGGTGGCGCTACGGACATGGTGAAAATAGGCCGGCTCGCCGGTGAAGCGTTGCCCATGCACCGGGTAGGGTCGTTCGGCGCGGCGGTAAAAGTCGGGCGTGTCGGTGACATAGGAGACGGTCGCTTCAATGGTGAGCAATGCTTCGTCGGCGGGGCCGAGCAGCAGCGCGGCCGCTCCCGCCGAGGCGGTATATTCCAGCGCGTCGCCGGGGCGACCTTGCGCGGTGTCGGCTCCAATAGAAAGGACATAGTTGGCCATACCGCTGCCGACCATTGCCATACCCGCGGTTAGCGCTTCGCTGCCGGCTTTGCAGGCAAATTCCCAATCGGCGGCGCTGATCCAGGGGGAGGTACCCAACGCTTCGGCTACCACTGTACCGCTTGGTTTCACGCTGTAGGGCGGGCTCTCGCTACCTACCCAGACCGCGCTCAGGGCGCTGGCGGGTATTGCTGCCCGACGCAGGGCGTTGCGCCCGGCTTCAATAGCCATGGTAATGGTGTCTTCGTCGGGGCCGGGGACGCTCTTGGCCTGCACCGGCACGCCGCCTTGTCCGCCTGTCCAGACCCGTGCTATTTCCTTTCCCGCGATGCGATAGCGCGGTACATAGCCGCCATAGCCTATCACCCCAACGGGACGTTGCGGTTTCATCATAACGTTTTTAGACTCCTACTTCGCGTTCTTTCAATTCAAACAATAGTTCTTGCGCGCGGGCCGGTTTGATGGTACGTTCGGCAACCATACGCTGCGCTATTTCGTCTACCAGCGCATCGCGGGCCCCCGCGGCCATCGCTATCTGGCGGGCGTGCAAGCCCATGTGCCCACATTGGATACCTTCGGTGGACAGGGCCCGCATGGCGGCCAGGTTGCTGGCCAGGCCCGCACAGACGCAGATTTCGGCGAGTTCGCGGGCGCTCTTGACGCCCAGGAGCTTGAGCGCGGTCTGCGCGGTGGGGTGTACTTTGGTGGCCCCGCCCACAATGCCCACCGCCATGGGCATTTCGAGCGTGCCCACCAGGTTGCCCCGGTCGTCGCGCTCCCAGTGGCTCAGCGAGGTATAGCGGCCGTTGCGGGCGGCATAGGCGTGTGCGCCCGCTTCGATGGCCCGCCAGTCGTTCCCGGTGGCGATAATTACAGGGTCTATGCCGTTGAGAATACCTTTGTTATGGGTGGTGGCGCGGTAGGGGTCTACGGCCGCAAAGGCGTAGGCCCACAGAATGCCTTCGATGACATCTTCGCCCCGCATACCGTCACGCGCTAATGCGGTGGGGGGGATAACGGCCCGTGCCCAGGCAAGCCGCCGGTCGCTCAGGTTGGAGAGGATACGCAGGTAGGCCCGCCCGCCGGTGATCATTTCGAGCAAGGGGGCTATCGCTTCGCACATGCTGTTGATGGCGTTGGCGCCCATGGCATCCAGACAGTTGACAACGAGGTGAACCACGAGCATGGGCCCCATCGGGCTTTCGGGGAAGGGGTGGACTTCGACATCGCGGGCCCCGCCGCCCAGGGTTATCAAGCTGCGGCTCTGGGCATTGGCCACCCGTAGCAATTCATCTTTCTGGCGCAGGATGGCGTCGCGGGCTGCTTCCATATCTTCAAGATGTACCAGTTGCACCTGGCCTATCATGAGCGATTCGGTGCTGCTGGTGCGAAAGCCGCCCCCGGCCCGCACCAACCGTGCGGCGTAACTGGCGCCGGCCACGATTGACGGCTCTTCAACTACCATGGGGATCAGCACATCGCGGCCGTTTATTTGAAAGTTGGTGGCAACCCCCATGGGCAAATCGAAGGTGCCCACGACATTTTCGATCATCTTGTCGGCCCGCTCTATCGAGAGGGTGCTATCGCCCCCCCGCAGCGCCAGAATATCCCAATGATCCAGACCATCGAATGACTGCACTTGCTGGAGTCGCTCGTGCGGGCTTAGCCGGTAGAATCCTTGCAATCGTGAATTTTTTGTTCCCATACGCTTTCTTTTCGCCTCGCTTTCCTGGTATCCCCTGGTATCTGCACAACCCCTGTATTGGTACATATATGTCATACTGTGTCCTATGCGTACTGGATTATAGCACATGTTGGTGAAAAAGGGGCCCAAAATAGCTGTCAAAAGCTATCATGTAGCTGTCGTGGGCTGTCAGAAAGCCCCCGGATGCTGTCTGATACCAGTGACGGTGAGGCGTGAGGCGAAGCCACGTGACACGAATACACCTGGTCGGGGATAGGGCGATTTGCGGCATGGGGTATAATGGGGGGTATGGAACGACAGCGGGTGCAGCGACGAATGGTGGGGCGATTCTAACGGGCCCTTGACTACCTTTCCATTTATGCCTATATCCTGGTTGTCTATGGTGGCGCAGTTATTACCGACTATCTGTTGTTTTTGCTGCTGTGGTTTGTCCTGAGTGAGGAAGTAGAAAAATACCCGTTGGTGAAACAGGCGCTTGACTACGCACGTATAGGGCTTGCGTTACTCTTTATTACCAGTGCTATTATCCATGGCTTGCTCTCTACCTACTCACAGATACGGCTAGATCTGGAACTGGCGCAGGAAGGCGAAGAACAAGAATGAAAACAAACCTGTTTTTTGCGAATAGAAAAATGCTGCTCCATCAAGCCGCGTCCGGCTGGATCATCCTGCATGGGGGGGTCATACTGTTCGTGGTAATTGCGCTGTTGCTGGATCAGGTCATCGAGAACCAGCAAGGGGTCATTATCACCACGTTTCTTTTGATATTGCCGGCCCTGTTGGGAACCCATATCTACCTTTACCGACGTAACTACTTTGTGCAAGAAGCGCATAAAGAAACACCGGATAGGGAACCTGAACAACCAGTATCTCGCTCCATCTTGAACAAACCAATGAAACCGTATGGGATAGTATTTTATGGCTTACCGGCCCAGAGAATATTTACTAAAAAGATATATGCTATCTGTGTCCACAATGGGGAAGTCCCAACATCATTAACCTTACGAAAAACATATCAAGTACTGTCTGATGATACCACTACTTCTTCTGATTACATCAGGGTTATTGATGAATCTGGGGAAGATAATCTCTACCCTACCGACTACTTTATCCTCATAGAACTTCCCCAGGGAGAGGGACAGCGACTCTTTGATTCTTCGTAAGCATAAACGGAAGTACCACTATGACTAACCGGCCCGAATGGATACCCCCCGACGGGGGGAGCGAGTATACCACCAGTGTGATGCAAGGAGTAGCGGGCGGCCACGATGGTTTGCCCTATGAGGAGCGTATGGCAGTATCAGCGAAACCGGCCCGCCGCCGCCGCCACCTCTCGGTTGAAGAGTATGTCCAGGGGGTGATCGATCACGACCGCACCGTCTTTGCGCGGGCGATTACGCTCGTTGAGAGCAATGCCCAGGCGCATATGGCGATGGCCCAGGAGGTGTTACGACATATCTTGCCCCATACTGGCAACGCCATCCGGGTGGGGATTACCGGCGTGCCCGGCGTGGGCAAGAGTACGTTTATTGAGGCGCTTGGCGTGCTGCTGTGTGAGCGGGGGCATCGCGTGGCGGTGCTGGCCGTAGACCCCAGTAGCAGCGTCACCCGCGGCAGTATTCTGGGCGATAAAACCCGTATGGAGCAACTGGCCCGCCACCCCAATGCGTTTATACGCCCCTCGCCCTCCGGCGGGACGCTTGGGGGGGTGGCCCGCAAGAGCCGCGAGACGATATTGCTCTGCGAGGCGGCGGGATACGACGTTATTCTGGTAGAGACGGTGGGGGTGGGGCAGAGCGAGATAACGGTACGCTCCATGGTAGATTTCTTTCTGCTGCTGATGATTACGGGTGCGGGTGATGAGCTTCAGGGTATTAAGAAGGGTATTATGGAACTGGCCGACGCTTTGCTAATTAACAAAGCCGACGGCGACAACAAGCAGCGAGCTATGGCTACAAAGCAGGATTTCTCAATGGCGTTGCACTATCTGCCCCCCGCTACCGAGGGGTGGAAAACCGAAGCCTATACCTGTTCGTCGCGCACGGGCGAGGGCATTGCGGAGATATGGGAGGTGGTAGAAACCTTCCGGGCGCAGACCACGCAGTCGGGCGTCTTTACCAACCGCCGCCGCGCTCAGGCCCGCGACTGGGTGTACTCCATGGTGGAAGAGCATTTGAAAGCCAGTTTCTACCACCACCCCGGCGTGCAGGAGGTATTGCCGTCGGTCGAGCAGGGGGTCATGGCGGGGACAACCCCCGCTACGGTCGCGGCGCAGCAATTGCTGGCCGTGTTTGCGGGCGGCGCACAGGACACGGGGGAGGAGCCGGGGTGAACGCGGCTACCGTTTGCCCGTGTTCTTGATAATACCCGCGGCCACTCCAAGCAATCCGGCGACAACCAGATAGACCAGGTAGAGCGTATCGCCGGCGGTGATGGAGAGTGCGGCTATCAGGATGGCCAGGACAATGCACACCAGCATACCGGCTATGCTGGCTATCTTACTCATAGGCCAGCACATCCCGCACGGTGAGCCGCGACGCATTCCAGGCCGGCAGGAAACTGGCCAGCGTAGCGATACCAATCGAAATACCAAGCCACATCAGGGCCCCATTCACCGAGTAGGTGTAGCTAAAGGGCGTACCAGTGAAGAGCGTTCCCACGCTATCGCTGAGCAATTTGCTCAAGGGGAAGGCCAGCAGCGCCCCAAGCGCCCAACTGATTAACCCGATCATAATGCCTTCGACCATGACAATTTGTAGCACGGAGAAGTCGGAGGCCCCAATCGCCCGCATCACGCCTATCTCGCGGGTACGCTCCAGCACGTTCATACTCATGGTGCCGGCCAAACCGAGCCCGCCCACCACGGCCGTGAGGACGGCCATAATTAGCAGGCAGTAAATGATAATGTTAAAGGTATCTACGGTTTGCTGATACTGGGTAGCCAGCGTAATACTACTGCTAATGTTCAAGCCGATGTCGCGGAAATGTTCTTCGAGATCCTTCTGCACTTGCTGCTGGTATTCTGCGTCGTGTCGCTCGGTCACAATGCGCAGGTCAGACGATACGCCCGCCTCGCGCACCTCGCGCTCGTAGTAGGGCTGGTTGGCGTAGGCCATCATCTCGTTACCAAACCCCTTGACCACCCCGACCACTTGCCAATCGGACTCGCGGCCCTTTACCTTGAGGGTAATCGTATCGGCAACCGTAATATCCTCTTCCGCTTTCACCAGGCCAGAGCTTACCACCAGACCGTTTTCATCGTCTGGCTTGAGCCAGCGCCCATCCAACAACAGCGGCCCGATCAACGGCGAGTCGGGGGGCGGGGCTTGCAGGAAAATGGTTTCGCTTTCGGTGCCGTCGGAGCGCAGGCGGCGGGAGCCCATACTACCCCACGTTTCCGCATAGACCACGCCGGGTACGCTCATCGCTTCCTGTATCAGTTGGCGGCTTCGATACTTGCGGTCAAAGTCTACCCCCACATCGAAACGGTAGAGCGATTGGAAAAATTCATCTAGCGAGAGTTTGACCGAGTCTTGTACACAAAAGACGCCTATGAAGGTAGCCCCGGCAATAACCAGCGTCGTCATGGTGAGCGCCAGGCGCCCCTTGCGGCGAAAGGTGTTACGGAGCGAGAGCAGGAGCGGGCGGGGCAGACCGCGCACCTTGTTGATCAGGCGGTCTATGATGCCAGCGCCATAGCCGCCGGCCCCCGAATCGCTGGCGAGCGCCTCGCGTATGGTGATGCGTGAGCCGCGGATAAGCGGGTAGGTAGCCCCCAGGACTGGCACAACCAGGCTGACAAACAATTCCATCGCCAGCACTTCGGGCAAGATGCCATAGCTTTTGGCGTTGAAGTTAAACAGCGTGGCAAAGAAATCGGCAAACAGGCCGGCGGCAATATAGGCCAGCGGTGCGCCGATGGCCAGCGCAAGCAAGCCAAAGCACACGACCAGGAAGAGGTACATCAGCATGATCTGGATGGTGGTAGCCCCTACGGCTTTCATAATGCCAATTTGCTTTGTCTGTTGGGCCAGCAAGCCAGAGATGGTATTTGTGACCAGAAAGCCGCTCAGAAAGACGGCCAGTACCCCCACGGCGCTAAGAATGAGCACGATAGGCTCTAGACCAAAGGAGGCGACCGGGCTTTCGCCGGGGTCGGGGGGGATAAAGATTTCGCGCACCTCTATGCCGCTCTTCTCAACTTTATCGCGTATGGCCTTGGCCACGGCGGTAATATATTCCTGGTCGAAGTAGTGTTCTTTGTCAACGCGAAAGAGGACAGAGCCATATTGACCGCGCGTTTCGCCAAGCCACTCTAGCGTATCCTCGGTAATGTAGCCGGTGTAGGTGCCGGTGAAGAGGGCCGGCGGCAGGTTGAGGTCGTGGACAACGCCGGTTATCTCCATCCGGCGCTGTTTCTGCTCCATCGTCTCTACAACGTAGGAGTTACCCATAGCAAGCGTCTCGCCAAGCGCGGGGTTCATTGCGGAACGTTCTACGACAAAGGTTTTATCCTCTGGCGGCCACTGTCCACGCACCGGGTTCATCTTGCCGACGCGGATGTCGTCAAAGTCGCGGAAGGCGTCCAGGTTGAGCGTTTTCCACTGGTTGGGGCCAACCTTGAGCCGCAACGTTACGCCCTGGCGGGCGTCTGCTTCGGCTACCCCATCTATCTTGCGTATCGCGTTGAGCAATTCGCGGTCGAAGGTTTGTTCGGTGGTCACAACGCCGCTGAAGGGGTCGCCGCGCAGGTAATCTTCTGAGAGGCCGCGCAGCATACGGATACGCGATTCGGCTATCATCCCGACGGCAAACACGCCGACGGCGATAGACAGAGCGACCAGCAAGGTACGGGTTTTATTGACCCACAGGTCGGCCAGTACTTTTTTCCAGCGTGGCGGCATCTTCCAGGTTCCTCCAGTCCGGCTTTCTTTCACATTTTACGTTCTCGTTATCAATTCTAGCATATGGTACAAGCCGCGTTTCTATCCACCTGACCAGTTCTGTCCCCCGCCACCTTGCAACTACCGCCTTATACCAAATCCACTTGAACACAGAGAGAACCACCTGACGTAAGACGTTGCAATCGCCCTGTATTCAGATAGATTTAGTATTACATGTCGTGCCGTCATATGGTATGATTAGCACAACGACAAGCTACCTTGGGAAGGAAGTAAAGATTATGCCCACCGTCGAGTCGCTGATCAAACGGTTGTTTCTGATACAGCCACCCCCAAAAACGCGCACGGTTCCATCGGGGCTGTACCATTACATGAAAGAAGTAGATGGGGACTATACCCGCTTTCACCTGCGCGTAGACCGCGATGGGCGGGGGATGCTGCTGGCCAACGCTTCGGCCGCGGCCCATCTCACTATTTCCGGGGTGCTGATAGCGCAGCAATTGTTGGAAGGCGCAGACGATGAGCAGATACGCAAGCAGATGGTGGCCAACTTTCGCGGGGCCACCGAGGAGGATGTGCGCCGCGATATGGCGCAGGTGCAGGGGGTGATTGATCAGCTTGCGGCTCCTGGCGATACCTACCCGGTGATGAACCTGGATGATGTGGCGTTCTCGGCCCGCGAGGCGCAGTTGATTGCCCCGCTCCGCGCCGATGTGCCGCTGGCGCCCCCCGATAGGCTTGGGCCCATCCTGGAAAAGCTGTGGGCGGTTGGTGTGCCCAACGTGTGCATCCTGGCTCCTGAAAACCCCGACGCAAGCGCGTTGATCCGAGCGGTGGAACGGGCCGAGGATCTGGGGTTGATTGCCGGGGTGCGGGCGCGGGCCAGCGAGGTGCAAGATAGCACG
The DNA here is from genome assembly GCA_034437375.1 of Chloroflexaceae bacterium. Classification (GTDB taxonomy): domain Bacteria; phylum Chloroflexota; class Chloroflexia; order Chloroflexales; family Chloroflexaceae; genus JAAUSY01. The sequence continues at coordinate 4,635 of DAOTUK010000309.1, read as the reverse complement.
CTGCTTGCGAACCTGGCGATGGCGGGGGTAGATTATGTCACGCTGCCCTTTGCGTCGGCAACGCCGGAGATACACGACGCGCTGATGCGGCAGGGCGACCATGCGGCGGCGCTGCGGGTGTTTGAGATGGTGTTAAACCAGGAGGTCTGCCCGGTGGCGGAGGTGGCGCTGGTTGAGGCCACGCTGCCCGGTTTGGAGGAGACGCTGGCGACGTTGCAGCAGGCGCGGGTGGCGAATGTGTCCTTTGTTGCGGTGGCGACGACGGGCGATGCGCAGGGGGGGGCGCTGGCCGCGCACTCGCTCCCGCCGCTGGTTGTGACGATAGAAGAATTTTCCGCGGAGGCGCAGGTGCGGATGCTCTGGCAACCGCCGGTGGAATATGACCCGGCCATCCCATTACCAGAGCAGGTGCGGCGGGGGCCGCGCTGTTCGGGGGATGTGGCGGTGCGGGTCGAAAGCGATGGCGACGTGTTCCCGCCGCGGGGCCCTGCCCAGAGCGCGGGTAATCTGCTGGCGCAGCCGTGGGAGGAGATATGGGGCCACGCGGCGTTTCGTCTCTACCGCGAGCAGGTGGAGGAGGCGAGCCGCTGTGAAGCGTGCCCCGGTCTGGCGCTGTGCCGGGTGGTGTGCCCCCGCGAGCGGACAAGCTGGTCGTACGACGCATGAGAGGAGGTTGACCCCATGAACAAAACCCGCACCCGAACAGGAAGCAAACGCTCCCGTCTGGCCGCATTGCTGTTGCTGGCAGCGCTGGTGGCGCTCTTCCTGCCCCCCGTCGTCGCCACCCGCGCCCAGAATTACCGCTTTCAGGTGCCAGAACTGGTGATGAACGTCTTTGTACAGCCGGACGCCTCCGCCCGCATCGTCTACGACATCACCTTCGAAAACCAACCCGGCGCCGACCCCATAGACATTGTGGACATCGGGTTGCCCCACGACAACTACGACATCTCGAATATGAGCGCCGCGCTAAACGGAACCCCGCTCCCCACCATCCGCGACTCAGAATTTGTTGACCCCGGCGTCGAAATACCGCTTGGAGCGCAGCAGATAGCACCCGGCCAACGCGGCACGCTGCACTTTGAATGTACCATGCCCGATATGGTCTACCAGGACACCACCGACGATGAACTAGCCTCCTTCCGCATCACGCCAACCTGGTTTGACAAAGATTTGGTGAGCGGCAGCAGCGACATTCAAGTCAACATCCACATACCGCCCGACATAGCCCCCGACGAAGTACTCCACCAGGGCACCCCCTTTACCAACAAAATCGTTGAGGAAGGGCGGGTCGTAGCTCAGTGGCGCTGGTCGGACGGTACGGCCACCAAAGCCTACAACGTCGCCGTCTCCTTCCCCAAGCGCAGTATGGATCGGGTGGTCGAGATGAGCGCCTTCACCCTGCTGATGAACTGGCTGAAAGAAAGCATCGTCGCCCGCGTTATCCTCTACGGCACTGCTATTGTGATGTCGCTGGTCTTCTTCTTCCGCGTAACAGGCGGGACGGGGCTTGGTGTGCTGATTGTCGCGGGCTGGTGCTGTATCCAGGCCAACGAGCCATTACTGATGATCCTGTTGATTATTGTCTTGCTGGTACTCTTTCCCTTTACCGAATTTCTTATTCGCCACCGGAGCAAGAAATACCTCCCCCCGATTGTCCAGGTGGAAGGCGGCGGTATCAAGCGCGGCCTGACGGCCCCCGAAGCGGCCGTCCTGCTCGAACTCCCGCGAAGCAAGGTGCTGATGCTGGTTATCTTTGGCATGCTCAAGAAGGGGATGCTTGAGCAAACCAGTGCCGACCCGCTTACTGTGACTATCGCCGAAGCCTTCCGCGGACTATCTAGAGAGCAACGCCGCGCCGCGGCCCATCAGAAGGGCGTCGTTATCCATACCTACGAGCACGGGTTTCTGGATGAGATAGCCGCCGACCCTGGCCGGCCGCTCAGCAAGCTGGACTTTAAAAAGCCCTTGGAAGCTCTGGTCAAGCATGTGGTCAAGCGCGTGACAAACTTTGACCTCTCCGACACGAAAGACTACTACCGCGCCATTGTGGAACGCGCCGTATCTGAGGCCCAGTCCATTGGCGATATTGAACAACGCGAACAGAAACTTGACCGCGATATGGAATGGATTATGATGGACAAGGACTATGGCACTGTCTTTGACCACGGCACCTATCGCTACCGCCCGGTCTGGATGCGCCGCCCGGTGTTTATTGGCGGGGGCGGCGGAAGTATTGGCGGGGGCGGCGGCGGCTCCTCATCGGGAGGGGGCAGCACGTCCTTTGGCGATGTAGCCGCCTCTTTTGCCGGCTGGACAGAGAATACCATGGGCGGGTTAGCAGACACGGTTGCGCCTGACAGCTCCGGCGGTTTGATCGATCTCAGTTCGCTGGATAAGTCGTCGGGCGGCGGCGGGAGCGGCAGCGGGTGTGCCTGTGCATGTGCCGGATGTGCCTGCGCGTGCGCCTGTGCCGGTGGCGGACGTTAAGCTATAGACAATGATGGGGACTATGGCCAACCCATAGCCCCCACCGTTTTTTGGGTTCGTGATCGTTACTCTTCGGCCAACAAGGCTGCAATGTAGTTTAAGGTCGCTCGGCGTCCTTGCGGGTGGAGTTTGCGCCACAACATAAGCAGTTGATCCTCACCGCTGGTTTGCATACCTGTGCCGGCCCCAACTAGCGCCGACACGGGCGCAAGCGCTGACCCTTCGCCAGTGGTGGCTCCACTGGACGCCAACGCGGCCACCTCAGACGTAGCCCCATCTGCAACCACAGCCGGCACCGTCTGCCCCCCATTGCGAACAATATGATCGGCCACCAGCACTTTGGCCAGTTCTAACGGCTCTACCTCTAGCGTTTCGGCCAACCGTTGGGCCTGATCGGTGTCGGGCAGGGTTTGCCCGGAAAGGTAGTTGCGCAAGGCCCCATCGCTAATGCGGGTTTCGCGGGTGAGCTTGGCCCGCGAAAAACGGCCATTCATCCGCGCTTTAATCCACTCTTGAAAACGGGGGGCACTGGTGGGGCGCATATTGGTGCGCCGGCGTACCTCTTCAACCGGCATAGCCAAAGCCTGCGCCAGCAATTCGAGCGTACGGCCACGGGGGCGTTGGGCCTGGCCAGAAATAAACTGGCGTAACGACAGCGGCCCGATACCCAGTCGCTTGGCAAACTCGCTCAACGCGACGTTCTCACGCATTGCGGTATAAAATAACAGAACAGACAAAGGCAAATCTGAGGGGGGGGTATCTTTCAGTAAAGGTGTTGGAGCTTCACTCATTCCACACATACTCCTTATAAAATTCTCCGTAAAGCATTGAGCATACACGATATGTTACGAGGTATCTTCTCAATTATTGCCAGAGCAGCGCCATAGCAGCAGCACGAGAAAGCTCTTGCTGATACTGACAACCCTCTTACTCCCAAAAAATTGAGAAGATAATTTCCATGCGTAGTGGATGTCCCTAACATAGAAGAGTTCAAGCGGTTTTTTCATATACTACCCAAAGTATACGCCTACTTTTGTATGGTGTCAAGGCTGAAAACTATTCTGAAAAGAGTCTTTCGAAAAGAGAGGGTACTGGCAAGAGGTGTTACGAAATTCTCTGAATCGAGTTTCGTGTATGAACGATGGTCGCCGCTGTTCTTTTCACTATCTCCTGCTGTGCGAGAGACAGACAAGCATTGCTGCAAGGCGCAACGGCGTATTCAGGAATAACTCCGTCTTGTGGTACAATGGCATAACATCAAGGAACATGATTCGGTACTGGTGGACAGGAGAACACCCCCTGAGATGACTGGATGATACCAGGGAAGGCATGACTGTTCTCGATCTGGAGGTTTTTTCATGAGTGAACATGCAACTCGTCGTGACTCACAAAATTGGGATACGATGACGTGTGATCAGGTGCTCAAAGTGCTGGTGTATGAGCTCTACAATCCGGTCAGCTTGCTTGGCAACCACCTGAACCGGCTGGTTGGCGACGATGATCCTTTGACCGAAGAAGAATATGAGTCTATTTTTGAGCAGATGCAGACTGCTGTGCGTCAACTGAGTAAGACAGTGGTGCATCTCAGGCAGTATGTACAGGAAAACGACCCCTCCAACCCATCGTGAAGCGAGCGACGCGCAGCACGAGGCGCGGTACCACGCCTGTTTGTATTGGGATACGATAACAATACCACCACCACTGAACACGGATGGTTTCTGGCAAGCCATCCGTGGGGGTCTGTGTTCGCGGATGGGTATGGGAATGGGCCGGAGGTGGTATTACGGGGAGTTCGTGGCGCTCAACGGTTCGGTCGCGCTCAACGGCTCCGTCGCGCTCAACGGCTCTGTCACGCTCAACGGCTCCGTCGCGCTTAACGGCTCCGTCGCGCTCAACGGCTCCGTCGCGCCTGCTCTGTCTGGCAGGGGACTGGGGGCCAGCGAGGGGATAATGAGCGGTTGATCAATCTGCAAGATTGTGTCCGGGTCGGTGATGTCGTTGGCGGCCATAATCTCTTCAACGGTGGTATCAAATTGTTCTGCTAACCCGCTCAGGGTGTCTCCTTCGCGCACCAGGTAGAGGCCCGCCGGTGTGGGGGTGGGGCGGAGCATATTGGCGTAGGAGGTAGCCGTAGCGTCAATATCC
>DAOTUK010000308.1:0-7719 GCA_034437375.1 Chloroflexaceae bacterium | reverse complement strand
AGCACTACCCGGTGCGCGTGCAACGCTATGCGCTCCGGAGCGCATAGCGTTGCACGCGCACCGGGTAGTGCTGTTCCAGGGCCTCTATCGGCGTGTTCTGCGTGTTGGTCATATGTGTCTGTACCCCGTCCAGGCCGTTGCCAGCGGGGGATGCGCCCATACCGCCCCCAAGCGTTTCGTAATAGGCAAAGGGGGCCTGGGTCTGGGGGTGGATGCCGCCATAGGTGCAGTTGTTCATGGTGCCAGCGGAGGCGGCGGGGACGCGGTGGGGCACGGCCTGCGCCAGGGCCCCCAGGACGACATCAACCACGCGCTGCGAGGTTTCCACATTGCCGCCGGCTACGGCGGCCGGGGGGTGGGGGTTGAGGATGGTGCGCGGGGGGACGATGAGCTTGAGCACGGGCGGATTGGTGGCGTGCATTGCGCTGGTTGCCGAGTCGGGCATATCGGCGTCGGCCAGACAGCGGAAGCAGTAGAAGGTAGCCGCTTCGACCACGGCCAGCGGCGCGTTGACCGGGCCGGTGCTCTGGGGGGCTGTGCCGTGAAAGTCCACCGTGGCATACTCGCCGGCAATGGTGAGCCGGACGCGGATGGGCAGGGGGCCGTTGCCATAGCCGTCGTCGTCTAGCGCGTCTGCAAAGCTATATGTGCCGTCGGGCAGGCGGGCCAGCAGCGCGCGAAAGGAGCGTTCGCCGTGGCGCAGGAGCGCGTGCATGTGTTGCTGTACCCAGGGCAGACCGTCGTGTTGTACCAGTTCGTGCAGGCGCGTGGCCCCCAGGCGATGGCAGGCTCGTTGCGCGGCCAGGTCGCCGCGCCGCTCGTCGGGGGTGCGCGAGTTGTGGCAGATAAGCTCCACCACCGACTGGTTGACCTGGCCGCCCTGTTCTATCAGCACTGGTGGGATAATCAACCCCTCTTGATAGATGCTCTGGCTCATGGGCATGGAGCCGGGCGTGATGCCGCCCACGTCGGCGTGGTGGGCGCGGGTGGCGACGTAGCCAAGCAGATGGGGGGGGGCGTTGGGGGTGCTGGCGGGGACAAAGACAGGCGCAACCATGGTGATGTCGGGCAGATGGGAGCCGCCCAGGTAGGGGTCATTCAGCACGACCATGTCGCCCGGCTGCATCTGGAAGTGGCGCAGGGCGGCCTCAACCGAGCGTGGCATCGCTCCCAGGTGTACGGGCATATGGGCGGCCTGGGCCACCATATGCCCCTGGGCATCAAATACGGCGCAGGAGTAGTCGCGGCGCTCTTTGATATTGGCGGAGAAGGCTGTGCGGCCCAGCGCGGTGCCCATCTCCTCGGCGACCGCCGCACAGCGATGGCGGAACACTTCCAGGCTTACGGCGTCAACCAGGGGGGGGTAGTCGGCTGTTTCGCTCACAACAACCCATCCATAGGCTGAATAACCACCCGCCCGCCACGTATGTCAAGTTCTTTGATAATATCGTGAATAATGGGAATAAGCACGTCCGGCTGGTCGGGGCGCTTGACGATCAGCACTTCGTTGACGCCGGTTTCCAGAATATCGTACACGGTACCGATTTCCACACCGTCGGTGGTTTCGACGCGCAGGTTATAGAGGTCGTGCAGGTAGTATTCGTCCTGTTCAAGCGGGGCGGCGTCCTTCTGGTGCATATAGACTTCGTTCTGGCGCAGCGCTTCGGCATCGTCGCGGGTGTTGACCCCTTGTAATGTGAGCAGCAGCAGGCCGGGCTTGTGGGGCCACACGCGCAGCAGGTGGTAGGGGCGCGGGGGCGCGGGGGTCTGGCCAGGCCGGCGGGTGGACAGGCTCAGGTAGAGCGTACGGACATGGCGCTGGAGGTGCTCTGTCTGGTCGGTGACGGCTTTGAGCCTGACCTGGCCACGCACGCCAAAGGGCCCGGCAATGTATCCAATTAACAGCAGTTCATCGAGGTTCATAGTACCGTATTCTTTACATAACAAGAGACGCCCTACCCCCACGGGCAGAGCGTTACCCACGCCGGACGTATCGGTTGTCGGGGCTACGTGCCCCTTACCGAATGTCTACATGTACGCGCTTGCTCTGGCGAGCGGCCGCGATGCCCATAACATCACGAATAGCCTTGGCAATACGTCCGTGCCGCCCGATCACTTTGCCAGTTTCGTTAGAATGCACCGACAATTCGTAGTTGACGGTATACCGGCTTACGCGCTCTTTGACCCGTACAGAATCCGGGTTGTCTACGAGATTGCACGCAATATATTCAAGCAAATCTTTCATGGCCATCGTTGCCATCAACTTTCAACTGGTTCTGCGGTGACGGGGGCCGCCGCACTGGTTGTCCCACCCAGGGCGTGCGCATCCTCTCCCGCCCCATTCGGCTCTTCACTTTCGGGCAAGACGTTGCCTTGCTCATCAAGGATGTGGACTTTCTTAAACAGGTAGGCCACCGTATCGGAAGGCTGGGCCCCCACGCCAAGCCAGTAGCGGGCGCGGTCGCCTTTAATGTTTAATACTTTCGGTTGTTGCACCGGGTTATAGTGCCCAATAATTTCAATGAACTTTCCGTCTCTCGGAGAACGCGAGTCGGCTACCACCACCCGGTAGCTTGGCTGTTTCGTCTTACCGGTACGACGAAGACGAATCTTGACCATAGTTTCTTTCTGCCTCCATTCACATCACATACTGGTTATCTGGTTTAGCGTAACATCCGCATCAATTCGCGCGGGTCTATCTGGTCTTTGCCACCCCCACGGCCACCTTTTTTGCCCTTGCCTGACATTTGTTTCATCATCCGTTGCATTTGCTGAAATTGCTTCAGCAGTGCATTCACATCTTGCACGGTGGTGCCGCTGCCTTTGGCGATACGCTGGCGGCGACTGGCTTTGATAATCTGCGGGTTGCGGCGCTCCTGCATGGTCATAGAGCAGATCATCGCTTCGATACGTTTGAGCTCGCGCTCGCCCGCGTCGCTTTCTTCAAGCTCCTGGGAGAGCTTGCCCAGGCCTGGTATCATCCCCAGAATTTGCTGGAAGGGGCCCAGTTTGCGCATCTGGCGCATGGCGTTGAGGAAGTCTTCAAAATCAAGTTGCCCCTTGCGGAGCTTTTTGTTCATAGACTTTGCTTCCTCTTCGTCGTAGAGTTGTTCGGCGCGTTCTATGAGCGAGAGCACGTCGCCCATACCCAGGATGCGCGAGGCCAGCCGGTCGGGGAAGAAGGGTTGTAGCGTATGGCTATCTACTTTTTCGCCGGTGCTCAGGAATTTGATGGGTACGCCGGTGACGGCTCGGACGGAGAGGGCGGCGCCACCGCGGGCGTCGCCATCCATCTTGGTCATTACCAGGCCGCTAATAGCAATACGCTGGTTGAAGGTGTCGGCGACTTTGACCGCTTCCTGGCCGGTCATGGCGTCTACCACCAGCAGGCGTTCATGCACCGAGACGCTGGCTTGAATGTCCTCAAGCTCTTGCATCAGACGGTCGTCAATTTGCAAGCGCCCGGCGGTGTCAATAATGACTACGTTGATCATGTCGCGTTGGGCTTGTTCGAGGGCGCGGCGGGCGATGTCGGGCGGGCTTGCGTCGGTGCCTTCGCTGTAGACGGGGATATTCAACTGTTTGCCGAGGACTTCAAGCTGTGTGACCGCCGCGGGGCGGTACACGTCGCAGGCGACGAGCATGGCCCGTTTGCCCTTTTCTTTGCGCATGTACAGGCCCAGTTTGGCGGCCAGGGTGGTTTTCCCTGTGCCTTGCAGACCAACGAGCATAATGATCGTGGGGCCGGGTTTGGCTTCTTCGAGCGGTTCATTTTTCTCGCCCAGTAGTTGTATGAGTTCGTTGTGAACGATTTTGACGACTTGCTGGTCGGGGGTGAGGCTTTTCATGACCTCTTCGCCCACGGCCTGGTCGGTGACGTTTTTGACAAAGTCTTTGACCACTTTGTAGTTGACATCGGCTTCAAGCAGGGCCAGGCGCACCTGTTTCATGCCCTCGCGCACGTCCTCTTCGGTGAGGACGCCTTTGCTACCGAGCTTGCGAAAAACGGTTTGTAATCGGTCTGAAAGGCTCTCGAACATGCTTTTGTTTCTTCCGTCTTATGTTCAGTCTGGCAATTTGTGCCAGGTGCTCATTTCCGTACATCAGGCAAACAGGTACCATGGCTTCTCTGCTAAGCCCTGACAGGGTATTAGTATACCATAGTCTGCACGGGTCGTAAATGGGGGGGGCGGTCGTCAATGTTCACGGTTGTCACCCTGGGAGCGCGAGCGTCCCGCTTGCTCCGGGGTGGTATCGGGTCACACCTGGGGGCCGCACGGCCACCCCCCACGCACACGGGGGCCATTCCCCACGCACACGGGGGCGTCGTCATAGCGACTCAGGCGATAGACACTGGCCCCTCCATACACTACACTATTAGGTAAGACAAAGACATGGGGGATGCAAGCCACTGTCCCCTACACTATGGAGGAAGCATAATGAACAAGCTATTTAATCGAAAAACTGGACAGTTTACGCTGGTGGTACTGCTTATCGCTGTCATGGTGGTCGGAATGATGACCTTGCTCGGCGGATCAAGAGTAAGTGAGGTATTTTCCAGTGTTGATTCGGGTTTGAGCACCGGGGGTATTGATGTGGGGACAAGCGGGGAGCCGGCCAGTTTCGACTCGTTGTCCTCGACCGACGCGCTCGCCAGTCAGCAGACACAACGGCGTCTGATCATTAAGCATGCCAATATCTCCGTTGAGGTTGAAGATGTGCGCAACAGCGAGACAGCCATTGGCACCATGACTGAAGAGATGGGCGGTTATGTGGTCGCAACCAATAACAATGGGGTTGATGAGAATATGACCTCGCAGATGACGATACGGGTACCCTCAAAAGAGTTTGATCCGGCCCTTGAGCACATCCAGCAACTTTCGCTGCGTGTCCTTTCGCAGCAGGTGAGCGGCGAAGATGTTTCCGCTGAGTTTGTAGACCTGGAATCGCGCTTGCACAATCTGGAGAGTACCCGCGATAGGCTGCGCGGCTTTCTCGACGAGGCCGGGGATATGCAAGATGCCCTGGCGGTTAGTGAGGCTCTTACCAGGGTGCAGGGCGAGATTGAGCAGATACAGGGCCGTATGAACTATCTCGAAAAGAGCGCGGCTATGTCCACTATCAAAGTATCGCTCAGTTTACCGATGGAACAACGGTTTGTGGACGAGGATATATGGCAACCGTTTGAGGTTGCCCGCGTCGCTTTCGATAGTATGCTTGGTCTGGGAAAGTTTCTCATCAATGTGTCTATTGTGCTTGGCGTGTGGATACCCGTCTGGTTGCCCCTGCTGGTGGTGGGGTGGTGGGTCCGGCGGCGCTGGTTGGTATCCTGAAGGGAGTGTTGCGCCTTCGCGCTTGATGTAAGGTGTTGCCGCGCTCATATTGTCTCCTGACCGTCACTGGTTATATCGGGGGGCAATCTCTGGGCATGGAGGACGTCTCCCAGAGATTGCCCCCTATGGGTGAACACAGGGCGATTGCAACGTCGCTCTGGCGACGACAGACGACGGCTTTTCCGTATTCGCAACCGTTGGTTTGCGCCTTCAGCGCGAGATATGGGGGTGTGGCGCGGCTTCGCCGCGCCACACCCCCCAGGAAAAGGTGGTTTTGCGGGGCCCAGCCCCTCAAGCTCCCCAGGTATGCTCGTTGACGTAAGACTTTGCAATCGCCCTATGGGTGAACACGCAACAATGGTGAAACCGGGTGTGATACTATATGGTGTGGCAATAAAACAATAGCTTTGAGAAAGTGATGGTACGGTATGCCAAACCAACCAATAGACCAGCCGGCCCGCGCGGTGGTGGCCGACTTGCACAACCACAGCACCGCTTCTGATGGGGAATATTCCCCAACCGACCTGGTTCACGCTGCCCACGCGCTTGGCTTACAGGCCGTGGCCTTGACCGACCACGATACGCTGGACGGTCTGGACGAGGCGCTGGCGGCCGGGCGGGCGGTGGGTATGCGGGTTATCCCCGGCGTAGAGATAACGCTGCGCTTCCACCGCCCCCAGTTTACTGGCTCGCTCCATCTGTTGCTCTACTTTTCCGAAAGCCTGTTTCGGCGGGGCGACTTTCGCGCCGCGATGGATACGCTCTTTCCCCAGGGGCGCGGGCCGGCTCTGGTACGCGCACGGGTTGCGGCTATCAATCGCGTGTTTGGGCCGGAGGGGACACAGCCCTTGCTCACCCACCCTCTGGTAGCAGAGACGATTTTGTCCTATGGTGAGACGATTACGCGCCGCCACTTTGCGCTGGCGTTGCAAGAGCATCACGGCCTGGATCGTGAGCAGGTAAACCAGCTTATTGGCAACAAGAGCCCGGCCTATATTCCTTCTGGGGTCGAGATGCAGGATGTGCGCCCGCTGGTTACGCAATTCCCGGTGGTGCGTGTGCTGGCCCACCCGGCCGCGGGCTCCTTCCCCGGCGAGAGCCATTACAAGGAGGTGTTGCCCCCCCTGGAAACGGTCGAACAGTTGTTGCCAGAATTTCTTGACCCGGCCATCCTGGGGTTGGATGGGCTGGAAGTGTCCTACCCCGGCCACACGCCGCCCCACCGCGACGTGCTGCGGGATTGGGCGCGGCAGTATGGCTTGCTGGTTACTGGCGGTTCCGACTGTCACGACCAGACCCACCGCCCGCTTGGTGTGGAAGGGATGACGCAGGAGGAACTGGATCGCTTGATTCAGGCGCTTGAACCAAATGGCTTATAACAAACCAGAGAAATGAGGAACTATTCTTTATGACACAAGGACGACGCGATGTTCGGGCGTTAATTGAGCAGATACCTTTCTATAGTATCTGGTGGACGTTCCGTCGAATTAGCATGGTGTTCATCGGGGCGCTGATAGCCGCGCTTGGCTATAGCATGTTTCAAATACCCTTTCAGATTGTGGCCGGTGGCGTCAGCGGCCTGGGCATCATTATCAATCATTTCACCGGTTTACCAGAGGGGGTCCTCTTTTTGCTGTTGAATATTCCCATTATGATAGTGGGCTATTTCCACCTGGGGCGCTGGCGCTTTCTGCTCTATACCGCTATCGCCGTGGTCACGTTTTCGGTTGCTGCCGATGTGTTTACCTACTGGTTGCCGCGCCTGTTGCCCGAAAATCGCATTACCAATGATATGCTGTTAAGCGGTATCTACGCCGGGTTGGTGTTCGGGTTGGGCACGGGGTTGATTATCCGCGCTAACGGCACTATCGGGGGCACCACGGTGATTGCGCGTATCTTCCAGATAAAAACCGGTGTGCCCCTTAGCCAGATTTATCTCTATACCGACGGGTTGATTATTTTTGCGTCGGGGCTTATCTTCGGGTGGGAGCCGGCGCTGATTGCGCTGTTGACGTTGTTCATTGGCGGTATGACGAACGATTACATTATCGAGGGGCCGAGCTTTGTTCGCACGGCAATGATTGTGACGAATTACCCGGAAGATGTGTCCAGGGCGCTGATGATCGGGTTGAACAAGGGGGTGAGCCATTGGGAGATTGTGGGGAGCTATACGGGGCAGAAGCGTTCGATGGTCTTTTGCATTTTGTATCGCTCGCAGGTACAGGAGCTCAAGCAGATTGTGGCGGCGGTAGATGAGCAGGCGGTGGTGGTTATTGAGCAGGCCCACCAGGCGCTTGGGTCGGGCTTTCATGCGTTGAAGAAGTAGGGGGCAGCGTGAAGAGGCGACGGAGCCAGGCAAGCAGGGTGTGCGCGTGGGGGGCGGTGG
>DAOTUK010000307.1:0-9471 GCA_034437375.1 Chloroflexaceae bacterium | reverse complement strand
CCACCGCCCCGCCTCTGGTATAATACAAATGTGTGTCGTAAAGAGAAACGTTTTTTCAAATTGAAACCCTGAGAGAGGAGTTTATGGTATCTACGCAATTCTCCGGTCTGGGGGCTATCTACCTGGGGGACAATCGCTGTTCCTTTTGTGTATGGGCCCCACGAGCCAGCAATGTTGAAATCCATATTGTGTCGCCCGATGATCGCTATATCCGTATGAACGCCGACGAGCGCGGCTACCACCGCGCCATTGTAGAGGGAGTGTCGCCGGGTGTACGCTATTTCTACCGTCTGGATGGCGAGAAGGAGCGGGCCGATCCCGCCTCACGTTCGCAACCCGATGGCGTGCATAGCCCTTCTCAGGTGGTAGATCCCTCCTTCGACTGGCGCGATAGCGCGTGGGTCGGTCTGCCGCTGCAAGACTACATTGTCTACGAAATGCATGTGGGCGCCTTTACCGAAGAAGGCACTTTCGACGCCGTGATACCCCACCTGGAAACGCTGAAAGACCTTGGCATTACGGCCATTGAAATTATGCCCGTAGCGCAGTTTCCCGGTAGCCGCAACTGGGGCTACGATGGCGTCTACCTCTACGCCGCGCAGGAATCGTATGGCGGCGCGGCGGGGCTCAAGCGCCTGGTCAACGCCTGCCACGCACACGGTCTAGCCGTCGTGCTCGACGTCGTGTACAACCATCTGGGGCCAGAGGGCAACTATCTCTGGGACTATGGCTACTACTTTACCGACCGCTACCAGACGCCGTGGGGCGCGGCCGTCAACTTCGACGGCGACCACAGCGACGAAGTGCGGCGCTTCTTTATTGAAAATACGCTGATGTGGATAGACGAATTTCACATGGACGCGCTGCGGCTTGACGCCGTACACGCCATCAAAGATTTTTCGGCGTATACCTTTTTGCAAGAGCTATCCGAGGCGGTACAGCACTATGCCGAACGGAGCGGCCGCCGTATCTACACCATCGCCGAAAGCGACCTGAACGACCCACGCCACCTGAACCCGCCGGCACTTGGCGGCTATGGCCTCGACTCGCAGTGGAGCGACGACTTTCACCACGTTGTCCATACGCTACTCACGGGGGAGCAGTCCGGCTACTACGAAGATTTTGGCGCGTTCCACCAACTGGTGCGCGTCTACCGCGAAGGGTGGGTCTTTGCGGGCGACTATTCGCCCCACCGCCAGCGGCGGCACGGCGGCTCGGCCCGCAGCATTGCCAGCGGGCGACTGGTCGTCTGTACCCAGAACCACGACCAGGTAGGCAACCGTATGCTTGGCGACCGCCTCACGACGCTGGTATCCTTCGACGCGCTAAAACTGGCCGCGGCTACCCTGTTGCTGTCGCCCTTCATCCCCATGCTGTTTATGGGCGAAGAGTATGGCGAACCGGCCCCCTTCCTCTACTTTGTCAACCATGGCGACCCCGACCTGGTAGAGGCCGTACGGCGCGGCCGCAAAGCTGAATTTTCCTCGTTTGCCTGGAAGGGCGAACCGCCCGACCCCCAGGCCGAGGAGACGCTGGCGCAATCACGGCTCAACCACGCGCTGCGAGAGCAGGGCAAGCACCAGACGCTCGCCACCCTCTACCGCGAACTGATACGCCTGCGGAAAACCTTGCCGGCGCTGGCCATGCTGAGCAAGGAGCAGTGCGAGGTGACGGGGTTTGATACCGAGCGGGTCATGATGGTGCGGCGATGGGCGGCCCGCTGGAGCGGCGACCGTATCGCCTACGCCGAAGGCGGGGCCGAAGTGGTGACGCTCTTCAACTACCAGGACGCGCCCGTCACGCTCAGTATCCCGCTCCCCTCCGGCGTGTGGTCTGTGCTGCTGAACACCGCCGAGGCACGCTGGCAGGAGCACCCGGACGCCGCCGCCGTGCAGACGCTCCCCGACACGCTCACCTCGCCGGGCCAGGTTACGGTTACGCTGCCCCCCTACGCGGCCGTGCTGTGGAGCCGCGGGGAGGTAGCCTAGCCATGGAACGCTACATCTGTATTCACGGCCACTTCTACCAACCGCCACGGGAAAACCCCTGGCTTGAGGCGGTCGAACTGCAAGACAACGCCTACCCCTACCACGACTGGAACGAGCGTATCGCCGCCGAATGTTACGAGCAAAATACCGTGGCCCGTATCCTGGACGACCAGGGCAATATTGTCCAGATTATCAACAACTTTACCTGGATCAGTTTCAGCATCGGGCCCATGCTTATGGCGTGGCTCGAACACCACCGCCCGGACGTGTACCAGTTCATCCTGTCCGCCGACCGCGAAAGCCGCCCCCGCTTTGGCGGGCATGGCGCGGCCATCGCCCAGGTGTACAACCACGTTATTATGCCGCTGGCCAACCGCCGCGACAAAGAGACGCAAGTGCTGTGGGGTATCCGCGATTTTGTCTACCGCTTCGGACGCCAACCGGAGGGGATGTGGCTTTCGGAAACGGCCGTAGACCTGGAAACGCTGGACATTCTGGCCGAACAGGGTATCCGCTTCACGCTGCTGGCCCCGCACCAGGCCGGGCGCATCCGCCCGCTCGAAGGCGACGCCGCCTGGGAGGATGTCTCCGGCGGGCGTATAGACCCCACCCGCCCCTATCTACAACGCCTCCCGTCCGGGCGTACCATCGCCCTCTTCTTCTACGACGACCCCATCGCCCACGACATCGCCTTTGAAGACCTGGTATCCAACGGGGAAACGTTCGCCAACCGCCTGCTAGAGGGCTTTAGCGCCGAACGCGAACACGCCCAACTGGTGCATGTTGCGACCGATGGCGAAACCTATGGCCACTACCACCGCGGCGGCGAGAAGGGCCTGGCCTACGCGCTCTACTACCTGGAAACCAATAATCTGGCCCATATCACCAACTATGGCGAATTTCTCGAACTGTCGCCCCCGGCCTACGAAGTCGAAATTATTGAACGTACCTCGCGCAGTTGTCCCCACGGCGTCGAATGCTGGTACCACGACTGCGGGTGCAAATCCAGTCGCCATCGCCGCTGGAACCAGGATTGGCGCGAACCGCTCCGCGACGCCTTCGACTGGCTGCGCGATACGATGGCCCCCCGCTTCCAGGAGCATGGGAGCGACCTCTTCTACGACCCCTGGGCCACGCGCAACGACTACATCCACGTTATCCTTGACCGCTCTACCGAAAACCTGGAAGCCTTCTGGTCGCGGCATACCACCCACCCCCTGAATGAGGAGGAGCAAACCCGGCTCTTGCGTCTGCTCGAACTCCAACGCCAATTACTGCTGATGTACAGCAGTTGCGGGTGGTTCTTCGATGATGTGTCAAGTACCGAAACCATCCAGGTGCTGTACTACGCCGGGCGGGCCCTACACCTCTCGCGCATGCTCTTTGACGATGCAGAGGTGATTGAGCAAACTTTTCTGCAAATGCTGGAACCGGCCCGCAGCAACTTGCTAGAACACCGCGACGCCCGCGCCATCTACGAACGGTGGGTACGCCCGGCCGAAGTAGACCTGATGCGGGTAGGGGCCCACTTTGCCGTAAGCCTGCTCTTTGAAAAGTTTGCCACCGAAAACCATATCTTCTGCTACCAGGTAGACCACGAAGATTACCACCGCTTCGAGCCGGGCATGGCCAAAGTCGTCTTCGGACGGGTGCGCGTCACGTCAACGATTACCCGCGACTCGCGGGTGCTTGGCTTTGGCGTGATGCACTTTGGCGACCACAACGTCAACGCGGGGGTACGGGCCATCCAGCCGGACGAGGACTACATGGCGCTGCTTGAGAGCGTTACTGGCGCAACGGATCGCGGCGACATTGCCGAAGTGATGCGCCTGCTTGATAGCTACCTGCAAGGCCTCACCTACTCGGTACCCTCGCTCTTCCGCGATGCCCAACGCCGCTTCCTCGACATGATGCTAGAAACGACGCTCAGCAATGATGAAGCGCTCTACCGCCAGATATATGAACGGCGCTCGCCGCTGATGCACCTGCTCACCTCGCTCAACACGCCGCTACCCAGAGCGCTGCACGCCGCCGCAGAATTTGTGCTCAACAGCGACCTGCGCCGCGCCATTGGCGAAACTATGCCCGACCAGGAATACATCCAATCCATTCTTGAGCGCGTGCATATGTGGAATATTGAACTGGACACGGTGGCGTTTACCTATACCTTCCAGCAAACTATAGAGCAATTGGTAGCCCAGGTGCGCGAACAGCCGGACGATCTGGGGTTGCTGCAAACGATGGATCGGTTGCTGGATGTGGCAAGCTCCATGCCTTTTGAAGTAGACTTCTGGAAGATACAGAACATCTATTACAAAATTGCCAGCACTATTTACGTCGAGATGCAGGAGCGAGCCGACGACAGCGACGACGACGCCCGCGCCTGGGCCGAGCAGTTTATTGCTCTTGGGAATAAACTTGGAGTACGGGTAACACAAATGCAAGATTTCAGTTCCACGGTCACGGTGGCCTCTGTGACCAACGATGTCCTTTCGCAAACGCGCATCCCCCGCGCCACCTACCGCTTTCAATTTAGCCCCTCGTTTACCTTCGACCACGCCATCGAACTGGTGCCCTATCTTGACCAATTGGGTATTAGCGATTGCTATGCGTCGCCGCTCTTCAAACCGCGGGCCGGCAGTAGCCACGGCTACGACGTATGCGACCATAGCCAGATCAACCCGGTGCTTGGCGGCGAAGCGGGGCTCGACGCGCTCACCGCGGCCCTCCGCGAGCGCGACATGAGCATCTTGCTTGACATCGTTCCCAACCACATGGGCATTTACGATGCCTCCAACCGCTGGTGGATGGATGTTTTAGAGAACGGGCCCGCCTCTGAATATGCGGCCTACTTCGACATTGAGTGGAACCCGGTCAAGCTCGAACTGGCCAACAAGGTCCTGCTGCCCATCCTGGGTGATCAGTATGGGCGCATTTTGGAAAATGGCGAACTGGGGTTGGTCTATGAAGAAGGCACCTTCTCGCTCCGCTACTACGAACACCAATTCCCGGTGGCCCCCGACACCTACCATATCATCCTGGGGCAACAGTTAGAGACGTTGCAGGAGCAATTGGAGCCAGAGGACGAGCAACTGCAAGACTTCCAAAGCATCCTGACGGCTATTAGCTACCTACCGCCGCGCACCGATTTGCAAGAGGAGAAACTGGCCGAACGCAACCGCGAAAAGGAGATTATCAAGCGGCGGATTGATACGCTCTACCAGGAGAGCGACGCCGTGCGCGAAGCGATAGACGCGGCCGTCCAGGCCTTTAACGGCAACGTGGGCGACCCGCGCAGCTTCGATTTGCTCGACAACCTGATCAACGAGCAATCCTACCGCCTGGCTTTCTGGCGCGTGGCCGCAGAAGAAATTAACTATCGCCGCTTCTTCGACATCAACGACCTGGCGGCCATCCGTACCGAAGACCCCCAGGTGTTCAAAGACATTCACGAACTGGTATTCCGCCTCACCACCGAGGGCAAAATCGCCGGCGTGCGTATTGACCACATTGACGGCCTCTTCGACCCCGATACCTACTTTCGGCAATTGCAAGAGGGCTATGTGCTACACAAGGTTCAAGAGCGCCTGACACAGGTACGCACCAAGATGTCAGAGGACGAAACCCTGGCGCGGCGGGTATCGGCGCGGGTAGAAGATTGGATGACCGCGCAGCGTGAGCAGAACGCCATGGGCAAGCCCTCCTGGCCGCTCTACGTTGTCGCAGAAAAAATATTGGGTGAAGACGAGTCGCTGCCGCAGAGTTGGGCCGTACATGGCACGACCGGCTATGACTTCCTGGCTACCACCAACAACCTGTTTGTGAACACCGCGCACGGGTGGCGCTTCGACTCGCTCTACCAGCACTTTACTGGTATGGCCACGCCCTTTTACCAACTGGTGAACGCCAACAAGAAAATGATCATGCTTGTCTCGCTCGATAGCGAAATCTACGCGCTGAGCCACCAGTTAGAGCGGATTGCCGAGCGCAACCGCCGCTACCGCGATTTTACGCTCAACACGCTGACCTTTGCCATCCGCGAGGTTGTCGCGTCGCTCTCCGTCTACCGCACCTATACGACCGAGTTGCAGGTAGTACTCCCCCGCGACCAGCAGTTTATTGAAGAGTCCGTCGCCGACGCCAAGCGCCGCAATCCGCGCACCTTCGAGTCGGTGTTTGACTTTATCCGCGAGACGCTACTGCTCAGCAAGCTGTCCGACTTTCAACCCGAAGACCGCGACAACCTGATCCATTGGGTGATGAAGTTTCAGCAGATAACCGGCCCGGTGATGGCCAAGGGCGTCGAAGACACCACCTTCTATGTGTACAACCGGCTGGTGTCGCTGAACGAAGTCGGCGGACACCCCGACAACTTCGGCAGCACTGTGACGGTTTTCCACGAGCGCAACAGCGAAAATCAACGTTTCTGGCCCCACACGTTGCTTTCAACATCCACCCACGATACCAAGCGCAGCGAGGATGTGCGGGCCCGCATCAACGTGCTTTCTGAGATGCCCGACACGTGGCAAGCCGCGCTTGAACGCTGGTCAGACATAAACCGTACGCAGAAGACGATAGAGCATGACCGCGACGGTAAGCCACAAACTGTCCCAACGCCCAACGATGAATACTTGCTGTACCAGTCGCTTTTGGGGGCGTGGCCCCTGGCGCAGCACCCCCCAGGAGAACACGCGCCGGGACGCCTGCCGCTGATGGCTCCCCAGGATAACTCCGACCAGTGGCAAACCTTCCGCGAGCGTATCAGCAACTATATGCAAAAGGCTACCAAGGAAGCGAAGGTCAATACCAGTTGGGTTCAGCCAAACCAGGCCTACGATAGCGCTATGCAAGGCTTTATCCAGCGCATTCTCGACTCCGACGGGAGCCCATCATTCCTGGATGATATGCGGGCGTTTGGAGAACAGATAGCCTATTATGGCCAGTTCAATTCTCTCTCCCAAACGTTGCTCAAGCTCACCGTGCCGGGCGTCCCCGATGTCTACCAGGGCAACGAGTTATGGGACTTTAGCCTGGTAGACCCGGATAACCGCCGCCCGGTGGACTATGCTCTGCGCCGCCGTATGCTCGACGAATTGCAGCAGCAGATTGCCGAGGCGGGCGATAACCTGGTACCATTGGCCCACCATCTGCTGGATAGCAGCGCTGATGGGCGCATCAAGCTCTATCTGACCTACCGCCTGCTGGCTTTCCGCCGTGCCCATGCCACCCTCTTTGCCCAGGGTAACTATGTACCGCTCGACGCGGTGGGTGTGCGGGCCGAGCATGTGTGTGCCTTCTCGCGCTCGTACGAGGATCAAACAATGGTCGTGGTTGTACCGCGGCTCGTCGCCCAACTGGCGGGCGAGACATCCCGTCCCCCGATAGGTGCGGCCGTGTGGGACAATACGCAACTGGTGCTCCCAGGGCGGCAGGCCGGCTACGCCTACCGCAACGTATTGACCGGCGAGGTTCTGACGGTCAGCACCAATGGCGCGAGCGATACCGATGCGGATACAGAGACTGAAGGAAGCCATGTCGGATTGGCGCTATCGTCGGTGTTTGCCTCGTTCCCGGTGGCGCTGTTGCTCCTGGAGCAGGAGAGCGCACCGCCGGAGTCAGCGGAGGCAAGCGCGGAATAGGTGGCGCAACAACAGACCCCTGACCGGTCATATCATTTGACCTTTCAGGGGTCTGGAACACGTAGGGACTCAAGCGACCCGGTGTCGTATGCAGGACAAAACGGATGACGCATAACACACATTCTTGTACGCTGGTGCTCGCTTATTTGTAGGTATCGCGTCGCCCCAGAAACCAGGCAACCCCACCAATACCAACCATGATCACAATCATCAGCACGAACGCTCCAACATATTCAGGTGCAAATCCAGCCGGAACCATGCATCCACCTCCTTTCACTGTTTCTCTGTGATAGTACCACCCGTGTACGAGACATACGCCCCGCACGGGGGAGCGGTGAGGACATGCTCTTGCCCGCCCCGCGTATCGGTTCCTTCCCCCATTCTATCATAATTTGTAAACTTTCTGGCCGGGGGGGGGGCAGAAATGTTTTCCGCTCCTGTCCCCGCGGGCATTTTGCTCGTGAAGCCGAAGATAGTATCAGAACTACTGTGCAACTCTTTGGACAAATGACCCATTGGAATGATTCTGTGTAGAATAGCAGAATAAGAAATCGCTATGGCAATCCTACGTGATTTGTACATCAGGACAATAGCGATGCAACTTCGGAAAATCGGTAGTGGTTAAGTACTAACTGATACACTGGATATTATACGTATACAAAAACAGCGTCAGTACCGTCTGGTGCATGGCGTCCGATTTCGAGAACGCCAAGGTCTTTCGTACGAACCGGGCCAACCGCTGCCGTCGTGTGTTGTTGAATCGCTCCCCATGATTGGTCTGCCCGCTTCCTTTCGCTACGGCCTGATGGGTCTCCGTGTCGAGGACTTTGGCGTAGGTATGCCAAAAATCGTTGTCCGTAACACACCGTTTATACGCGGTCGGAACCCGTTGCCAGAGTTCCCAACAACTCCGTTCGCTGTGGTCTTCGACATAAAACGCAACGACTTGTCGGGTCCGTCGGCACAGGGCGATCCAGATCTACCGTTGGTTCCGTTTGTGGAACACAAACGACCACCGTTCGTCCAGTTCTAGCACATCGTCATCTTGGGCCGCGTCCAACGTGGTCCTTCATTCCGGCCCCTGCTCCGCTTCCTCGCGTAACCAGACGGCCAGCGTTTGCCGGGCTATCCCATACATACGTTCAATGCCCCGCATACTGATACCCGCAGCCACTCAGCAAGCCTCTCTGGTTGGTTTCAGTGCTCAACCACGAGCCGAATAGAATGTAACCCTCTCTCAGTCAATCGTACGAATAGCAACCGTACGGTTTCAGTGCTCAACCACGAGCCGAATAGAATGTAACCTCAATCTCCTTGATCAGTTCTTCCTTCCAATCCAGTTTCAGTGCTCAACCACGAGCCGAACAGAATGTAACAGGCAACAGTTCCATATCCTCCTGGGAGCTTGCAGGAGTTTCAGTGCTCAACCACGAGCCGAACAGAATGTAACCGGGTTGATTGTGCAACTGTTGCACAATTAAGGATGGGTTTCAGTGCTCAACCACGAGCCGAACAGAATGTAACGACGCATAGCGCGCGTGCAGTCATCCAGAGCGCCGAAGGTTTCAGTGCTCAACCACGAGCCGAACAGAATGTAACGTGGTGGGCATTCGTAGCCATCGCATCGTTTGGGTGTTTCAGTGCTCAACCACGAGCCGAACAGAATGTAACCCAACATGCGCCCGGTGGCGTCTAGCAGGTCATGTCGGTTTCAGTGCTCAACCACGAGCCGAACAGAATGTAACTCCATCAGCAAGAGGAACCAAGGCGAGGGCATCACAGTTTCAGTGCTCAACCACGAGCCGAACAGAATGTAACACGCAGACCTCACCGACGCCGACCTG
>DAOTUK010000306.1:0-20461 GCA_034437375.1 Chloroflexaceae bacterium | reverse complement strand
TGGCGTCGGGGGGGCTGGTGGCGTCGGGGGGGCTGGTGGCGTCGGGGGTGTCGGTGGCGTCGGGGGTGTCGGTCGCGTCGGGCCCGGAGGCGATAGGGTTGCTGGTAGTCGTGGGGGGCGTGGACGTTTGCGCGGCCCCGCCAGAGAATATACCGCTCACCCCCGCCACAACCAGGGCCAGCAGCAGCAACACCGCGACGACAATACCGCCAATAACCAACCCGCGTTTGTTGTTGGCTGGAGCGCCCCCCAAAACACGAGTGGTTGGCGACGCAAGATGTTTTGTTTTCTGGGCTACCTGTTGCAGGGCTTCGCGCATCTCGCGGGCACTGCCAAAGCGCTTGTCGGCATCCATCTGCATTGCCCGCATCAGCACTTTACTCAACGCAACCGGTACCTGTGGGTTGACTTGATGCACGGGTATTACCGGGTCGGGGTTGGAGCTTGCGATAGCTGAAAGGCGGGTAGTGGCGCTGGCGGCCGGCTGGCCGATGAGCAAACAATAGAGCGTTGCCGCCAGCGCATAGAGATCGCTGCGCGGGTCGGTTCCAGAGCCATGCACCTGCTCTGGCGGGGCATATTGGGGGGTATAGCCTTGCAAGATACTGCGTTCACCCTCTAGCTGTGTCAGGTCGGTTGAGCCTTTGGCTAGACCAAAGTCTAGCAAGACCAGTTGTCCGTCGGGGGTTAGTTTGAGATTTTGTGGCTTGATGTCGCGGTGAATGACCGGCTTTGGTTGGGTGTGCAGATATTCCAGCACGTCCAGCAATTGCGTGGCCCAGGCCAGCACGGTCTCAAAGGGAATAGCTCCCTGATCTTTCAATACATGGCCCAGATCTTCGCCCGGTACAAATTCCATCACCAGAAATTGCCCCTCGTCGCACGTAAAGTAGTCGGAGACATTGGGCAGGCCGGGGTGGCGCAGCCGGGCTAACAATTGGGCTTCGGTTTGGAAGGCGCGCTGTATTTGCTGTTCGTTTACATTGGCTGAGCCACCAATAGAAATTTGTTTGAGCGCAATGGTATGCGAAAGGCGCGTATCAATGGCTTCATAGATAGCGCCCATCCCCCCGTAGCGAGCAGGCGAACAATGCGGTAGCGCCCCTGAATAAACGTGTTTGTATCAAGTATGGACACAGTTTCTCCCTCACTCTCCATATCGCCAGCGCAGGTAGTGTTGGCCAACGTTGCCCATTTCAACCCGCCAGTCTGGTTCATTCTGCGGCGTGTAGGTCAGTACCCGCCGTTCAAATAACTGGATAAGCACATCTCTGGTCGTACCCCCAACCGAAACCCGCGCCCAGTAGGGTTCGCTTATGGGCAAGCCCATCACAAAGACCCAATCCATAAGCTGATCCTGGACATAGCGGCCCTGCTGATAGACCAGGCCACGTTGTTGAAAGAAATCGGTAAAGACGGTGGGGATATTATGGCCCAATTGCTGTTCGTAGGTGCCCAACACAACTTGATAGCGGCTGAACTCGTCTTGCTGCGAAATGGTGCCATCTTTCGCCAGTACGTTGGTGACAATGGTACCGGTGCGGAGCGGGGCCGGTGCGTCGTTGAGCGGGTAGGCGATGGTGCGGAAGGTTTGATAGGTCGGGGCGGTGGGGTTATCTTTGGCCGGGTCGCCGGCGACGGGAATGTTGGCCGGGGGGTGTGAGACGGTGGCGTCGTTGCCTACCTGTATCTCGCCCGTCACCATCTCTACCACCAGCAACCCGTTGGTGACGTACCACTGGTCACGCGGGGCGGCCGGGTCGTTGACTTCCATGCGGCTCTTGTCGAAATATTGTACCAGGCGCGTACCGCCCGGCCCCTCGGCGTAGGGCTCGCGCATGCCGCCAGTGAGCGGGTGGGGCCCCCACATCCAGGAGCGCGGCACCAGACCGGCGACCTCTTCAGCCATGGGCATATCGGTGCGCTGCCACAGGGCCCGTAGGGCCGCACAGTCGTACAAGCCGCCGTCTTGCCGCGGGTAGAGTGGGTCGGGCGGGGCGGGGGCCTGGCCCTCGCTCACTACCACATATTCGCGCCCCGGCTCCAGGCGTTGCGTAACCTCCTCCTGTGCTGCGGCTCCATCTACCCGTACGCTGGTCGCGTCGCCCATGGGCCGAAGCCGTACCGTGATCGCCGTGTCGCTCTGGATGCGGTAGCTCTTGCTGGTGGTATCTAGCGATAGCTGTACACTGGCTCCCTGGTAGCGAAAGTTGCGTATGCCGTCGGCGGGGATCGTTTCCAGCGGGTGGGGTTCGACCACCAGCGCGGCCGGCGTCATGGTGAGCCCGTAGTGCCCGCCATAGACGGCGAGAAACCAGCCGGCATTATCCCAGGTACGCCCCCCATCGCTACTATCGGCGGCTCCATAGCAGGCGTTGTCGCCGGCCGCAAATTCGACGACCGGCGGGTCGGAGCGGGCCACCATCGCGCGGTAGGCATGTAGCGCGGCGCGGGCATCGGCCGTATAGCCCACCGAAGCATAGGCCGGCACAGCCAGACCGACAATCCAGGGGGCGCTCGAATCCAGCATCCACATCGGTACGGGCGGGTCTACGCCTCCCCGTAGCGCCGCGAACGGATAGCCGCCCGGTACCAGACGCATGGGGGTGGGGCCGCCAATCAGGTCGGGCAGGAAGGCGTGCATAGCAGCCAGCACATCGGTGTAGCGCTGCCCATCGGTGGGGGCGATAAGCCCACTGCGTAGCGCACTGAATACGCCGAACGTTTCAAACACCCGCACCACCCGCCCATCGGTGCGCCGCCAGGCGATGGGCCAGGCCTGCCCTTCTACCCAGTAGCCGCCCTCGGCTACCGGACGATGGAAGGCTTGCCGCAACCGCGCAGCATACCCTTGCCAGAAGCTCCCATCGCGCTCTATGGCGCTATCCAGTTCGGCCAGTTCGTACAAGGCCTGGTAAAACCTGGATAGGGCATAGGTGTGCATCACGCTGTTCTCAACCGAGTCGTAGTAGCCATAGGGGTAGTCCTCGCTCTCTGGCAGGCCGTCGCCGTCGCGGTCAAGCCGTATCATCCAATTGCCAACGCGGTGCAGCGTCTCGCGGTGCTGGCGGTAAAAGTCTATGTCGCCGGTTTTAGCGACATAGACATAAACCCCGTGTATTAGATTGGGCATACTGTCCCAACTCTGGCGGTTTTCGTGGTAGATGGTCTGGTCAAACAGATAGATTGTCTCTGGCACGATGCCATCCTCGTCTACCCGCGTCAAAAACATTTCCAGGCTCTCGCGCATAACGTCCATGGCGCGGTCATCCAGCACATAGCTATACCCGCTAATGGCATAGTCCATATCGCGGCTCCAGACGCTGTTGGTATAGCTGCGCTGGCTGGCGCGCAGACCACGCAACCCGCCAATGGTAATAATGTTGGCCGTATACCCCTCGTGCAAGAGCAGCGCATCTATATCGGGGGCATATTGCGCTCTGGTGGTGCTTTGCGCCGGGGCCGGCGTCGGGAGCAAGACCAGTACCATGCACAGGGCCAGAAGGGAAACCGGTACAAGGGTCAATCGCTTCATAAGAGCTTCTCCTGTTCAAAGGTTTGCGAAGAATGCGCCGGTACCAGGCTCACGAGCGCCACCAGCGCCGCCACCATGGCCGGCGTATAGAGATAGGGCCACAACACCGGATTAAAGACCATAAACAGCAGTACGGCCGCTGCTACCAGCGGCGCTATCAGGTGGGCGGGCGCCCGCCACAGCGCGTAGAACCCGGCCAGCGCCAGCACCAGCGCGGCCTGCATGGGCTTGAGCAAGCTAACCCACCCGTGCCGCCAGAAGACCCCGCTAAAGCCGACATGTACGGCCCAGGTATTATCCATATCCCATCGCAGGCGGGGGTACAGGTTGTTATCGTTAAACCAGCGCCACGTGCCAAAGAGAAATTGCTCTGGCGACCAGCGCCAGAACGGAACGATACACAGCGCCGCCACACCCGCGGCCGTGGCGGCCAGTACCAGCGTGCGTCGCCAACCAGCGGCCCATAGCCAGCACAACAGCACAAAGGGCCCCACCAGGGCCGCTATTGGTGAGGCGGCCAGGCAGAGCCCGAAGACCAGCGCGGCCCACCCCAACCGCCCCGCCACCACCAGCACCAGCAGCAGACTGAGCAGGGCCCACAGCACGGGTATGGTGGTTGACAGCGACCAGTTCAACGTGGAAGGTTGTAGGAAGAACCACCCCCACAGCAGCAGGCCGATTTCCTCGCGCCCCCTCACAGACTGCCCTCCCGCCGACTGGCGCGAACGCACCAGCGCAAGCCAGAGCAGCGCCCCACCCACGCCCAACTCAGCCAGCAGGTTGGTGATGCGCACATCGAGCCCGGCCAGGAAGGGGGGCAGATAGGCTAACCACGTCACGGGTAAATAGGTCAACGGCAATTCCCACGGCATATGGTAGAGCGTGTAGGGGCTGTGCCCCGCCAGCACGTTCTTGAGCGCCCCCACCACCAGCGGCAACATGTCGCTGTGGGACGGGTGGATGGGCACATGGGCAAAACTGGCCAGGCGGGCAAACGTGCCAAGCCCCACGGCCAGCGCCAGTACCCACACGGTTGGGGGTGGCCAGACGACGGCCAGCGCCAGGGCCAGCAATCCCCCGCCCATCACCAGCGCCGAGAGCGGCCCCACCGTTGGCAATAGGAAGAGCGCCATGTTTGCCAGGGTGGCCAACCAGGCCAACAGCAGCAGTAGCAGCACCAGGCGGCGCTGGTGTATCGCCGCCCCCGCAAGCCCAGATGGATGGGACGGCGCACAGGTGGCCTGGGCCACCACGACGAGCCACCCGCCGGATACCACGACCAGCAAGAGCGCCCCGGCCAGTGACAGGCGCTGGCCCATCAACGCACCCAGGCCATAGGCATGCAGAGCCCCGGTTATATCCAGCAGGAGCGCAAGCCAGATGGTCAACACGAGCGCCGATGCCTGGGCATGCGAACGGAGCAACACCAGACGAGCCGGTGTGGTGGTGCCGGCTTCAGTCTGTATCAGCCTGATAAGACGGGTACGTAGCGACAAGAAGGTGTTTGTCATGGGTATGTTTGTGCGTACATGACATGGTTTGCCTGATTGAGTATAGCATATTGTACCATACACCCATCAAGCCAGACTCTTCTGCGCCGCAACCCCCTTTTCCGTCAAGCGATATTCCAGGCTGCCCGGCTCGCGGGCCTCTATCAAACCGTCAAATTCCATATCTTCCAACGCGATAGTTACCGCCGTGCTTGCGCGTGACATATCAACGTATGTTTCGGCGTCAAGCTGTTGCAGTAGTTGCCGATAGCGTGCGTTCACTTCCATTTGTGTGCCTCCTATCACAGCAAGCGGCTATGCTTGCTGGTACGTTTCCTCTTCCGCCGTTATGCCTCGTATCATACCATACCCGCTATATGGTAAGGGCGGCGGGGAGGACGAAACACGCGGCATCTGGCGGAGCATAGCGCGAGGATACAACCGTTTGTGACAAATTATACCGCTGGTTGTCTTGTCGTACGCCATCATTCGTAACGATAGTACGAATGATATTCGTAGCTTGTGAAAGCGCTAAATTCCTCAAAATAGATCGAAAAATGACCCCGGAAATGGTGTCCGCTGTGGTACAATGTTTGCAGTATGTGTAATCTCATCAATTACCTTCTGCTTTGGAAGATTGCAGACCGGAGAAACGACACCATTGTACAGAAAGGAATAGGTAAAGTATGGCTAGTCGTCAGGAGCAGATAGCAGAGATCCTGGATCGGTTGCGCTCGAATGCTGGTAGCGATGTCAATGGAGCGGCGGCCGTGGGTATGGATGGCATCGTCCTTGTATCGCGTATGTCTGCGGAAGTCAATGCTGACCGTGTTGGGGCCGTTGCCGCAACGATGATGGGTGTGACGCGCCGCGTCTCTGGGGAGTTGAAAATCGGGTTCCCCAAGGAAACCATTATTGAAGCAGATGACGGGTTGTTTATGGTGTTGCCATCTGGTGAACAAAGCCTCCTGGCAATCAATCTGCAACAGGGTGCTAACCTTGGTCTGGTGCGGCTTGAAGCCCGCGAAGCATCGCAGGAAATCGGCAAGGTACTCTGATGCGCCGGAAAGTTTAGTTTATGGAAGGAGTCCAGGATGAATAAGGACATTCAGATCAACCGACCAACGCTCGGCCCCTTTATGAGCGTGACATGCTTTCGCTATCTCCACGATGATGCATTAGACCTGGCCGGACCCGCGCTCGTGACCGACGCCGGGCGGCAGCGTGGACACGACCTGATAGAGGAATTGGGCCTGTTGGGTTCGAAACCCGCCGCCGCACATCTTCAGGAAGAATTGCTCAAAGCGCTTGGGCCCGATGGCACCCGCCTGTGTCTATTGCAGAATTTGAAGGAAACAGAAGATGGGGGGTATGAGGTACGTTCGAAAGAGTGCGTTTCCCCAACCTACACCGTCGGGGTGCTGGTCGGCGCTATTAGCGCCGTAACCGGGCAAACCTTTATTGGCTCCCACGCAGAAGGGGCCACACCCGACGAGCGCGTCTATAGTATTAAACCCCTGTAAGGATGACCTCGCGCCGGGGGGCGATAGTGCAAGCCCCCCGGTCTCCCCTCCGCCGGAAGTGTGGTATACTCCCCCCATTGATACCAGTAATAGTATCGGGTTTTTGTTGCTCCTCCGCGTGAGCGCAGCTTTATGACTCAATTGGGACGATTGCTCAATCGGTATGCGGTGCGTCTGCTGGCCGCCCTCACGATGGCCTATGCGCTTATCTTCTCCGCTGCCGCGCTCTACAAATATCACTCCTTCTGGATGGGCTTTGACCTGGGCGTGCATGAGCAGGTGTTGTGGAATACCATTCATGGACGCATTGCCGAAATTTCGCCCAAGGGTGCGACGCACTCCTATCTGGGGGTAGATATTATTCTAGCCGAGTTGCTGCTTGCGCCGCTCTACGCGCTGGTGCCGCGCACCGAGACGATGCTGGTAGCGCAGGTGGTACTGGCCGCGTCGGGTACAGTGCCGCTCTTCTTGCTGGCCCGTGACCGTACGGGGTCGGGGGGCTATGGGGTGCTGGCGGCGCTGCTCTACTGTGCGCTGCTGCCGGTGCAATACGCTATCCTGTACGAATTTCAGATACGCACAGTGGGCACGGTGTTGTTTCTCTGGGCCTTTCTCTTTTTCGAGCGCCGGCAGTTGGGCCTCTTTCTGGCGGCGGGGGTGCTGGCTATCTGGACACGCTCTGAGGCGGGATTGACGCTGGCGGCTATGGGGGGCTATGCGTTGCTCCACCGCCGCCCGTGGCCGTGGGTGGTGGGGCCGGGCGTGGTGGGAGTGGGGTGGTTTGTGCTCTGTCTGAAGGTGTTTATCCCCGCCTTCCGCGAGGATCACGGCTTTCTCTACGGCTTTGTGTTTGCGTGGCTAGGCGATGGGCCGCTTGAGATGCTGCGGACGCTGGTACTGCGGCCCGGCTACGTGGTGCAGCATGTTGTGACGCCGGGCAAACTGCGCTACCTGTTCGAACTGTTTGCGCCGCTGCTCTTCCTGCCGCTGCTGCGCCCGGATATTCTGCTGATGGCGTTGCCGGCCCTGGCTATCAATCTGCTTTCCACCGAGCATATTCATTGGAGCATCCGCTACCATTACCAGGCGTTTGTGGTGCCCTTTCTGCTGATAGCGACTATCTATGCGGTGAGTACCCCGCCCAGGCCGGAGGCGGAACCGGCCTGGCATCGCTGGTACCAGCGCAGCAAACCCTGGTTGGCGGGGGCGCTGGTGGCGGCGGCCCTGGCGGCCCAACTTCTCATCCGTTCACCGTTGATACATCTGGCTACCCGCCCGCGTGACGGGCAGCACATTGCCCAGGCCCAGACGCTGATGCAGCGTGTGCCGCCCGACGCGCCGCTGACGGTGACGAGTGCGTTGGGGGCCCATATGGCCCGCCGCCGCGAGCTCTACTTTTTCCCCGGCAATGTTATCTACCCGCCGGAGTTTGCCGAACGGGGGCGCTATCTGCTGGCCGATCTGGATGAGGTACCGCCGGAGGATAGGGGGCGCTTGCGGGCGTTGCAGCATAGCGAACGGTGGCGCACGCTGGTGGATGATGGGCAGTTTGTGCTTTTAGAGAGGGTCGAATGAATATTCTGATTGTCGGGCTTGGCGGGGTCACGCGCACGTTCCGCCACTGGCCAGAGCGGGTGGTAGCGCTGGCCCTGCGCCAACGCGGGCATACCGTGTGGGCTATTGGTACGCATGATCCGCGGCGCCCGGCCCTGGCTACGCGCCACGAGCAGATAGACGGGGTAGACGTGGTGCGGGTGGCGTCGGCGTACTGGCCCAACCTGCGTCTGTCGTGGGCGCTGCGGCGTATCCCCCGCCCGGACGTTATCCACCTCTACCACCCGCGCAATGTCCTGGCCGCCCAGACGACGGCCTGGGCCCTGCGCCATCGCATTCCTACGGTGTATACCTGGCTTGGCCCCTTCCACGATGCCTACGCGACCCCCGACCGCGAACGCCCCTACGAAGTTGCGCCAACGTTTGAGCGGCTCGCCTTTACGCGCCGCGCCGCGCTGCGCCAACTGCTGCTAGAGCGCCGCCCGCGCGATGTGCTCCGCAACTATCGGCTACATTGGCCGCTGCGGGCGGCCACCGCGCTGGCCCCCTGTTCGCATTTCGAGGCGGAGGTGATGCGCCGCTTTGGTTTGGCACAGCCGCAAGCGGTTGTGCCGCTGTGGATAGACCGGCCCTTTATTCAGGGGGTTGCCCCGCGCCCACCGGACGATGCCTACCCGCGCCCGTGGATATTGTTTGTGGGCCAGATGACGCCGCGCAAGGGGTATGATCTGGCGTTGCGGGCGTTGCCGGCTGTGGTGGATGCTTACCCCCAGGCTTCGCTGCTGATTGTGTCGGGGCTCAACCAGGCCCAACGCGAGCATATGCTTGACCTGGCGCGGCAGTTGGGCGTGGCGCAGCACGTGCATATGCTTGGCTATCTCTCGGACGACGACCTGGTGAACCTCTACCGCGCCTGTGATGCCTTCCTCTTTCCCACGCGCTTTGAGGGGTTCGGTCTGCCGCTGCTGGAAGCGATGGCGGCCGGTTGCCCTCCCATCACCACAGATATTCCCGTTGTCAACGAGATTGTGCAGGATGGCGACAATGGGTTGCTGGTGCCCTATGGCGATGTGGAAGCGCTGGCCCGCGCGACCATGCGTTTGTTGGGCGATGCGCGGCTACGCCAACGCCTGCGCGAGGGCGGCCAACGCACGCTGGATTTGCGCTATGACGAGGGGGCGCTGGTGGCACGGCTCGAGGCGCTCTACAGAGCGGCCTGAGCGGGAGAGCGCTTCCCCGCTTCCCCGCTTCCCCGCTTCCCCGCTTCCCCGCTTCCCGTTTCTTCACCCTCTTGTAATCTCAATACCTTGCTGAAAGGTACCAGAACAGCGTACGATTCTTGTAT
This sequence comes from Chloroflexaceae bacterium, assembly GCA_034437375.1. Lineage (GTDB taxonomy): Bacteria > Chloroflexota > Chloroflexia > Chloroflexales > Chloroflexaceae > JAAUSY01. Next base: position 11,014 of record DAOTUK010000306.1, on the reverse strand, counting down.
CTAGCAGCGAGAGGGTATACCAGTGACGGGTGATGCGCGGGGCAAAACCACGTGATACAACCACACGCGGGCGACAGAACACCGAGCAGCAATCAACCGTACCTGGTCGTATTCAGCAGGGTGAGTAGCTCATGGTCATGCCCGGTGTGCTCCAATTTTTACGTCGTCGTGCGCCCCTACGACGCTACCACAGCTCGTTGCGTGAGCGCATGGCCGCGTATCCGTTGTTCCAGATGCTCCCCCCGCTTATCCATCTCCCGCTTTTCTCCATTGATGGTTGCCAGTTTGACGCGGCGGCCCCCTTTCGCTCTAGCCCGGCGGTGGCGCTGTGTGGGCCGGTCGGGAGCGGGCGCAGTCTAGCCCTGGCCCAGATAGCCTGGCATTGGGCCCGGAAAGAGCAATCTACCCCCGTACTGCCCTTGCCCCTGGCGCAGGTAGATAATCCCGCTCTGGCCCCGCGTACCGTGGTGGCGACCCTGCTCAGTACGACCGGGCTTCCCTTGCCGTTGGAAAGCCATATGGGTGCAGCCAGTCGGCAACCCTGGGTGCTGCTGGTTGACGAGTGGGAAACGCTACCACCCGCACGGCGGGCCGATTGGCGAGCCTTTCTGCTGTCCCTACCGTCGCTCTGGCCCGGCGCGCAGGTGGTGTTGTCCTTGCCAAATACGGGCGAAACGTGGGGCAATGTTCAGGTATGGAATCTGGCATCCCCCGACCAGGAACGCCGCGAGCTGTGGCTGTCCCGCCTGCTCCCCAACCACGACCCGACCCCCTTGCAGGAAGCGCTCCAGGCGGGCGCGCCGCTGGATACTCTGGGGCAACGCCTGCGCGATTTGGTGCTGCTGGCGCTCTCCTATCCCCACGATGGGGTGCCCGACACGCGGGCCCAACTTTACCAGCGCGCCAGGGTACTCCTCCGCAACGCGAACCCCAACCAGCACCAGCACGGCAGCAATGGACACCACCCCACGGAGCAACACCTGGATACTGTTTCGACGCTATCGCCGCTGCGCCACTACGATATGGCGCGGGACATAGCCGGGGCCAACGATCCGACGATGTTGTCCCATCTTGAGCCGACAGACCGCGCCGAGGTGGGGCTGTTGCTGGCCGGCCTGCTGCCCGACCCACAGCCTGTCTTGCGCCAGTTGTGGCAAGCTGAAACGGCCTCCGACCTGTTCAGCCTGGTGGTGTGCTTCCGCGAGCGCCCGGCCCATATTCCCGCCTGGGGTGTCGAGGTGCTAGAAGTGGTTGCGGCGCAGACAATGCACGGGCCGGGCCAGCATATGCTGGCGCTGCTGGCGCCGGTGCTGCCCGATTTGTTTAAGGCCGCCAGTGATGCTCTAGAGGAGAAACGTCTGTGTTTGTTGTTGGCGCGGGTTGCTCCGCTCCTGGATACTCCGGCCCTACTGGCGCTGTTGGATGATGGGGCGTTGCGGGCCGCGCTGCGCTGGACGGTGGTAGATGTGTTGCTTCAGCAGGTAGCGGAGGTGGCGCGGCTCTTGCGCCAGGCATCCCCGCCGCCCGATGAACTATCCTGCGCGGCCCGCGGCTATATGCTGGCGCTTGGCAGCAGCGCAGACCGCCGCTACCTGGCCGAGCATACCGATATGCGCGTATGGGTAGCGGCTTTGTACGGGGAGAGGGTGAGCAACGAGCGCCGCTTGCAGGTGGCGCAGACTCTGCTGTACGACCCCGCTACCCCCGACTCGCTGCGCCAGGCCGCTATGACGCTTTTACCCGATGCCAACGATGAAACAACCCTGGCGCTGCTCAAGCGTGTGGGGGTAGACCACGACCCGACGATACGCCAGACGGCGCTGGAAGCGCTGCACGCGCGTGCGCCGCACCAGTCGCTTGATTTGCTCAGCAGCATTATGCTCAGGGCCGAGTCGTCGTGGGAGGCGCAGCGCGATGCGTTGGAACAGGTGGCGTCCTGTCATACCAGAGCGGCTAATGCGCTGCTGGTTCGGGGGGCGCTTGGTACCGTGCTCCCGCTGGCCGGGCGTGGGCGGGCGCTGGTGTTGCTCGCGCAGCATACCCCCGCTGCCGCGGCTTTGTTGCTGCGCCTGGTGCCTATGGAAACGCTCCCCCCGCTCTTGCGGGCCGTTGCGCTCCGTCTGCTGGCCCAGGGCGGTACAACCAGCGCTCTGCCGGCCCTCTGCCGCGTTGCCGTGGAGCGCACGGCTCCCGCGCTGGTACGGCAAGCGGCGGTTGGGGCCCTGGGGTATCTGGGGCAACATGCGGCGGTTCAAGCGGCTGTGTTGGAGGGATTGCAGGCCGCGTTTGCGTCCGCTGGCATAGATACGGCGCTCAAGGTGGCGGTACTTCGCGCTGTTGGAACGATTGCTACCCCGAAGGCGATACCGTTGCTGCGGGCTATATTGGAGCGAGAGACGTTCGAGCGGGTACGCATAGCGTGGTGTACGCTGGCTCCCGCGCTTGAAACAGCGCCCTCGGATACGTGGCAAGCAGTCGCTATGCCCGAAGAGGCCCGCCTGGTGTTGCTGGATGCTTGCTCAGCCGGGGGTATCGAAGCAGAGAACCCGACCAGTTTCAAAGAGTTCATTGAACAGGCCGTTAGCCAGGTACGCCTGGCCGCCGTTGATGCGCTGGTGCGGGTTGGCCAGAGCGCCGCGCCCGAAGCACCGGCCCAACTGCGCCCGGCCCTTCAGGGTATGCTCTTCGCGCTCCTGCAAGATGCCCCCCCCTACGAGATGCGGCCCATCCTGGCGGCTATTGCACAACTGAGTAGCACCAACGGAAGCAATGAACTCAGGGCCCTGCTTGGTAACCAGATGCTTGACCCGATGATCCGATGGTTGGCTGTGGAGCGACTTGGCGCCCACCCCGCCAGCGAGCCGGTGCTGATACGCGCCCTGCACGACCAGACGCTTGACCCGTTTATCAAGGGTCATATTGCGCTGATGCTTGGCCAGCACCAGACCAGCCAGGCGATGCTGGCGCTGCGTACGCTGGCCGGACAGACCGACGCCCCGGCGCATATGCGTACCCAGGCGATACTGGCGCTCAGTCCGATAGCCGACCCGATTGCGACAGAAACGCTTCTCGCGGTGGTGATGGATAGCAGCGCCCTACCTGCGTTGCGTGGTACGGCGGCCCGGGCGTTGCCGCCCGACCTGGCCACCGAGACGCGCCGCTGGTTCCGCGATGTGTTGCACCGGGAGCAGGAGCCGCCCGACCTGGTTATCGGCGTGTTGGCGGCGCTCGGGCGGGCCCGCGACCAGGAGGCGCTGGTACATATCTTGCGCTATGCGCAGAGCGAGCAGAGCGCGGTAGCCCTGGCCGCGCTAGAGTCCATCGCCAGCATTGGCGATAGCAGCGTTGCCCCTACCCTGGTCCGTATTTCCCAGAGCACCGTCTTTGCCGAACCCGTCCGTCTGCACGCGGTCATCGCCTTGCTGCGCCTGTGTGGAGCCGAATACCTCCCGTTCCTGCGGCGCTTTCTGGATAGCGCTGTGCTGCCCCTCCAACTGCAAGCCCTCGATTGCCTGCTCTCGTTGTGGCCCGACGATTCGCATACTATGGTGCTGGTTGCCAACCAGGACGCCCCGCTGGTGTTGCGCCTCCGCGCTCTGGAAGAGGTTGGGCCCGATAGCGTTGGCGACCACCTCCCGACCCTGTGCAGTCTGCTACTTAATCAGGCCGAAGCGCCCTCCCTGCGGCGCAGCATTGCGGTGCTCCTGGGCCGCACTGGTCGCGCCGAGGCTGTGGAAGCGCTGACAGCGTGTCTCTACCAGCCGGACACCCCCATTCCCCTGCAACGCCGCTGTGGCGAGTCGCTGGCGCTTCTGGCGCGGGCGGGGGGGGGCGGGGCGGCTCTGGCTCACTATACGCTTGGCGTGCTGGCCGAGGATATGGCGCTATCAGCGGCGGTGCGCTTGTGGGCGGGAGAGGCGCTCTGTCACCTGCTGGTTGCACATGTCCCGTAAGCAAGGAACAGACCACAACCACGCATCGCCATAGACCAGGGAAACCATGACAATGGGCTCCATACCGTTGCGAAAAAAAGTGCTACAATCTTCGTTCTATTCTTTCACCAGCAGAGAAAGCAACTTGTGTATGGCATCAAACGTAGACATAACCAACGAGTGATATGTGAGGCAAAGCCACGTGATACCAGTGACGGGTGAGGCGTGACGCGAGAACAGGTGATGCGAACGCACACCAGACCACGGAACACTATAGGTTATCAATCGAATTATGGTGTGATACGCATACGTCCGATGCTGAGCAATACAGAGCAATAATCACGTGAAGTTGGTACAAGGCGTAAAAGGAAAACGACATGACGAAAATAATGGTGGTAGATGACGACCCCCTGATTCGACAACTCCTGGGGTATCAACTGGGAGGGGCCGGCTACCAGGTTTGCGTGGCCCAGAACGGGCGCGAGGCCCTGGAGCGCCTCTTCCTTGAACACCCCGATCTGGTGCTACTGGATGTCGTTATGCCAGACATGAGCGGGTGGGACGTCTGCAACCAGATACGCTCCTGTTCGAGCATTCCCATTATTATGCTGACCGCCAAGAGCGCCGACAACGATGTTGTGACCGGGCTTCGCGTCGGTGCGGATGACTACATTTCCAAGCCCTTTAGCCTCTCGGAATTGCTGGCTCGCGTCGAAACCCAACTGCGCCGCAGTGACTATGTTAATGCCCCGGCCCATAGCACGCGCAGCAGTACGGCCCGCCCCACCCCGTCCCCCCGCGCCACGGCCACGATGCCCGCGCACAAGCAGGTTGCCCATCTGCCGCCGCCGCGTACCAACGGGGCCAGCTATCGTCCTCAACCGCAACCGGTTGCCTCCCAACGCCCCCCGCAACCGGCCGTAGACGCGCCCGACAACGCGGCGTCGCCGCGGGTCATGCTTGGGCCAACGTTTGCCAGGGCCCGCCGCTTGCGGGGGCTGTCGCTGCACCAGGCCGGCAGCGCGTGCGGCATCCAGTGGGAGTTTTTGCAAGCGGTGGAGCGCGAACACTTTGGATACATCCCCCGCGCACAGCGCCGCAAAATCTTGTATACCTATAGCGATTTTCTGGAAATAGATTTACATGCGCTGCTTGGGTATCCTCGCCCTCCCCGCCTGCCCCTCTGGCCAATCTACCTTATCGTAGCGACGGCTGTTCTGGTTATCATGCTGCTGCTGGCCCATCTGTACCTGACGTGATACTGGCGGTCTGCCCCCCCTGGGGCGGGTGTGCAATGGATACTCCACACACGCCGCCAGGCAAGATCGGCTTGCAGAACACGCAAACCTGTCATAAAATGAAATAGAAGAACTGCACAAACAGAAAGAGGTTGGTAGCCATGGCACCAAGTAGTCGTATGTTGATGGGCGCAATTGCCGGCAATCCGGCCAAATACGATGGCCCCGGCGAGTATCGCTACTCCATTACCCACCAGGAAATTTACTTCACCAGCGCAGCAAAACCAGATGAAAAAGATCATGAGCAATGGTTTCCCCTGCCCGCACTCAACCCTGATGGCTCGAAACGGATGGAGATAGCCTTTAAGCATTTTGTCAAACGACGTTGGGTACCAAGTCGGCAAAAGGAGTTGGAAACCTTTGCCCTGAAGCGCGGGTGGGATCTGGCTATGGAGCTGAAGTATGGCGGCGGGGCGTTGGAAGATAAAGAAGCCGAAGAATGGCAGGTAGTCGTCAACCGTGAATTGGAGCGCTTAACCCAAAAGGCGCTTGAACAGATAGAAGCATGCGAGGAGTGAGGCGGGCGGCTATACCGCGGGCAATGGAGGGACGATGAACGATGATGCCAGCCTCCAATCGCTGATTGTGGTGCTCCACCAGCCGCGCAAGGTGGTCAACATTGGCGGGGTCGTGCGCGTGATGAAGAATATGGGGTTGGCGCGTCTCCGCCTGGTGTCCCCGCCGCCCTTTGACCCCGCCGATGTCACCGGTATTGCCCATCGCAGTGAGGATATACTCACAACTACTAGCGTCTATGCGACGCTTGACGAAGCGCTGAGCGACACGCAATATGTGGTGGGCACCACCGCTCGCGCTCGCAGCAACCATCCCATCCAAACCGATATACGCGCGCTGGCCGCTACCATCTGTCAGCGCGTTGCGAGCGAAACCGTCGCGCTGCTGTTTGGCCCCGAAGACAACGGCCTGGATAATGCTGCGCTTGACCGCTGCCATACGCTGCTCACCTTGCCAACCCACCCCGACTACCCCTCGCTCAACCTGGCCCATGCCGTATTGCTCCTGGCCTACGAAGTGCGTATGGCGCATACCGCTCTGCGCCACACCACGCCAGAGCATACCCCACCACAGCCCCCCCCGGCGGTCACCGGTGGGCAACTGGACACGTTTGTAGACGCTCTGGAACATGCGTTGTGGGCGATAGACTTTTTCAAGGGAGGGCAAACAATGCCGACGATGCGTACCCTGCGCGGGTTGTTGAACCGAGCCAGACCCGACCAACGGGAGTTGGCGCTGTTGCTGGCTATAGTCCGCGAGATACCGCACAGCTTGCGGCGCGTAGGAGTGGGTGATACGAGGCCGTAAGGGTGGTTACCTGTCTCCGTCTGGTGCTGACTCATCGCCAACCACCATCATTTTGACACTCTGCGGAACACCCGACAACTGGGTTTTGCCCACCTGCCCCTGAAGATAAATATCTTCGGCTCCCGACAGCACATGCTCGCGCATGCGCTCGTTAAAGAAGTTGGGCGCGACCATATCCACCGGACAGCCCCCAAAGAGGCTCGAAAGCTCGTTGGGTATCTTCACCAGCGATAGGCCGGGCACGTGCCCCGGCTCAAACTCAACCAGCACGTTGATATTGCTGGTTGCTCGTGAATTATCGCTCAGAATAGTGCCAACCATAGCCAGACGACGAATATGGTAGCGTTGGCAAAGATCTACCACTTCTTCCTGCGCCAGATCAAGCGCTTGTATATTCATAAAAACGTCTCCTTTCAAGATACCAGGCGGGTTTGCTGAAACGATTATGTTTCCTTATAGTTTGGCAATTATAGCATATCTTATCGCGCACAAACACTCCTACCATAGGTAGTTTCTGCACAGAATAGGGGATTGTTGCCAAATTGTCATGCTTTTTTGCAGAGGAAGGGTATGCCAGAACGGTTTCCGCTCCTGGGAGCGCGGGCCTCTGGCCCGCTCCGGAGCCGGCGAGACGCCTACGCTCCCAGGTATGGAGTTTACGAGCTACGTAAGATTGCGATAGACAAAGAAAGGTATCAAGGGGTGGGAACGGAAAAGGGAGCTGTCGCCCCAGGCGACAACTCCCTTTTCTCCGCTCTCTATTTGCCTACTACCTATGCATCCATGGTGTCTGGTACTAGCTCTTGCGAGCGGCCCGGCGTAGTCGGTATTCCATCACGGCAAGCAACTCATCGGTAGGAGTTGAAACCGCCTGGGCGACTTCGGCCATGGTCAGCTTGCGGCTTACCGCGACATCAACATGGTGCGAGCGTAGGGCGTGGCTTATCTCGATATTCTCTCCAACAATCTCACCAACAGTAGTATGGGTATAATCCGGGGCGTGCATATCATCTTCCTTTCTATTCTTTTTGTGCTTTGCGCCATTGCTGCACAGTTACAGCTTCTCTGGTGCCTTTATAGTCCTGTTCCCGAAGGACGTTTTTTCTTCTTGAAATCATCATAGCATAGGCTTTGTACACTTTCAACAAAAACAAACTGATTTCATTTGTATGAAATATCCAAATCGGGTTGGTGTGAGGGGGTGGCGAAGTCTGACCACAACGAGAATGCCTGGGGAGGTTGTGGGGTCAACCCCGCAAAACTACCTTATTTTGGGGGGTGTGGCGCCAAAGGTGCAAACCAACGTCTGCGCATGCAGCAAAACCTGGTGCTGTCGTCGCCCTGGCGACGTTGCAATCGCCCTACGTACGTATAGGCATATCTTGTTTCCTGATGCAAAATAATGCTAGAATAGAAAGCAGCGAGATCATTGTTTCAGATCGCCGGGGTATTAAGACCTATAGCAGGAGGCTCAAAAAATATGGAGCAGGTATTGACCGATTTACAGGCCTTGACTGGCTTGACCGAAGCGGATTATCAAGTTTTAAAGGATGCTGCACCCCAGACGCAGCAATGGGTAGATGAGCTCAACGCGCATTTTTATGATACACTCTATGGCTATGCGCCAACGTCGCATGTGTTTCAGCCGGGCGAACGTCCGGCCCGCGAGACAACGTTGACCGATTGGTATCTTGAGGTAACGAGCGGGAATATAGATATGGATTTCTGGCGGCGGCAGTGGATTATCGGGTTGGTACATATTCCGCGCCGTGTGACCGACCCGTTTATGATTGGCATGATGAGCCGCGTTCAGCAGATGTTTCTTCAGAAATGTCTGGAGAACTTCGAGTATGAGAAGGCCAAACTGGTGTATGGCGCGTTCAAGCGCGTCTGTGACACGATTACCGGCTTGATTGCCGAAGGCTATTTCCTGAGCTATGTTGAGGCCACCGAGCGTATGACGGGCCAGAGCCGCGCCCTGACCGACCGGCTGGTAGGGTTGGAAATTAGCCGCATGATTGAGGAAATGCGAAAGGAGATAGCGGAGACCTCTTGATAGATGTGATCATTCCTAACTATAACGGCGTCGCGCTCCTGCCGGTGTGCCTGGATGCGTTGCGGGCCCAGACCCGCCGCGACTTTCTGGTGACAGTGGTAGATGATGGTAGCAGCGATAGCTCGTTGACGCTATTAGCCGAGCGCTACCCGGAGGTGTGCGTGGTGGCCCTGGCGCACAATAGTGGCCTGGCTACGGCGGTCAACGCGGCTTTGCGGGCAACCCATGGCGACATGGTGGTATTGCTGAACAATGATACCGAGGCGCACCCCCGCTGGCTTGCGCACCTGGTAGGAGCGTTGGAACGCTACCCCGGCTATGATTTTGCGGCCAGCAAGCTGTTGCTATTTGACCGCCGCGACCATATCCACTCGGCGGGCGATTACTACCGTTTGAATGGCGTGCCGGATAGTCGCGGGGTATGGCAGCGCGACCGCGGGCAATATGATGTGCTGGGCGAGGTGTTTGGCCCCTGCGCGGCCGCGGCGGCCTACCGCCGCGCAACGCTTGACCGCTTGAGCGAGGGCGGCAAGGTGTTTGATGAAGATCTGGTAATGTATTGTGAGGATGTAGATTTGAATGTGCGGGCGCGTCTGGGGGGCGTCCGCACGCTCTTTGTGCCTACCGCCGTGGTGTACCACCGCCTGAGCGCGACGGGTGGTGGGGCGCTGGCCAGCTATTATTGCGGGCGCAATATTCCGCTGGTGTGGGCGAAGAATATGCCGGCCGCGGTCGTACGGCGCTCCTGGGGGGCGATGTTGGCGGCGCAGGTACGCTTTGCGCTGCACGCGCTCTGGCATGTGCGCGAGCCGGCCGCGCGGGCCCGTCTGCGGGGGCAGCGGGATGCGCTGGCCGCCCTGCCGCGTTTTCTCCGCAAGCGCAAGCATAATCCTCCCCTGCTAACGGAGGTAATGGGAGATTATTTCACGTAAGGCTATCTTGAAGCGGCGATGGTTTTGACGGCCATTATCTTGACAATGTGATTATTGCGCATCAAAAAGGCAAAAAAACAGCGTAAACGTAACCAGACTGTAACTCGAAATGGTAAAATTTTGTTAAGATATTGGGTATTTAGCGGTTTCTCTGTACTAGATAAATGGGGCCTGTGCTCCAAAAGAATGTTATAATAGAAGAGACAGCGTAACATAAAGACGGGTTTTTCGTTTCAATAGGTAAGGAGTAGGAATCGAAGGGGAAACCAGTATTTGGTGAGTCGTGTTGTATGTTGTAGGGAAAGGTGGGTAGTATGGAAATTATTGTGGCCATTAGTAATGTTCTTCGGCGTGAGTTGTCCTCGTTTTTGTTAAGCGAGGCCGGCTATACGGTGTACGAGGCCAGCGATAGGAGCATGCTGCTACGGTTTCTTGATAAAACCCACCCCGCTATGATTTTACTTGACGCCCATTTGAATGGTGAAGATTGTACCGAGTTGGTACAACACATTCGCCAGATGTATCCTATTCCTATTATGTTATTGACTAGAGATGCCGCGCTTTGTTCGTGTAGTTCGCTTCCGTTACCCGGCGATGATTGCCTGGATTGGCCCTTCCAGGCGGATGATTTACTTGCGCACGTTGGCGCGTTGACGAAACCACCTCCGAAGAAGGGGGTATCTTCCCGCCACGCGACCTCGTTGGCAATGGGAGACGCGGCGACGATTGCTGGTTGATAGGGCCGGGGGGACAACTATATCGCCCCACCCATGGTACAATACCACGTATGCACCACCGCCCCCGCTACCTCCTACTCGTCCTCCTGCTGCTGCTCTCCGCGTGTGGCCGTCCCGACGAGCCACCGCCAGCGCCCCTCTCCGCCACCACCGCCAGCGCCCCCCCCACCACCGTACCCCCACCCGCCGAACTGCTGCGCCACGCTATGGAGCGCCGCGCCATCAGCGACGACGAACGCGCCGCACAAGACCTCCGCGCCCTGCTTGACCACCACCCCGGCGTGCCCGAAGCTCGCCGTGCCCGCTACTATCTTGCCGAAAGTTTTGCCCGCCGCGAACACTGGACATCCGCCCGCGCCGCCTTTGCAGAAGTGGTCGAAGCGCCAGAGCAGGATAGCCTGACGGCCCCCGCTCTCTTCTGGTTGGCCCGCTGCTACGAAGAGCTTGGCCAGGCCTCCGAAGCCATCGCCGCCTACCAGCGCTACCGCGACCTGCACACCCCGCTTGCCCCCTACGCCGCCATGCGCCAGGCCGCCCAACAGCAAACGCTTGGGCAAACCGGCCCGGCGGCCCAGAGCTACGAATTTGCGGCCCACGCCAACCTTGACCCGGCCCAACGCGCCGCCAGTTTTGAACACGCCATCGTCCTCTACCGCCAGCAGGGCGACGACCACACCGCGCTGCGCCTCTACACCGCATTGCTCGATATGGCCGAACTACCCGGCTACCGCGCCCG